>NZ_JBITZX010000013.1:185191-221718 GCF_044547145.1 Streptomyces sp. NPDC052773 | reverse complement strand
GCACCCCCATCGCATCGACTCCCTCCTCCGCCTTGCGATGCACGGCACCAGACGCCGCTCGCTGATCCGGCCTGATCGACGAGACACCCCCTAGTCCTCGTGGCCGGGCGGCGGCATCCGCGTGCCCGCCCGGCAGCCGCTGAAGGACGCGGTCGGGGAGAACGCGTCGAAGCCCATGCCGAACTTCGCGAACGACTCCCACGCGGCCTGCCGGACCGCCTCATACTCGCCTTCGGAGAGGCGACTGCCCCGCAGTTCCCGCAGGGCGCGCAGGATCGCGTCGCGGGCGGTGAGGAAGCTCGGGTTCTTCGGGGTGAGTTTCAGACCGTCGACGACCGCCTGCCACGTCACCCGGTAGGCGCGCTCCTTGTCGCCCAGCGCGGCGGTGATCCGGCGGGTCATCTCCAGGAGCGTCGCGCACCAGATCTCGCCGACGTTGTGGATCTTCGTGTAGTCCAGGTCGTCCGCGAGTTCGCCGGGGCCCTTGCCGATGTCTCCGAAGCCGCCCGGGTACGACGCGTCGTAGGGCCGCTGGCGGATGCCGCCCGGGTCGTCGATCACCCAGTTGCCGACCACGACCCGTTCCGGCTCCTGCGAGCAGTTGCGGGTGGTGAGCGCGAAGAAGTCCGACCAGCCCTCGCCCATCGCGCGGGACTGACGCTCCCGCAGCCCCTCCGCGTCGTGCAGACCGCCCACGAGCCGGTTGGACACCCCGTGCACGAACTCGTGCACCACGACGTCTCCGTCGAGCGCCGTGTGCCGGCCGGTGGAGCGGACCAGGCCCATGTTCATCACCGCCGCCCGGCCGTCGGCCTGGGTGGCCATGTTGGCCGTGCCGAGGACCGGCTGCGGATGGGCGAAGGCCCGGACGGGGTCGGCGCCCGCGCCCTCCCCGGACACGTTCGTCGTCTGGAAGTTGCCGTGCTTCTCCGTGAAGCCGAGCGTCATGAAGAAGTCGTGCAGGTAGTTGCAGAAGAAGAAGATGTTGGTGACGAACTGCTCGGGCGAGTCGGGCGGCGGGTCGAACACGGCGTTGCCCTGCGGGTCCGTGGTGATCTCGAAGGTCCGCCCGCTGGCCCCGTCGACGGCCACCACGTTGTTGCCGACGGTCGCCACGTGCCCGTTCTGGAACCCCGTCCACGGCCCGGGGAACCCGGGGAGCGGGTCGGCGGGCACCTCGGTCGGATACTCGCTCAGCGGCAGCGGGAACGGCACCCGGTCGAAGCCGCTCTCGGCCGGATTGCGCCGGCAGACCCGCCCTTCGACGACGCGGTTCGCCACGTCCTGGAAGTACAGGATCTCCGGCGCGTTCTTGTCCCGCGCACGGCCGTCGGCCTCCACCAGCGCCTGGTACTGCACGGCGAGATGGGCCCGGGAGAAGGTGAACTCCCAGGCCAGCCGGACGTCGCCGCCCATGTAGAGGTACACCAGGCGGGCCGGGACGGCCTCGTCGAACGCTCCCTGGGTGAACGTCATCGGCTGGTCGTTGAGCGCGTGGTGCGTCAGCCGCTCGAAGCCGCCGGATATGTCCAGGGCGGGCAACTCGTCCTCGCCGAAGGGCCCTTCGAGCGTCCGGGGCGCCGCCGCCTTCGCCGCCGCGACGGCCAGCGCCGCCTCGACCGGCACCGCCGGGACGGCCGGGACGTTCACCGGCACGCTCACCGTGTCGCCGACCACCCGGTCCACCGTGCCGTCCTCCCGCAGCCACACCTTCGGCGCCATCCCCCACACCTCGATGCCGTTGTGCACCTGCTGGAGGCTGACCACCCGCATGCCCTCGCTGGTGGCGGTCACCCGGGGGTCGGCCACGAACTCGGCGGGCTCGTCGGACGCGAAGCCCATCACCTCCGCCACCGACGCCAGGTAACTCCTGGCCTGAGCCGTGTAGTCGGCCTCCGTGGTCCGCGCGCCCGGCTCCTCGGTGAGCCCGGGAGCGCCCTCCACCCTGAGTTCGGTGAGATGGCCGGTGAAGCGGTTCACCTTGCCGGGTTCGGCGACGAGGGTGTGGTCCACCTCGGCCGCCACCCGCTCGGTCGTGTCGAGGAACGCCTCCGCCCCGCCGACCGTCGCCAGCCGGTCGTAGTCCAGATCCCGTTTGTCGATCAGCTCGGTCATGGTGTGGTCCTCGTGCTCGGGTTGCGGATACGGGATCGAGACCGCCGGTCCCCGGTCACAGACCCGCGACCGTCAGCGCGGTCGCCGTGACACAGCGGGCGATCGTGGCCGCGAACTCCGCGTCGTGGTCCACGTCCGACAGCGTGTCGCCGGGCGTGTGGTACTGCCGGGTGCCGGTGCCGGGCGCCCCGTCGGGGGTCGAGAAGAGGTCCTCGGACACGGCGACGGCCGCCCACCCCCGCTCGTGGAAGCTCGCGTGGTCGCTGCGCCCGACCGCCGGATCGTCGGGGCCGGTGAGCTGCTGGACCGTGAACTCGGGGGCGATGGCCTCGGTGGTGTGCGCGACGAGGCCGCCGAGCGCGTCGGACGCGTGGACGACCGGGCCGGGCACCCGTGAGCCGGCGTGGATCTCCATCCTCGGCGCGCTGCCGTCCTGCAAGCCGGCGATCATGTCCATCTGGAAGACACCGACGATGGCCTCACCCCTCGCCGCGGCGGCGCGGGCGTAGAACTTGCTGCCGACGAGCCCCTGCTCCTCGGCGTTGAACAGGACGAAGCGCACGTTCCTCGTCGGTGTGCCCCCGTCGGCGACGAGCGCCCGCAGGCTCTCGGCCGCGGCCAGGACCGCCGCGGTGCCGCTGCCGTCGTCGTCCGCGCCCGGAGCGGGATCCGCCGCCGGGTCGTAGGGGCGTGGCTCGCCGTTCTCGTCGGTGAAGTCGCCGCTCGACGCGGTCGAATCGAGATGGGCCGTGACGAGGACGGTGGAGTCGGCGCCCTCGACGCGGTGCTCCGCCTCCACGTTGGACAAACGGTGCCCGTGCCAGGTGAACTCGTGCCGGCGGACGGCCAGGCCCAGACCGCGGAACCGGTCGGCGAGGGCGTCGACCACACGCTGGTTGTCGTCCGCGGCCGCGTCACGGCTGCGGACCCTCAGCTCCTCGCCGTCCACGAGCGGGCTCGCCCCGGAGATCCGCGCCACATGGGCCCGCAGGGCGTCCGGCGTCACGGCGGCGCTCACCGCGGCCATGACCCGCGGGGAGGGGCGGCCGTCGGCGAACCCCTCGGCCGGCCCTTCGGCGAGGTCCCGCGCCTGCGCCACCCCGGGGCGCGACAGCAGCGCCGGGTCGGGGAGCAGACGCTCGACGTGCCCGGGCTTCGCGCCCGGCGGGTGCAGGTCCTCGACCGGGACACCGGCCGGTGCGGCGATGTAGACGCCGCCCGGCGCGGCCCCCAGCGACACCGGCGGCGGTGCGTCCCCCGGCAGTCCGCCGGTGAGGAAGCCGTACGCCGCCGCCGCGCGCGCGGAGGCCTCGGCCGCCGCCCTCGACGCGTCCGAGGACCCGGCGAAGGACTCGGGGACCGAGACCGGCCGGTCGTCGCGGACCAGGAACGCCGCCGTGTCCTCCACCTGTTCGCGCACATCGGCTGTGAACCCGCCGCGCCGCAGGTCCTCGACGCCGAGCGAGGTCGCCATGGCCAGCACCAGCCCGGGGGAGGGGACGTGCACGGGAACGGCCTCCGTGCCGTCGACGGCCTCCGCCAGGTCGGCCAGGCTCCTGCCCTCCGGCACCCCGAGCCACGTCCAGAAGACGGGGCGGTCCTCGGCGGCGGCCCGCGCGAACACCGGATGCGCCGCCGTGCGCAGACCGGCCTGCCGGGCGAAGGCCCGCTCGTCGGCATCCTCCCCGACGAAGACACCGACCTCGTCCCCGGCCGCCCCGCCCGCGCTCGCCACCGCCTCGTCGAAGATCGCGCGGGAGGTCTTGGGCCCCCAGTGGAGGAGGCGGGTGTCCGTGAAGTGGTCGCCGAGGGCCGCGTCGAGGGCTGCCGCCGCCCGCGCTCGCGCCTCCTCGCCCGGGCCCGGGTCGGAGAGGATGCCCTTGCGTGCCCCCGAAAGGTCATGCAGTACGTCCGGGACACGAGGCCGGACCTGAAGGCGCAGGGAGCCGTCGGCCTCGACACTGACATCCGCCAACGTCGCCCCGATGTCGAAGAAGAACACGGTCATCTCGGCTCTCCGGTGATCGAAAGGTCGGACGGGCGCCGCGTGACGAGTCCCGGCGTGGCCGCCGGGGGCAGGGCGTTCGGCCCTGCGGGGCGCTGCGCGGACAAGGCAGAGCGGCCACGGCGGACATCCGCCGGCGCGCCGCTCTGCCCGCCTCGGGAGATCGGGGCATCCCACGGTCGCCGAATGGTGCCCGCTCATGGTCTGCTCGCCTTGCAGTGCTCTTTTCCCATCGTGCGCCCGAATCCGGACGCGTGCATCTCCCGAACGGCCCCCGGAATCGATGCAACTTCAACCACACCGTGGGGTGGTGGCGATCAGCTTCGGTGCCGCTTGCGGGCGCCCGCCACGGGGCCCGCGCTGGCCCGCGACCGCCACGGGCCGCCCGGCCGCTCACCCAACTCCGCTGTCTGGAAGACTGGTTGGGTGCCATCCTGGATAACTCCGCGCCGCCTGGGCGCCACCGCGGTGCTGTACGCCGTCTTCCTCGGCGGCTGGTATCTCGGCCAGCCGCTCCCCGGCGTCGGCTGCGACACACCCGACCCCGGCATCGCGATCGAGGAACCGCCGCTGATCGGCGAGCCCGCCGAGCTGACCGACGATCTCTCCCGGACCGCCGACGCGGTGTTCACCGTGAAGGTCGTCGACACCGCCGTGCTCGTCGACTGCGACGGCTCCTCCCACCCCCGACTCCTCGCCTGGCTGACCGGCGACTGGCGCTGAACCGCCTCCCGCAGCTCAGGACACCTGAGGCCCCGCCTCCCGCCGCTCAGGACACCAGGGGCTCCGCCTCCAGCTCGATCAGCCGCACGGTGCACAGCCCGCCGCGCTCGGTCCGCACGTCCGTCACCTTCAGCTGGGTGCCCGGCAGGAGCAGGAACTCCTCCTCGCCGGTGAACGCGGAGAAGCTGCGGATCCCCACGGCACGGGCCGGGACCACCTCGAACAGCGTCCGCTTGCCACGGCTGCCGAGGAACCCGCGCGCCACGCCCGGTTCGGACGTGCAGGAGGACACACCCCACCAGGTCACGGTCCGCCCGACCGGATACTGGGCCCGCAGATCGAGCGACACCCCGCGCCACAGCGGCTCGGTGCGCACGGGAAGCTCCGCCACCGCCGCGAACAGCAGCCGCAGATACGGCAGATACGGCACCACCCTGCTCCGGTCCGCGGAGCGCAGGACGGCGTTGATCTCCCGGTAGAACGCGGACTCGCAGGTGTACAGGTACAGCGCGGCGATGGCGTCGGCGGACAGACCGGCCCCGGTCGGTTCGTCCGCCCGCGCCTTGCCGAACTCGTACGACCGCTGGATGTGCCGGTCGAGCCCCGGCAGCAGCTTCGCGACCGGGGCGACGGCGTCGCGGAAGTCCATCAGCGGCGTGTCGAACACCCCGGTGATCGCCGGAAGGGCGAGCCCCTCGTCCTTGACGCTCGCCAGCCGCTCCAGATACAGCTGGTGCAGCTCCATCGTGGACGCGATGAACGCCCCCATGCGTTCGGCGACGTCACCGCCGCCCCCGCCGGTCTGTGCCGCCGACGTGTTCCACCCCGTGCTCGGCAGCCAGTCGACCGGCTCGGCGCCCAGCGACGCGAGCGCGTCGTTCACCACCCCGAAGTGGTCGCCGTCGCAGAAGATGTCGCCCTGCGCGGCGGGGTTGCAGTGGTCGATGTGCCGGACCTCGACGTCCGGGTACTTCTCCTGGAGCCGCAGCACGACCTTCTTCAGGTTGCGGGCGTGCGCCCCCCACCAGGCGAAGACGACACCGCGGTCCTCCTCGTCGGCGCCCTGCTTGGCCTTCAGGATCTCCTCGACGATCCGCTCGGCGACCGGACGCCAGAACGCGGTGTGCGGCTCCGCGCCGCCCCGCGGCCCGTCGCTGCTCGCGGTGAGCGCCGCGTTCAGCAGCAGCACGCCCTGCGTCAGCATCGCCTGGAACCACTCCGGCGGCCGGACGGTCTCCTGCTGCGCGAGCAGCGCCCGGATGTCGGCGATCGGCGTCTTCTTGGGTATGCCGTACTTCCACATCGCCGCCGCCTTGATGATGCAGCGGATGCTGACGACCCGGCCGAACTGGCTGTCCTTCCAGTCGTGGAAGGTGTTGTCGAACATGGCGATGCCGGTGGCGCTCTCGGGCCGCGGATACGGGTTCTGCCCGAAGACGACGACCTTCCACTTGTGCGGCGGATGGGGCTTGAGCGCCTGGAAGGTCAGCTCGCGGACCGGCACGACGTCCTGGCCGCGGCCCGGGCCGATGAACGCCGCCGCGTCCGGCTGCGCCTCGATGACCGGCTTGAGCAGCGGAAGCCACGGTTCGCCGCCGCCCTGGAACAGTTCGGTGAGGGCCAGCGGGTCGTTCGGGTCGGGCTGACCGGGGGTCTCGGCATCGATCATGGCCGGGAGGCTAACAGCGGGGTCTGACAGCACCGCTCCCAACGGCGTTGTCAGTGGGGGGCGGTAGCGTCCCGAGCAGTGGAAGTGCCCTATCCCGATGGGAGTGCGTCGTGACCGTGAACCGTGTGCAGCCGCCGCTGAGGGTCGTGCTGACCGACATCAACACGCAGGTGGTGGAGGCATGGCGGGCGGCGTTCGCCGACACCCCCGGGATCGAGATCCGCAGGGGCTCGATCCTCGACGAGAAGGTCGACGCCTGGGTGAGCCCCACCAACTCCCGGGGCCGGATGGACGGCGGCGTCGACGCGGCGATCAAGCGCCACCTCGGGGCGGGCATACAGCTGCGCGTGCAGCGCGCGATCCGGGACCGGTTCGCGGGGAGCCTCCCGGTGGGCAGCGCGGTCTGCGTCCCGTCGGGAGCCGTCACCCCCGAGTACCTGATCTCGACGCCCACGATGGAGACGTCCTCGCAGAACGTCAGCGAGACCCTGAACGTGGCGCTGGCGTGCGCCGCCGCGTTCCAGGCGATCCACCAGCAGAACGACGAGAAGCCCGGCAGCATCGAGTCCGTGGCGCTGGTCGGCATGGGCGCCCGAACCGGCCGGGTGCCCGCGCGGGTGTGCGCCAACCTGATGTGGACGGGCTACACACTGTTCAACGACTACTCCTTCGAGGACTACGACGAACTGCGCGCCACGATCGTCGCGCAGCTCGACGACATCGACAACGTGCCGCAGGAGCAGCGGGTGCGGGTCACGCCGCCCGCGCCCCGCGCCTCCCGCCGCTGACGCCGGCCGGTCAGCAGTCGGCGATCACGTAGTAGCCGGGCGAGGTCTGCTTCAGCGTGCTCGTGACGAAGGTGTTCCACAGACCCATGGGCTGGTCGGAGCCCTTGGCGTAGGTCTGGCCGCCGCTCGCGTAGGCCCGTCCGGCCACGGTGTGGTCGTAGTTGCTCGCCGTGTGGCAGGTGGGTGTGAAGCCGGTGGTGGTGGCGGTCACCGCGGCGGAGGCCGCGCCCGGGGCGCCCGCGGAGTCGACGGCGGCCACGGTGTAGCGGTACGTCGTGCCGGTGGCCAGAGCGCTGTCGGTGTGGCCGGTGGACGCGGTGCCGGCCACCTTCGTCCCGTCGCGGAAGACCTGGTACGAGGCCGCTCCGGCGACCGCGTTCCAGCGCAGGGTGACCGTGGAGTCGGTGGTGGCCGTGACGGTCAGCCCGGTGGGGGCGGGCAGCGCCCCGGTGCCGCCGTCGCCGCTGCCGCGGTCGAGCCCCCAGAAGCGGACGGTGTGATGGCTGGAGCAGATGGTGTCGAGGTAGTACGTGCCAGCCGTGCCGCACTGCTCGGGGCCGCTGCCCGGGTCGACCGCGAGCCCGTGTCCCATGCCGGCGATCGAGTACACCTCGACCACGGGGCGCCCGGAGGCGTCGGCGTAGACGCTCCGCGTGGTGGAGCCGGGCAGGCTCTCGGTGCGGGTCGGGGTCTGGCCGATGCCCCACACGTCGGTCCACTGGTCACGCAGTTCGGTCGCGTTGGCGGGCCGGACCGTGGTGTCGGCCGTGCCCTGCCAGATCGCCACGCGCGGCCACGAGGTGGTCCCGGCCGGAGCGGCGGCACGCACCAGGTCACCCCACTGGTCCGGGGTCCGGTCCGGCGGGCTGTACATGCAGGTGTACGCGGCGGTCACGTTGTCGGCGCAGCGGGCGGGCAGCCCGGCGGCAATGGCCCCGCCCGCGAAGACTTCGGGGTACGCGGCGAGCAGGTTCGCCGTCATGCCACCGCCCGCCGACAGGCCCGTGACGTAAACGCGCCGGGGGTCGCTGCCGTACAGGGCGACCGCCTTGTCGACCATCTGCCGGATCGACAGCGCCTCGCCCCGGCCGCGCGTGCTGTCACCCGGCTCGAACCAGTTGAAGCAGGAGTTGGCGTTGTTGGCGGCGCCGGTCTGGGGGAAGACCACCGCGAAACGGTGCCGGTCGGCGAGGGCCGGCCAGCCCGAGTGGCCGTAGTAGTCGCTCGCGCTCTGCGTGCAGCCGTGCAGCGCCACCACGAGCGGGGCGCCGGCGGGCAGGGCGTCGGGGACGTAGGCGTACATGGCGAGGTTGCCGGGATTGGTGCCGAAACCGGTGACCTGGGTCAGGCCCGCGGCGGAGGCGGGCGGACCCAGGGCCACCAGGCCGGCGGTGAGGGCCAGTGCGCCCGCCGCTGCGGCGAGCCGGCGGCGGACGCCGCCCATGAGGCGGCGGCCCTTCGTGGGGTGATGCGGCTGTCTCATGGCGACTGCCTCCCTGCTGCGATGCGATGCGATGGACGAGTGGGCGGCATCATCGGTGCGGCCCCAGCTCCAAGGCATAGGCTGCGCAACCAGGTTGAGCGAGCGACATATGTGCCGACCCTCCATGGTCACGCCCGCTCCGGGCGGCCTAACCTCCCGCGCATCCCAGGCACTCGATCCCGGAGGCACCCGATGCGTCTCGCCCGCGGCTCCACACCACGTTTCCGGCGACGGGGCGTACCGGCCGCCGCTCTCGCCGCCCTCGCTCTCTTCGCCTCCACGCCGACGACGATGGCCACCGCGGCGACGGTCACGACCGCTGCGACGACCAGGACCACGACAACGGCCACGTCCACGTCCGCCGACGGCACACGCCCCTGCCCACGCATGACCCACGTCCGCGTGCCGGGCGCCGAACACCAGAAGGCGGCCTGCCTCGAGGAGCTGACCACGGCCGGAACGGTCGCCTCCGGCCACACCGACCCCGCCGACTGGGCCGGCCTCACCCCGAAGAACCTCACGGTGCCGAGCGGCGTCCCGGGCATCCAGATCGACGGCTACTTCCCCGACACCTCTACCACCAACACCAACCACGGCTGGCACCACGACGCCCAGTTCGTGCTGCGCCTGCCGGACCGCTGGAACGGCGGCCTTGTCGTGGCCGGCACCCCGGGCAACCGCGAGCAGTACGCCAACGACCGGGCCATCGCCGACTGGGTCCTCTCCCGTGGCTACGCGTACGCCGCCACGGACAAGGGCAACACCGGCCTCGCCTTCCACCGGGACGGGAAGCGGCCGGGCGACGCCATCGCCGAGTGGAACCACCGGCTCACCCAGCTCACCCGGGCCGCCCGTGCGGCCGTCGCCCAGCGCTATCTGCGCCCGCCGGCCCGCACCCTGGTGACCGGCATGTCCAACGGCGGCTATCTGGTGCGCTGGCAGCTCGAGAACCATCCCGAGCTCTACGACGGGGGAGTGGACTGGGAGGGCACCCTCTGGCGCGCCGACGGACCCACCCTGCTGCACTTCCTGCCCGAGGCGCTGCGCGCCTACCCCGTGTACGCGGCGGACGGCCCGGACGCCGAGCGGGCGCGGGCCGCCCTGCACACCGCGGGCTTCCCGGCCGGCTCGGAGTTCCTGTGGCCGTACCACCACCAGGTCTACTGGGACCTGACGCAGCGCGTCTACCGCGAGGAGATCGACCCCGGCTACGACGGCCCGACGGAGGCCGGAACGCCGTACTGCGCGCCGGGCACCCCGGCCTGCGACGCCGACTACGACTACGCGGCGCGCCCCGACGAGGTCCGCCGCGCCGTGGAGCGGATCGCGCTCACCGGGCGGATCGGCAAGCCGCTGATCACCCTGCACGGCACCCTCGACGTGCTCCTCCCGATCGGCCGGGACTCGGACGTCTACGCCCGTATGGTCGACGACGCCGGGCGCGGCGGGCTGCACCGCTACTACCGGATCGAGGGCGGCACCCACACCGACAGCCTCGTCGACGCCTTCCCGGACCGGCTGCGCCCGCTCACCCCCTGCCACCGCTCGGCGTTCACCGCGCTGGAGGACTGGCTCGCCGCGG
The DNA here is from genome assembly GCF_044547145.1 of Streptomyces sp. NPDC052773. Classification (NCBI taxonomy): domain Bacteria; kingdom Bacillati; phylum Actinomycetota; class Actinomycetes; order Kitasatosporales; family Streptomycetaceae; genus Streptomyces; species Streptomyces sp. NPDC052773. The sequence continues at coordinate 211,353 of NZ_JBITZX010000013.1, read as the reverse complement.
GGCACCGGCCACCCGCCTCCGGGACGGTCGCCCGGCCCGCCGGGGCGGACGCCGCGGACCTGCTGACCGCGTGCCCGCTGTCCGGGCGGCCCTGAGTCAGCGGATCGCGACGACCACGTGGCTGTCGCCGTACTGCCAGACCGCGCCCGCCTGCCGGAACCCCGCCTGCCGCAGCAGCCGGACGTGCGCGGCGAGGGAGAGGGGGGCGGGTTCGGGGGTGCCGGGGGAGGGTTCGCGGCTGCGGCGTTCGGCGAGGAGGTCGGTCAGTTCGGGGTCCTCGGCGACCGCCGTCCACCAGGACGTCCAGTCCTCCTGAGGCCAGGCCCGCTGCCGCTCGGCGTGCCGGCTGCCCACCGCGTCGGAGATCTCCGCGAGCCCGGGGTCGTCGTGCGGCAGGTGGTCGCCGTTGACGAGGACCCCGCCGGGCCGCAGGAGTTCGGCGAGCCGCCGGTAGGTGCGCCGCAACGCGTCCGGGGTCAGGTAGTGCAGGGCGGTCGTGGACACGGCCGCGTCCAGCGGGCGGTCGAGCGCCAGGGCCTCGGTCCAGCCCGGTGCGTCGATCTCCGCGTCGACGTACCGGGCGGCGTCCGGGTGGTGGGTCCGGGCCAGCTCCAGCAGCAGCGGGTCCCGGTCGACGCCGACGATCTCGGCGGACGGCAGCCGGCGGGCCAGCCGGGCGGCGAGCGAGCCGGGGCCGCACCCGAGGTCGACGACGAGCGGGCGGCCCGGGCGTCCGGCGGTGACGTGCTCGACGACGTCGGCGATGACGGTGAAGCGCTCTTCGCGGTCGATGGCGTACCGCTGCTGCTGGCGCTCCCAGCGCTCCACCCATCGTTCCGCCGTCGCCAGGCTCAGTCCCATGGGGTCGTGCCACCTCACCGTCTCGCACCCGATGTCCCGTTCGTACCTCGAGTCTACAGATGAAAACGGTTCCCATTACGCGTTCGAGTGCGGCATCACTCACTCCAGTGACGCCAGGACGGACAGCAGCCGGTCGATCTCCGCCACCTCGTTGTAGACATGCAGACTCACCCGGACGGAGCCGGTGCGCTCGCCCGCGTCGCCCTGGCAGTGCTGGTCGGAGCGGACCATGAAGCCGTGGCTGAAGAGGATGAACCCGAGGTCGCCGGAGTCGACGGCGCGGTGCCGGAAGGTGACGATCCCGCGGCGCTGCTGGACGGGTGAGTCGGCGGCGAGACTGGTCTGGCAGCCGAGGATCTCGTAGGAGTCCAGCCGGCGCAGCCCGTCGGTGAGCCGGGCCGCGAGCGCCACCGTCCACTGTTCGATCCGGTCGACACCGGCGCCGTCCAGCCAGTCCAGGGCCGCGGTCAGGGAGGCGATGCCCACGGTGTTGGGCGTGCCGGACCAGCCGCCCGGGGTGAACACCGGCCCGCGCGCCTGACGCGCCCACACGGCGCCCGTCCCCGGCAGGGCCATCGCCTTGTGCCCGGAGAAGACGACGAAGTCGACGTCCAGACCGGCCACCGACACCGGCACGTGCCCGACGCTCTGGGCGGCGTCCAGACAGATGACCGCCTCCGGACCGACCGCCTCGCGGATCCGGTGGACGTTCATGTCGCCGCCGTACACGTGGTGGACATGGGTGACGGCGACGAACCGGGTGCGCGGGCCCGCCAGTCCGGCGAGCGCCGTGTGGTCGTAGTCGCCGGAGACCGCCTGGTACGGCATCGGCCGGACCTCGACGCGCACCCCCTGGCGGGCCAGCAGCCGCTGGGCCTCCAGCCAGGGCTCGATGTTCGCCTGGTGGTCGGCGACGGGGACGACGATCTCGTCGCCGTCGGAGAGGAACGAGGGCAGCCAGTCGCGGGCGAGGGTGCGCAGCCCCTCGGTGGTGCCGCTGGTGAAGTGCACGGCCGAGCGCTCCGGGGCGGGGTCGTCGAGGAACCGCTTGACCCGCTCGCGGGCCTCCTCGATCAGCGCGGTGCTGCGGTTGGCCCAGGGGTAGGTGCCGCGTCCGGCGTTGGCGTTGGTGGTGGTGAGGTAGGTCAGCGCCGTATCGAGCACAGCCCGCGGTTTCTGGGCGGTGGCCGCGCTGTCCAGATAGGCGAGATCGGGGTGGGCGGTGACGATGGGGAACTGGTCGCGCAACGCCCGCTGCCAGTCCCGCAGTTCGGTGAGCACGGCGGTGCCCTGGGCGCGGATCCCGGATGTGGTCATGGTGGTCAGTCCCGTACCAGGGGCGCGCCCGCGTCCCGCCACGCGATGATCCCGCCGGCCAGGCTGCGCACGTCGGGGTGGCCCATCCGGGTCAGCAGCGCCGCGTAGCGCGCGGACTTCTCGCCCACCGGACACGCCAGCAGCACCGGGCGGCTGCGGCTGAACGGCAGCCCGCCGCGCAGCAGTTCCTCGAAGACCTCGTCGACGATGTTGACCGAGCCGTCGATGTGCAGCGCGGCGTACGCGAACGGGCTGCGCAGGTCGACCACGAGCGGCCGGCCGGTGTCGATCCAGGCGCGGGCCTCGGCGACGCCGAGGGACGGGGCCGTGCGCACCTCGTCCTCGGTCAGGTCGGCCGGCGCGTTGGTGCGCACCGGGCGACCGAACAGGTCGGGGCGCCGCTTGCGGACGTAGCTCAGATAGCTCTCCACCCGGTCGCAGACGATGAACACCGCCGACTGACGCTCCGTCAGATCGGCGTCGGCGGCGCGCAGCCGGCGCACCGCTCCGAAGTAGGCTGCTCCGCCGGTCGGGCCGGCCAGGATGCCGCAGCGGCGGTTGAGGGTGAGCATGCCCTCGATCGCCTCGTCTGAGGTGACGGACTCGATCGAGTCGTAGGTGGCGGGGTCGAACAGGCCCACCTCGTGGGCCTCGTCGAGGGTGCGGATGCCGGGGATGAAGTCGGACTTGGCCGCCACCAGCCCGAGGACCCGCACGGCGGGGTCGTTCTCCCGCAGCACCCGGGCGACCCCCGTCGAGGATCCGGCGGTGCCCACGCAGGCGACGAACCAGTCCGGGGCGCGGCCGTCGAGATCCTTGACGATCTCCGGGCCGGTGCCGGTCAGATGCGCCTCGGTGTTGCGCGGGTTGAAGTACTGGTCGGTGTGCAGATACGCGCTGCCCTGCTCCGAGATCGTCCGGTGGAACAGGGTCAGCGGATCGTCGGTGGCGGTCGGGTCCAGGCACTCGCTCTGGCCCGGCAGCTCCTCGATCTCCGCGCCGAGCAACAGCAGCAGATCCTTGATCTCGGGTATCCGCATCCGGTTGGTGACGCTCTTGAAGGTCAGGCCGTGCATGCCGGCGAGCACGGCCAGCGCCTTCGCCGTGTTCCCGCTGGACAGCTCCACGACCTGGCTGCCCCGCGCCGCGGCGGAGTCCAGGTGCGGGCGCGCCATGTTCCACGCGGCCCGGTCCTTGACCGAGCCGAACGGGTTGAGCAGCTCCAGCTTGGCGTACAGGTCGATGTGGCGCAGGCCGTGCACGGCCGGGTCGATGCGCACCAACGGGGTGTTGCCGATGGCCTCGGTGATGCTGTCGTACCTCACTGTGCTCCCCCCACGGAGGTGGTCGGCCAGTACTGATCGTCCAGGCACCAGTGCCACGCGCCGTCCCCCTGCCAGGCGGCGACCTTGCGGGCGACGGGCTGCCGCTGGGCCAGGGTGGCGTGAAAGTCCATGCAGTAGCCGGCGGTGTTCACGAACGCCATCAGGTCACCCGGCTCGGGCCGGCGCGGCAGGAAGACCGTGCGGCGGGTGATCAGGTCCGACTCCAGGCAGAGGCTGCCGAAGAGATGGACGGCGACCGGGGCTTCGCCCGTTTTGGACCGGGCCGGAGCCCGGCCGACGCGGGGGACGACGACGGGGTCCAGCAGGACCCCGTGCTCCTCCAGCCCCACATCACCCGCGTTCGCCGCGAGCCGTACCAGCAGCTCGCCCCCGGACTCCGGCTCGCGCACCTCCAGCACCTTCACCAGGGTCAGCCCGCACTGATCCAGCAGGGCTCGCCCGGGCTCGGTGTAGAGGTCGTACAGATGCTCCACCAGCAGCGCGCCCAGCGGCCGGCCGCCCAGGGACGGGGCGAGGTGCGCCAGCAGTTCGTCGAGGTAGCGCGCCCCGGCGACCGGCCGGTGGGCGGGGTAGAGCCCGAGCGCGCCGCGCAGGGTGCCGCCCTCGTTGCGCAGCCCGTAGCCGTGTCCGCCCCAGGTCAGCGGCGGCCGGATGCCGAGGACGGCGTCGGTGAGCGCGCTGGTGTACCGCTGCCACTGCTCGCCGTCGGCCAGATAGTCGAGCCCGAACCCGCCGCCCACGTCGACGACTTGGGGACGCAGCCCCCGGTCACGGCACTCCTCCAGGACCCGCAGGCAGCCCTCCAGCGCGGTCGCCTTCTCGTCGAGGCTGGTGGTGTCCAGGTGATAGGCCACGCCCACCGGCTCCACCGCGTCCCGGTGCACCTCGACCGCCTCCAGCAGCGACTTCACCGCCTGCGCGGGCGTACCGAACCGGCTGCGCCGGCTCAGCACCCGGACGCCGGACGCCTCGAACCCCGACAGCCGCAGCAGAATCCGCACCCGGGGCAGTGTGAACCGGCGGACCAGCGCCGCCAGTTGCTCCAGCTCGGCGCGGCCGTCGACGCTGACGGTGACGCAGGTGCGGGCGGCCAGCCACAGGAACTCGGGGTTCTTGGGCCCGGTGGCCGTGATGCGGTCGGGGGTGAAGCCGGCGCCGAGCGCGTGCTGCAGCTCGCCCAGCGACGCGACGTCCACCCCGGCGTCCGTGGCGGCCAGCCGGCGCAGCAGGGCGCTGGAGCGGTTGGCCTTGTGCGCGAAGAACACCTGGCCCGACAGATGGTGTCGGGCATAGACGGAGCGGAACTGCTCGACGTTGTCCGCGATCTGATCGGGGATCACCACGTTCAGCGGCGAACCGAGCGCGTCGGTGAGTGAGTGCAGGAGCCGTGGGGACTCCAGTAACGAGCCGAGACGTGACCCCAGCCGTGGTTCGAGATACAAGGGTTGCCCGCCCATGCCCGCCCCTCCACCCGCACGTCAGACCCGGCGCCCCGGGCACGCCCGACCGTGCCCGCCCCTTCCCGAGCTTCGCCGTATACCCCCCTATCCATTCTCTGGTCGCTTTACGCCCGGTTGGGATCGTCCTTCGGTCGATCTTCTTGACTCCCGGGGTGCCGGTCGGGATGCTCGACGGACACTGTTGGCGCGGACATGGCAAGCAGGGGAGTGGGTATGGCTCCACGCTCGTACCGCACGCGGAAGAACGTCACCGTCGTCACGCTGCTGCTCGTGGTCCTGTCCCTGGCCCTCGGCCCCACGCCCAGCTCCGCCGCCGGCGACGACTGGTGGAACCCGGTCGCGCGCCCCGCCCCCGACTCGCGCATCGGCGTCACCGGCGAGCCGTTCACCGGCACCGACGCCCACGGCCGGGTGCGCGGATTCGTCGACGCCCACAACCACCTGTTCTCCAACGAGGCGTTCGGCGGCCGGCTCATCTGCGGCAAGCCCTTCTCCGAGGCGGGCATCGCCGACGCCCTGAAGGACTGCCCCGAGCACTACCCCGACGGCTCGCTCGCGATCTTCGACTTCATCACCAACGGCGGCGACGGCCGGCACGACCCCGTCGGCTGGCCCACCTTCGAGGACTGGCCCGCCCACGACTCGCTCACCCACCAGCAGAACTACTACGCCTGGGTCGAACGGGCCTGGCGCGGCGGCCAGCGCGTGCTCGTCAACGACCTCGTCACCAATGGCGTGATCTGCTCGGTCTACTTCTTCAAGGACCGCTCCTGCGACGAGATGACGTCCATCCGGCTCCAGGCGAAGCTGACGTACGACCTCCAGGCGTACATCGACCGTATGTACGGCGGCCCCGGAAAGGGCTGGTTCCGGATCGTCACCGACAGCGCGCAGGCCCGCCGGGTCATCGAGCAGGGCAAGCTGGCCGTGATCCTCGGCGTGGAGACCTCCGAGCCGTTCGGCTGCAAGCAGGTCCTCGACGTGCCGCAGTGCGACAAGGAGGACATCGACAAAGGCCTGGACGAGCTGTACGCGCTGGGCGTGCGCAGCATGTTCCTGTGCCACAAGTTCGACAACGCGCTGTGCGGGGTCCGCTTCGACTCGGGCGCGCTCGGCACCGCCATCAACGTCGGGCAGTTCCTGTCCACCGGCACCTTCTGGAAGACCGAGAAGTGCACCGGCCCGCAGGCCGACAACCCCATCGGCCTCGCCGCGGCCCCCGAGGCCGAGAAACGGCTGCCGGCGGGCGTGAGCGTCCCGTCGTACGACACGGACGCCCGGTGCAACGTCCGCGGGCTCACCCCGCTCGGCGAGTACGCCGTGCGCGGCATGATGCAGCGCAAGATGATGCTCGAGATCGACCACATGAGCGTCAAGGCCACCGGCCGGGTGCTCGACATCTTCGAGGCCGAGTCCTACCCGGGCGTGCTCTCCTCGCACAGCTGGATGGACCTGAACTGGACCGAGCGCGTCTACCGCCTCGGCGGCTTCGTCGCCCAGTACATGCACGGCTCCGAGCACTTCACCGCGGAGGCGAGGCGCACCGACGCGCTGCGCGAGAAGTACGGCGTCGGATACGGCTACGGCACCGACATGAACGGCGTCGGCGGCTGGCCCGCCCCGCGCGGCGCGGACACCGGCAACCCGGTCCGCTACCCCTTCCGCAGCGCCGACGGCGGCTCCCTCCTCGACCGCCAGACCACCGGCGAGCGCACCTGGGACCTCAACACCGACGGCGCCGCCCACTACGGCCTCGTCCCCGACTGGATCGAGGACATCCGGCTGGTCGGCGGGCAGGACGTGGTGGACGACCTGTTCCGCGGCGCCGAGTCCTACCTCGGCACCTGGGGCGCGACCGAGGGGCACCGGGCGGAGACGAACCTCGCCCGCGGCGCCACCGCCACCGCGAGCTCCACCGAGTGGTGGAACCCCTTCACGAGCTTCGCGCCGGGCCGGGCCGTCGACGGCGAGCGCGACACCCGGTGGGCGAGCGAGTGGAGCGACGACCAGTGGCTGCGCCTCGACCTGGGCGCCACCCACCTCGTCGGCCGCGTCACCCTCGACTGGGAACGCGCCTACGGGAAGGCCTACCGCGTCGACCTCTCCACCGACGGTGAGACCTGGCGGACCGCCTGGTCCACCACCGCCGGCGACGGCGGACTGGACACCGCGCGCTTCACCCCGACGCCCGCCCGGTACGTCCGCGTCCAGGGCCTGGAGCGCGGCACCGGCTGGGGATACTCCCTCCACGAGGCCGGCGTCCACAGCGGCTGACGGCCGCGGTCCCGCCGGCCTCAAGACCCTGGCCACCCGCTGGTCACACAGGTCACCTCGCACGGCCATCGAACTGGAACGGTTCGTTTTCTTTAATTGTTCGTGTTTAGCGGGTAGCTTGACCCCCGTGACCGCATCCGGGACCCCGACGACCGCCGACGAGCTGCGAGGCGCAGGCCTGCGGGTGACGGCCGCCCGCGTCGCGCTGCTCGACACCGTGCGGGCCGGCGACCACCTGGACGTCGAGGCGATCGCCGCCGGTGTGCGCGAACGCGTGGGCCACATCTCGCTCCCGGCCGTGTACGAGGCGCTGCACGCGCTCGCCGCGGCGGGACTCATACGCCGCATCGAACCGCCGGGCAGCCCCACCCGCTACGAGGGCCGCGTCGGCGACAACCACCACCACCTCGTGTGCCGCTCGTGCGGCGTCGTCGCCGACGTCGACTGCGCGGTCGGCCACGCCCCCTGTCTCACCGCGTCCGACGACCGCGGCTTCGCCGTCGACGAGGCCGAGGTCATCTACTGGGGTCTGTGCCCCGGCTGTTCCACCACCAGCAGTTCCTGAGCACCGTGATCCACTAGTTCGGAAGGTTTCCCATGGCTGAGAACCCCGATGCGATCGTCACCGACCCCAAGACGGAGGGCGGCTCGGGTGGCTGCCCGGTCGCACACGGGCGCGCGCTGCACCCCACCCAGGGCGGCGGCAACCGCCAGTGGTGGCCGGAGCGGCTCAACCTGAAGGTCCTCGCGAAGAACCCGCCCGTGGCGAACCCGCTGGGCGAGGACTTCGACTACGCGGAGGCCTTCCAGAGCCTCGACCTCCCGGCCGTGAAACGGGACATCGCCGAGGTGCTCACCACCTCCCAGGACTGGTGGCCCGCCGACTTCGGCCACTACGGCCCGCTGATCGTCCGCATGGCCTGGCACAGCGCTGGCACCTACCGGATCAGCGACGGCCGCGGTGGCGCCGGGGCCGGCCAGCAGCGCTTCGCCCCGCTGAACAGCTGGCCGGACAACGCCAACCTCGACAAGGCCCGCCGCCTGCTGTGGCCGGTCAAGAAGAAGTACGGCCAGAGCCTGTCCTGGGCCGACCTCATGATCCTCGCCGGCAACGTCGCCCTGGAGACCATGGGCTTCAAGACCTTCGGCTTCGCCGGCGGCCGCGAGGACGTCTGGGAGCCGGAGGAGGACGTCTACTGGGGCCCCGAGACCACCTGGCTCGACGACCAGCGCTACACCGGCGACCGCGAGCTGGAGAACCCGCTCGGCGCCGTCCAGATGGGCCTGATCTACGTCAACCCCGAGGGCCCGAACGGCAACCCGGACCCGCTGGCCGCGGCCCGCGACATCCGTGAGACCTTCCGCCGCATGGCGATGAACGACGAGGAGACCGTCGCCCTCATCGCCGGCGGCCACACCTTCGGCAAGACCCACGGCGCCGGCCCCGCCGACCACGTCGGCGCCGACCCCGAGGCCGCCTCCATGGAGGAGCAGGGCCTCGGCTGGAAGAACACCTACGGCACCGGCAAGGGCGCCGACACCATCACCTCCGGTCTGGAGGTGACCTGGACCAGCACGCCCACCCAGTGGAGCAACGGCTTCTTCAAGAACCTCTTCGAGTTCGAGTACGAGCTGACCGAGTCCCCGGCCGGCGCCAAGCAGTGGGTCGCCAAGGACGCCCCGGAGATCATCCCGGACGCCCACGACCCGGCGAAGAAGCACCGCCCGACGATGCTCACCACCGACCTGGCGCTGCGCTTCGACCCGGTCTACGAGCAGATCTCGCGCCGCTTCTACGAGAACCCGGACCAGTTCGCCGACGCCTTCGCCCGCGCCTGGTACAAGCTGACCCACCGCGACATGGGCCCGAAGTCGCTCTACCTCGGCCCCGAGGTCCCGGAGGAGACCCTGCTGTGGCAGGACCCGCTGCCGGAGCGCGAGGGCGAGCTCATCGACGCCGCCGACATCGCGGCGCTCAAGGCCAAGCTGCTCGACTCGGGCCTGACCGTCTCCCAGCTCGTCACCACCGCGTGGGCGTCCGCCTCCACCTTCCGCGGCAGCGACAAGCGCGGCGGCGCCAACGGCGCCCGCATCCGCCTGGAGCCGCAGCGCAACTGGGAGGTCAACGACCCCGACCAGCTCGCGGTCGTCCTGCGCACCCTGGAGAGCATCCAGCAGGAGTGGAACACCGGCGCCCGCAAGGTCTCCCTCGCCGACCTGATCGTCCTCGGCGGCTGCGCCGCGATCGAGAAGGCCGCCAAGGACGCCGGGTTCGACATCGAGGTGCCCTTCACCCCGGGCCGCGTCGACGCCACCGAGGAGCACACCGACGTCGAGTCCTTCGCCGCGCTGGAGCCCACCGCCGACGGCTTCCGCAACTACCTGGGCAAGGGCAACCGCCTCCCGGCCGAGTACCTGCTGCTCGACAAGGCGAACCTGCTCACCCTGAGCGCCCCCGAGATGACCGTCCTCGTCGGTGGTCTGCGCGTGCTCGGCGCCAACCACCAGCAGTCGCAGCTCGGCGTCCTCACCAAGACCCCCGGCGCGCTGACCAACGACTTCTTCGTCAACCTGCTCGACCTGGGCACGACGTGGAAGTCGACCTCCGAGGACCAGACCACCTTCGAGGGCCGCGACGCCGCCACCGGCGAGCTGAAGTGGGCCGGCAGCCGCGCCGACCTGGTCTTCGGCTCGAACTCCGAGCTGCGTGCCCTCGCCGAGGTCTACGCGAGCGACGACGCGAAGGAGAAGTTCGTGAACGACTTCGTCACCGCGTGGGTCAAGGTCATGGAGCTCGACCGCTTCGACCTGGTCTGACCTCCGTCCGACCTACCTGACCGACCGCTCATCACATCCGGGCCGGCCCGTCACGGGCCGGCCCGGACCTGTGTCCCGCCGCACGGGTGACCCGTCACACACGGTGGGTCCACCCGGGCCGCTCATCCGCTTTTCCGGCGGTCCGGCCGTCGTCGGCGCATGGTCCGGCGGGCTTCGGGTACGCGAGGAACACCGTGCCCCGAACCGATCCCGGGCCGGGCACGTCGTACGACCGCAGCCACCTGGGGACCCACCATGGACACACCCGCCGAGAACGGCACCAATCCCGCGCAGCGGGCGCTCGACGCCCTCGCCCGGGACACCGAGGACACCACCGCGCTGGACACGCTCGCTCACAGCAACGTGCTGGTCCCCGTCCCCGACGACGTCTCGGAGGAGGACGCGACCGACCCCAACGCCGTGGCGCTGCCCGTTCTGGAACAGCCGGACGGCGTGCCGGTGGTGCCCGTGTTCACCTCCGAGCTGGAGATGGCCGGGCTGCTGCCGTACGTCTCCCGCTACCGTCTCGTCCCGCTGGGCGCGCTGGCCGCGCAGTGGCCGTCGGACGACCTGTCCCTCACCATCGACGCCAGCTCCGCGCACGGCCTGACGCTGACCTCGGACGGCGTGCGCACCCTGCTGGCCCGCCCCTGACGGCGGCGGCCGGAATCACGGGGTCAGCGACATCCCCTCCGGCACGTCGATGCCGAAGTCCACGTCCAGCACGTGGCGCACCTCGCCCTCGCCGGCCAGCTCCCGCTTGCGGACCGTGCCGTCGGTACGGGTCTCGGTGAGGAGGCCGTCCTCCAGGAGGAGATGCCCGTCGGGCGTGACCCGCTGGACGTACAGCCGCCGGGTGAACGGCGACCGCGGGCTCGTCCCCACGAACCAGTTGAACATCTCGTAGTCGGAGGGCTCGAACGGTTCCACGGTGAACGCGTACTGCGCCACCCACACCGCGTCGGTCCGGTCGTACGCCTCCAGCGTCCACAGGTCCAGCGGCCCGCCCCGCGACGCCCGCACGAGCCGGTGGCGGCGGTGCCCCGCGCCGTGGAACTCGGTCCCGGCGATCAGCGGCACCGGCTCCAGCAGCGCCCCGATCGCACCGAACCCCACGTCGGTGAGGTACGGCCGCGGATCGTCGGCCGCCGTGACGAGCAGGGCCATGTGGGAGCGGGGGCGGCTCTCGGCACGGTCTGCGCCGATGACGACGCGCGCGGCGAGCATGGTGACCCGGAAGCCGAGCGCTTCCAGCGCGTGAGAGAACAGCAGGTTGTGCTCGTAGCAGTAACCGCCCCGCCGGCCGTGCACCAGCTTCGCCATGAGGTCACCCGGGTCGAGGGAGGGCGCCCTGCTGTGCAGCGCCTCCAGGTTCTCGAAGGGAATCGACCGGGAGTGGGCCAGGTGCAGCCCCCGCAGCGTCGCCACGTCGGCGCTGCGGGGGCCGTCCCAGCCGATCCTGCGGAGGTAGGCGTCAAGATCGAACGGAGTCGTTTCGGACATGCCCCTCACCCTAGGCGGGGGGCGCGTCCGCGTCGGCGGACCCGGGTCGGGACCGCACTCGGGCGTTGGTCCTAGGCCGGATCCGCCGGGTGGCCGGGGCGGCCCCGGTCAGCCGCCGCAGGCGGTACGGATCTTGTAGAACGTGGACAGATACTTGGCGTGGTAGTCCGCGCTGGTGATCCGGACCATGGCCTCGTCGGCCGAGCGCAGCGAGGACCCGGTCAGGTTGGCGCTGCCGGTGTAGACCCGCGGCGTGATGTCACCGTTGTAGTCGCCGTCGATGAGCATCTGCTTGTTGTGCGGGCGTACGTCGATCCCGGTCCCGTTGGGGATCGTGCACGCCCGGTGCTGGATGCCCGCGGCGTCGAGCTTCGCGATCACCTTCGACTGCGCGGAGGCGTAGACGATGTCGATCCAGCAGCCCTGGGCACGCAGCGCGGCGAGCTTGTCGGCCACCTGGATCCTCGAGTCGTTGAAGAACGTGGTGACGATGCGGACGTCGGTCTGGTGGCGCTTGCCGTCGGTGCCCGTGTACGAGCAGGCGACCTCGTCGAGGACGTTGACGACGGTGTCGGAGGCCGGGTTGTCGTACGACGTGTCGCCGCGCGGGAAGAAGTAGCCGCGGTAGGTGGAGCCGGTCGGCGTGGAGAAGTAGACGTTGTTGTTGCCGGCCTGGAGGGTGCGTCCGTGCCGCTGCTTCTCGTGGTAGGAGGCGTAACCGTCGTACACGGGGCCGTCGCTGAAGGTGACGGCGTCGTTGAAGGACTCCTTCTTGTACCAGTCCGTCAGGTTGGAGGACGTCTGGAAGACGACCTTGCTGTAGCTGGTGCCGTCCGCGAAGGGGCCGATCCTGGAGAACAGGAAGAACTTGTTGTGGTTGTAGGCGGGTCCGGGCGGGGCAACGCCGAGGCAGCCGCGCTTGACGTCGTCCCTGCCGTCGGGGCTCTCGAACCTGTCGTCACAGACGACGATCCAGGACCGGGCGGTGTCGTTGGTGCCGAGCCCGCTCCTGAGCGACTGGTAGGCCGGGTTCTGGAACTCCGCGCCCGTGTCGCCGTTGACATAGGTGGAGTCGTCGACGATGAGTTTGACGTCGACGCCGCGCTGGTGCGCCCGCAGCAGGGCGTCGGCCACCTCCTGGTCGCCGAACTCGAACATCGAGCCGCGGATCTGCTGCCCGGACGGGGTCGCGTCGATCAGTCGCACCAGCTGCGTGAAGACGGCCTCGCGCTGGTCCTCGGTGCCGAACGGGTCGTTGAACACAGGCCCGTTGACGACCGGTTTGGTGAGTGCGGCGGCCTGGGGTGCGCCGCCGAGGACGAGGACGCCCGCCAGCGTGAGGACGCCGACGAGGGCCGTGAGGGCTCTGCTGAAGGCGGCGCGCGGGTGTGCGCTGCCGCGTCTGCGTGGCGTGCGTATGCCGGACATGGGTCAACCCCCGTCTTTAGTACGGCTGTTCCGTAGTAGCGGCTGTTCCGTCGGCATGCTCACCCGCCGCCCCGCGCCGTGTCATGCGCGCTCAGCGCCGAGCCGTGTGCACCGGACGCCACCGCGCCCGCTACTTGACGCAAAGGTCCCTGTCCTCGGTGGATCTTCGTCCCGCACACTCCCCAGCGACCGAGCGGTACGCGGTGACGAACGACGAGTGCCGGGGGGACTCATGATGAGAACCGTGCTGGACACGACGGGCCTGCCGTCGAAGGAGAGGACATCCGCCTGGGAGGAGACGGCGGCGCTGGCGCTGGTGACGCAGCGCTTCAGATTCCCGGACCCGGAGCGCTTCGGCGCGCTCATCCGCGCCATGGAGCTGGGAGCGGCCCAGCTCTCCACGATCGCCTACGCGCCCCTCGTCTCGTACCGCTCCGCACGCCTCATCCGGCAGTCGGACCCCGAGTTCTACCAGCTCGCCCTGATCACCTCCGGGCGGCAGGGCGTGGAACAGGGCGGCCACGAAACGCTGCTGGGCCCCGGCGAGATGGTCCTGTACGACAGCTCCCAGCCGTTCCAGGGGCGCGTCGAGACCGGAGAGCAGCGGTCCGGCTGTGTGCTGCTCCAGTTCCCCCGGCGGCTCATGCCCCTCCCGGACCGGGTGGTCAGGCCGGTGTGCGGGACGGCCCTGAAGCCGACGGCGGGCATGGGCCTGGTGTTCCGTCAGATGCTCACCACGCTGGCCGACTCTGACACCGAACTGACGGGCAGCGACCAGGCCCGGCTCGGCACGACCGTCGTCGACCTCGCGGCGGCGGTGGTCGCCGGTCACGTCGAGCAGGCGTCGGCGCTGCCGCCGGAGTCCCGGATGTCGGCGCTCTACCACGCGATGGTGGGCTTCATCGTCCGGAACCTGCCCGATCCCCACCTGGGGCCGGCCGCCGTGGCCGAGGCCCACAGCGTGTCCCTGCGCACCGTGCACCGTGTCTTCCAGGCGCACGAGACCACCGTGGGCGACGTCATCCGGCGCGAACGGATGTCCCGCTGCCGACGCGACCTCGCGGACCCCCGCGACGCGAGCCCCGTCCGGGCCATCGGCGCCCGCTGGGGCTACCCCCGGCCCTCCGAGTTCACCCGCGCCTTCCGCGCGGCCACCGGCATGACGCCGACGGAGTTCCGCGCCGTGGCGCGGAATCGTTTCTGACGCGGTGAGCGGCGGACAGCGGTCACGGCACTGCGGGGGCCACGGCTGGTGTGGACCCGGGATTCAACCGGGAACCCGGGGGCACGTTGAGGTCCACGACGACTGGGGGAGGCTGATGGCCTTCGCCGCCGCAAAAAGCCGGTGGGGCATGCACGGAACGACTCACCGCAGCGTGATGACGGAACGAGGCGCCTGCCAGGCACCGGCGTGGCAGGCGCCCTGATGCGGACTGGTCACGAGGAGCAAACGCGTCATCCCTCCGCAATCCACCTGATATCCGTGTGTGTTGGCGGCCATCCGGGGCATTCGGCTCAGTGCACCGGCGTGAGGTGACGGCGGTCGGCACACGTTGACGAGAGGCGGATGCACATGCGGTTCAGGGGGACGAAGGCCGGCGCGATCGTGATCGCCGCGGTGACGGGGAGCGTTGTCCTGTCAGGTTGTGGTGGCGGCAGCGACGCGGAGACCAAGGGGGACGGCAGGCCGCCGAGTGCGAGCAGAGGCGCCGGTGCCCAGGAGGAAGGCACGAGGGAGGTGCGTGCGGCCTACGACAAGACGGCCGAAGCCGGGTCCGCGCGGATGACGATCAGGATGAAGCTCTCCGCGGACGGCAAGACGGTCACATCCGACGGCGAGGGCGTCATCGATCTGGCCGAGGGCGACAGCGTCATGACCGTCGGCGTGCAGGACAAGACGCTCGAGCAACGCGTCGTCGACCAGGTCCTCTACCAGAAGGCTTCCGGCCAGAAGGCGCCGGACGGCAAGCCCTGGATCAAGATCGACCTGGAGAAGGTCGCCGCCCGGCAGGGTCTGAACAACCAGCAGATCGGCGACCCGGCCCAGACCGCCGCCTACGCCAAGGCGATCACCGACGAGGACGTCACCAAGGCCGGCACCGAGAAGATCGGCGGAACCAGCACCACGCACTACAAGGTCTCCGTGGACGTCTCCAAGCTGCCGGGCGGTGAGCAGATGAGCAAGCGGCTCGGCCCGACGCTGCCGATGCAGGTCTGGCTCGACGACGAGGGCCGGCTGCGCCGTCAGCAGGTCGACATGACCGTCGAGGCCCCGGCCTCCGCCTCGGCCACGCCGGACAACGGTGCGGCGCCCCAGCAGCTCAAGATGAGCACGGTGATGGAGTTCTCGGACTTCGGCACCGATGCCGACGCGGAGGCCCCGCCGGCCGGACAGGTGGCCGACATGACCGACGAGGCCCTACGGGGCGCCCAGCAGCAGAGCTGAGCCGCCAGGCCGGTCGCGCCGGCTGTCTGCTGCGTCCACACCGCGGGGCGGGGAGTCGCCGGCGCGGGCGGGAAGGCCAGGAGGAGTTGTGGTGGATGATTCGTCCCTGCGGGCAGTGGGCTGGGCACGCTCGCTGCCCTTGAGTACCGGCCCGAAGGCGGCACGCGACTGGACCCGCGAACATCTGGAGTCCCTAGGCTGGACGCGCAGTCACCCGCGGACCGTGGATGACGTGCTGCTGACCGTCTCCGAACTCGTCACCAACGCCCACATCCACGCCCATTCCACCGCCCGGCTCGTGATGACCTGGGACGGCCAGTGCCTGCACATCACCGTGCACGACGACGACGCCGCCCTGCCCACACCGCGCGAGCCCAGCGAAGACCGCCCCGGCGGGCGGGGGATGTTTCTCGTCGACGCCCTGGCAGACGAATGGGAAGCCCGTCCCTGCCCCCATGGCAAGTCGGTCACCGCCTGCTTCCGTCCGTCAGCCACGTGAAGAACCCCAGCCGACCGGCATGAAGAACCCCAGCCGACCCGCACGCTGACCGCGCGGGTGCGGGCGCGGCCTCCACCTCGACCCGCGCCGCGTCTCCGCGGAGCCTGACGGCCTCGTTGGCGGGTACGCGCTTTCAGGGCCGCCGGACCGGCACGCCGTGGCCGGGCCTGCCCGCACCGGAGCAGCGCACGCTGAGGCGCTTGCCGGAGTGAAACGGGTCTGTCATCGTCCCCGACGAGCACCGCACATGCGTCCGGGCCGGGCCGTCCCTGCCCCGGGGGGTACAGTCGGCTCGCCGCTCAGCCCGCGCCGGACCGGGCACCGCGGCCGGAAGGTTTCCTCACCGTGTTCCGGCCAGGGAATGCCATGACCAGCACACAGAAACCGCCCGAGGTGACCCCGCGGTCCCCCCACCCACCGGGGAAATCCACCGCCGATGACCGCGTCACGCGGATACGGCGTCGTCTGGAGCGGCTGATCGGGATCGCCGCGACCGAGGGCAATGCGCTGACCGTCCTGCGCAACGGGGACGAGATCTTCGCCGCGATGCTGGCCGCGATCCGGTCGGCCGAGCACACCGTCGACATGATGACTTTCGTCTACTGGAAGGGTGACATCGCCCGCGAGTTCGCCCAGGCCCTCGCCGACCGCGCCCGTGCCGGTCTCAGGGTGCGGCTGCTGCTGGACGGGTTCGGCAGCCGGCTGATCGAGACCGAGCAGCTTGAGACGATGCGCCGGGCGGGGGTGCAGGTGGCGTGGTTCCGCAAGCCGCGGCGTCTGTCCCCGCTGAAGCAGAACCACCGTTGCCACCGCAAGGTCCTCGTGGTCGACGAGGAGACGGCCTTCACCGGCGGTGTGGGGATAGCCGAGGAATGGTGCGGCAACGCTCGCAACCCGCACGAATGGCGCGACACCCATGTCGAGGTCCGCGGGCCGGCGGTGGACGGCATCGCCGCGGCGTTCGCGCAGAACTGGGCCGAGTGCCACGACGAGCTCTTCGACGAGCGGGACCGGTTCATCGAACACCGCCCGCAGGGCGACGCGATCGTGCAGGTGGTGCGCGGCTCGGCCAGTCTCGGCTGGCAGGACATGCAGACCCTCATACGCGTGATACTGGAGTCGGCCGAGGTGCGCTTCCGCCTGGCCACCGCCTATTTCTCCCCGGACGCCTACTTCATCGAGCTGCTCTGTGCCGCCGCGCGACGCGGGGTCGACGTGGAGATCGTGCTTCCTGGGCCGCACACCGACAAGCGGGTCTGCCGGCTCGCCGGGCAGCACTTCTACGAGGACCTCACCGCGTGCGGGGTGAAGATCTACCAGTATCAGCCGACGATGATGCACGCCAAGGTCATCACCGTCGACCATGTCGCCGCGCTGATCGGTTCGACCAATTTCAACCGCCGCTCCCTCGAGCACGACGAGGAGGTCATGCTCGCCGTCCTGGACCCGGCTTTCACCGCCACCCTGGACGAGCACTTCGACGATGACGTGGCGGCCAGCGAACTGATCCGGGCGGGCCGGTGGAGGAAACGCTCCCTCCTTCAGCGGGCCCGCGAAGTGACCGTCCAGCCCGTCCGCCACTTCCTGTGACCACCCGCAGCCTCCAGCCGTCCCACGGCACGCGACGGCCCGCGGTGCGGCGGTGAGTTGGTTCACCGCGCCGGCAGGGGCCGGGCGGCGGCGGGCCGGGGCCGGTTGGCGGCGGGCCGCGACCGGGGCGGGTGCCGTGGACGCCGAACGCGCCGCCGGCTGGATCGCCGAGCAGCGCGTTCGTGCCGGTCAGGACCGGCTGTTCGTGGCCGTGCCGGTGTGCGTCGCGGTGGGGGAGGCCTGACGGACCGGCCGGTGGGTCACGTCGACTCCCGCTTCACGAGCTCCGTCGGCAGGATCACCGCCGCCGGGTCCTCGCCTCCCATCTGGGCGAGCAGGACCCGCACCATCTCGGCGCTGATCCGGTCCCACGGCTGCCGTATGGTCGTCAGCTCCGGGCTCGCGGCCACGGCGGCGGGGGAGTCGTCGAAGCCGCCGACGGCCACGTCCTGCGGCACCCGGCGCCCGGCCCGCTGGAGCGCGGTGAGCACGCCCTGGGCCATCAGGTCGGAGGCGACGAACACCGCGTCCATGTCGGGCGCCTGGGCGAGCAGCCGCTCGGCGCCCTCCTCGCCGCTGGCCCGGCTGTAGTCGCCGGAGACGATCAGGGCGTCGTCGACGGGCAGGCCCGCCTCGGCCAGCACCTCCTCGTACCCGGCCAGCCGCTCCACGCCGCCGGGTGTGTCCAGCGGGCCGGTCACCATGCCCACCCGGCGCCGGCCGAGGGACAGCAGGTGGCGCACCATGTCCCGGGCGCCGTCCCGGTCGTCGGCGGCGACATAACTGACCTTGGAGCCAAGCCCGATCGGCTTGCCGCAGGCCACGAGCGGCACCCCCGCCTCGCGCAGCTCCTGGGCGATCGGGTCGCCGGAGTGGCTGGAGACCAGGAGGACCCCGTCGACGTGCCCGGCGGTGATGTACCGCGTGAGGCGCCGCCGCTCGTCCTCGGTGCCCGCCAGCATCAGCAGCAGCGGGATGTCGTGCGCGGCCAGCGCCTGGGTGCAGCCGCGCAGCAGGACGTTGAAGTTGGGGTCCTCGAAGAACCGCTCCTGAGGCTCCGTCAGCAGGAAGCCGACGGAGTCGGAGCGGCCGGTGATCAGGGAGCGCGCGTGCCGGTTCACGACGTACCCCGTCTTGCGGATCGCGGCGTTGACCGCCTCCTGCGCCGCCGGGCTGACGTAGTGACCGCCGTTGAGCACGCGCGAGACGGTGCCGCGCGAGACGCCCGCCTCGCGCGCCACGTCGTGAATCGTCGGCGGCTTGCGCCGACCCCCCGAATGGCTCATGGTCATGACTTTACGGCCCCGGACAGCAGATCGAGGCTCCAGAACCGCTGGATGACCAGGAACAGCGCCACCAGCGGGAACACCGCGAGGAACGCGCCGGTGATCACCAGGGTGTAGAGCGCGGGCGTGTTCGCGCCCTGCTCCAGGAGCGTGTGCAGGCCGAGCGTGATCGGGAACTTCTCGTCGTCGCTGAGCATGATGTACGGCAGCAGGAAGTTGTTCCAGATCGCCACGAACTGGAACAGGAAGACCGTCACCAGGCCGGGCACCATCATCGGCAGCGCGATCCGGGTGAAGATCCGCCACTCGCTCGCGCCGTCCATCCGGCCCGCCTCCACCACATCGCCGGGCACCGCGGCGGCGGCGTAGATCCGGGCGAGGTAGACGCCGTACGGCGAGAGGATCTGCGGCAGCAGCACGGACAGGTAGGAGTCCGTCAGGTCGGCCTTCGCCAGCAGCAGGTACTGCGGGATCGCCAGGATCACCGGAGGCATCAGCACACCCGCGAGCAGCACGTTGAACATCGCCTCGCGCCCGCGGAAGCGGTACGTCGCCAGCGCGTAGCCCGCGAAGGACGACACGGCCGTGGACAGCAGCGCGCCGAGGACGGCGTACAGGGCGGAGTTGCCCATCCACTGCCAGTACACGCCGTCGCGGTAGGCGCTGAGGTCCGAGAGGTTCTCGGTGAAGCCGGTGCCCGGCAGGAAGGTGAAGGTGGAGAACAGCTCGCTGCCGGACTTCGTGGAGGCGATCACCACCCAGGCCACGGGCAGCAGGCAGTAGACCGCGCCGAGCAGCAGCGTCACGGTCGGGATCAGCGCGATCCGGCGGCGCGGCGGCGGCCCCTGGGCGGTGCCGGGGGTGGT
This sequence comes from Streptomyces sp. NPDC052773, assembly GCF_044547145.1. NCBI lineage: Bacteria > Bacillati > Actinomycetota > Actinomycetes > Kitasatosporales > Streptomycetaceae > Streptomyces > Streptomyces sp. NPDC052773. The sequence goes on along the minus strand of NZ_JBITZX010000013.1, from coordinate 191,660 downwards.
GCCCTCCCCCACTCTCGAATTCGCTCGAGCGGGAGGACCCCCATCGGCCTCGCTCTTGCGGATGGCCAGCGTGCTCATCGTGCCGCCTCCTGCCTCTGACGTCGGTTCGCGGCCCGCAGGAAGCCGAAGGACAGCAGCAGCGTGGCCAGCGCGATGATCGTGGCCTGGGCGGCCGCCGCGTGGATGTCACCCTTGCCGAAGGCGTCCTGGTACACCTTCATCAGCGGACTCCACGTCGTGGACACGGAGTTGGTGAGGGGCTTCAGGGTGGTCGGCTCGCTGAACACCTGGAGCGTCGCGATGATCGAGAAGAAGAAGGTCAGCACCAGCGAGGGCGCCACCATAGGGATCTTGATCCGCAGCGCGATCTGCAGCGGGGTGGCGCCGTCCAGCTTCGCCGCCTCGTACACCTCGGCCGGGATCGACCGGAGCGAGGTGTAGATGACGATCATGTTGAAGCCGGTGCCGCCCCAGACCGCGATGTTCGACAGGGCGAGGTACAGCGGACCGCCGTCCAGCAGATCCGGCTGCGGCAGGCCCAGCCTGTCGAGCACGAAGTAGAAGGGGCTGACGTCCGGCAGGTACAGGAAGCCCCACAGCAGCGCCGCGACCACGCCGGGGATGGCGTACGGCAGGAAGATCGCGAGCCGGGTGAAGGGGGCGAGCCGCACCTTCTCGGAGTCGAGCATCAGCGCGAACAGCAGCGCCAGGCCCAGCATCACCGGCACGACGATGCAGCCGTAGCCGATCACGCGCAGCGCGCCGCCGAGCAGCTCGCTGTCGGTCAGGGCGGCGGTGTAGTTCTCCAGGCCCGCCCAGACCTCGCGGCGGGCGCCGGAGCCGAGGCCGAGGCCCGAGACCTTCACCTTGCGGAAGCTGAGCCAGACCGCGTAGCCGATGGGCAGGGCGAAGAACAGGGCGAACAGGATCGTCGCCGGGAGGAGAAAAAAGTAGGGCGCGCTTCGCGCTCGTTTGAGGGTGGTGGTGGGAGACGGGTGGGCGTACGGGGCCCCCTTGACCCCGTACGACCTCCGGCGTGTCGTGCTGGTCACTCCGCGACCTCGAAGCCCTGCTTCTTCATGTCGGCGACGGTGACGTCCTGCATGGTCTCCAGGGCGGCGGTGAAGTCCGACTTGTTCTTGGCGGCGGCGCCGAAGGCGTCCTTGAAGGCCGTGTAGGCGACGTTCACGTTCGGGCCCCACGTGGCCGGCGCGGTGGTCTGCGCGATCTCCGCGGCCTTGGTGTAGAAGTCGGCCTGGTTGGAGAAGTACTCCGGCGACTTGGTGAACGCCCCGCTGAGCTGGGCGGCGCTGGAGGCCGGGTAGATGCCGCTCTCCTTGGCGAGCGCGTTCAGCGCCTCGCCGTCGGTGTTCAGCCACGCGGCGAACTCGGCGGCGGCCTCCTTGTGCTCGGAGTCCGTGGTGACGGCGGTGGAGGAGCCGCCCCAACTGCCGGTGACGTTCTCGCTCGCGGACCACTGGGGGAGCGGGGCCATGGCCCACTTGCCCTTGGTGTCGGGCGCGGCGGTGGTCAGCGTGCCCGGCGCCCACACGGCGCTGACCCAGGCGATCTGCTTGCCGGTGTTGAGCGCCTTGTTCCAGGCCGGGGTGTACATCGGCTGGTTGTCGATGGCGCCCTCCTTGACGAGACCGCCCCAGAACTCGGCGACCTTGCGGGTGGCGGCGTCGTCGATGCCGACCTTCCACTGCTCGCCCTCGGTGGTCCACCACTTCGCGCCGGCCTGCTGGGCGAGGCCGGCGAAGAGGCCGGAGTCGTTGGCGGAGAAGGTGGTGAGGTCGATGTCCGGGGCCTTCTTCTTCAGCTCCCGGGCGGTCTCGGCGAACTGGTCCCAGGTGGTGGGGACCTTCAGGCCGTACTTCTCGAACAGGTCCTCGCGGTAGTAGAACATCATCGGCCCGATGTCCTGCGGCACCGCGTAGACCGCGTCCGTGCCCAGGGTGGTCTGCTGCCAGACGCCCTCGGCGAACTTCTTCTCCGCGTCGCCGACCTCGCCCGATATGTCGGCGAGCGCGTCATTGCTGACCAGGGTGGGCAGTGCCTGGTACTCGGCCTGCACCAGGTCGGGCGCCTTGCCCGCCTTGTGCGCGGTGAGGATCTTGGTGACCAGCGTGTCCCCGGAGGCCTGCTTCTTCACCGTGACGGTGATCTGCTGCTCCTTGCCCGGGCCCTTGTTCCACAGGTCGACGACCTTGTCCATGCCGGGCGTCCAGGTCCAGTACGTGAGCGAGACGGGCCCCGACTGGGCCTCGCTGTCGCCCTCCTCCGAGCCGCACGCGGCGAGGGCGGTGGTGCCGAGCGTGACGGCGACGGCGGTGGCCACGAGGCGAGAGCGCTTCGTGTTCGGCATGGATATCTCCCCTGACCTGGGTCCCCGCCTGTCGCGAGGACCTGCCATGCTTCTGTGAGCGTTCACAGTAGAGAAACATCCCGGACACTTGTCAATGGTTGTTGCTGTGCGGTTATGTTGGGCTCGCACCGCAACCGCTGTGTGTGCACGTTCCCAAATGATCGATTAACCGGGAGACATCCATGCCGGAGACCACCCCCAGGGGCCTCACCAGGCTCGCCTTCGGTGGGGACTACAACCCCGAGCAGTGGCCGGAAAGCGTCTGGCAGGAGGACGTCCGGCTGATGCGGGAGGCCGGCGTCTCCATGGTGAGCGTCGGGATCTTCTCCTGGGCGCTGCTGGAGCCCGCCCGCGGGGAGTACGACTTCGGCTGGCTCGACCGGCTGCTGGACCTGCTGCACGAGAACGGCGTCCGCGTCGACCTCGGCACCCCCACCGTGGTGCCCCCGGTCTGGTTCTACCGGGAGCACCCCGAGGCGCTGCCGGTCACCGCCGACGGCACCCGCTACGAGTTCGGCTCCCGCGGCGCGATCTGCCACAGCAACCCGCACTACCGGGCCGCCGCCGCGAACATCACCACCAAGCTCGCCGAGCGCTACGGCGACCACCCCGCGCTCGCCATGTGGCACGTGCACAACGAGTACGGCGTCCCCGTCTCCGCCTGCTACTGCGACTCCTGCGCGGCCCACTTCCGCCGCTGGCTGGCGGACACGTACGGCACGGTCGAGGCGGTCAACGAGGCCTGGGGGACCGCCTTCTGGGGCCAGCACTACACCGACCTGGAGCAGATCAACCCGCCGCGCGTGACCCCCACGGTCGGCAATCCGGCGCAGGCCCTGGACTACAAGCGGTTCGCCGACGCCACCCTCCGCGAGAACTTCCGCACGGAGCGGGACATCCTGCACCGCCTCTCGCCCGGCGTGCCGGTCACCACCAACTTCATGACCGCGCTCAGCCAGTGCGACTCCATCGACTACTGGGCCTGGGGCCGCGAGGTCGACCTCGTCACCAACGACCACTACCTGATCACCGACGGCCGCCGCACCCACGTCAACCTCGCCATGGCCGCCGACCTCACCCGCTCCGTCGCCGGCGGCGCGCCCTGGCTGCTCCTCGAGCACTCCACCTCGGGCGTCAACTGGCAGGCCCGCAACCCCGCCAAGGCGCCCGGGCAGATGGCCCGCAACTCGCTCGCCCATGTGGCGCGCGGCTCCGAGGGCGCCATGTTCTTCCAGTGGCGGCAGTCCCGGCGCGGCGCCGAGAAGTTCCACTCGGCGATGGTCCCGCACGGCGGCACCGACACCCGTGTCTGGCGTGAGGTCGTCCGACTGGGCGCCGACCTGGGCCTGTTGAACGAGATCCGCGGCACCCGCACCCGCGCGGACGTGGCGGTGCTCTGGGACTGGCACTCCTGGTGGGCGCAGGAACTCGACTGGCGGCCCAGCGAGGACCACGACGCCCGCGAACGCGCGGACGCCTTCTACGAGGCGCTCTACGACCGCCACCTCACCGTCGACTTCGCGCACCCGGAGGCCGACCTCTCGGCCTACCCACTGGTCGTCGTGCCCGCGCTGTACCTGATGACCGAGGCGGCGGGGCGCAACCTCAAGACGTACGTAGAGAACGGCGGCACCCTGCTCGTCTCGTACTTCTCCGGCATCGTCGACGAGAACGACGCCATCCACGAGGGCGCCTACCCGGGCGCGCTGCGGGACGTCCTCGGCCTGACGGTCGAGGAGTTCTCCCCACTGCTGAAGGGCGAGACGGTGCGCGTCACCGGCCCCGACGGCACCGAGCTGGGCGCGGACGTGTGGACGGAGTTCGTGGTGCCGCGCGGCGCGGAGACCGTGTGGACGTACGCCGACGGCCTCACCGCGGGCCGCCCCGCCGTCACCCGGCACCGCCTCGGCGAGGGCACCGCCTGGTACGTCTCCACCCGCCTCGGAGTGGAGGGCCTGGACACGGTCCTCGCCCGCGCCGCCGAGGACGCGCGCCTCGCACCGCGCACCGACCTGCCCCGCGACGTCGAAGTGGTCGTACGCACCGGAGAGCCGGGCACCTACCTGTTCGCCCTCAACCACACCACCGCCGACACCAAGGTGCCCCTGGAGACGCCCGGCACGGAACTCCTGACGGGCGAACGCGCCGCGGGTCACCTGGAGTTGCCCGCGGGGGCCGTCCGGGTCGTCCGACTGGACGGCTGAGCCGGCACCAGCGTCGAACGGCCCCCGGGCCATCCCGACTCCCCTCCACCCGTGCGAGCCGCGCGAGCCGCGGGTGGAGGGGCTGCCTCCGCCATCCCCGGGCGCCTGCCGCCCGGGGCGGGGGAGGTCCCCATCCCCCTTACGTCGAAGGGACGACGGACGACGATGTTCCATCCCAGACGCACCCTCAGGGCCCTGCTGCTGCCGCTCGCCGCGGGGCTCGCCCTCACCGCGCTCCCGGCGCAGACCGCCCAGGCGGCGAGCACCCTCACCAACGGCGGGTTCGAGACCGACGGCACCGGAACCGGCACGCCCGGCGGCTGGTCCGAGTACGGCTCGACCGCGGCCTCCTTCACCGAGGCGGGCGGCCACAGCGGCAGCCACCGGCTGAGCCACTGGGCGTCCACCGCCTACAAGGTGGAGACGTACCAGTACCTCTCGGGCCTGACCAACGGCAAGTACAAGCTGACCGCGTGGGTCCGCTCCGGCGGCGGTCAGAACGCGGCGTACATAGCCCTCAAGAACTGCGGCGGCGCCGAACAGCGCACCGACCTCCCGGTCTCCGCCAGTGGCTGGCTCCGGATCGTCGTGCCGGTGAACGTCACCACCAACCAGTGCACGATCAGCATCAACAGCGACGCCAACGCGGGCAACTGGATCAACGTCGACGACCTGACCTTCACCTCGGGCACGTCCGGCACCACCATCCACGGCGCCGACGTCTCCTCCATCGCCAAGAGCGAGGCGCTGGGCGGGGTCTACCGCACCGGCTCCGGCACCACCGCCGACCCGCTCGCCATCATGAAGTCCGCGGGCATGAACTACGCCCGGCTGAAGGTCTGGGTGAACCCGGCCGACGGCTACAACAACAAGACCCGGGTGCTCGCCCTCGCCAAGCGCGTCAAGGCGCAGGGCATGAAGCTGCTCGTCGACTTCCACTACTCGGACACCTGGGCCGACCCCGGCGCCCAGTCCAAGCCGGCCGCCTGGGCGGGCCACTCCTACAGCCAGCTCAAGACGGACGTCTACAACCACACGTACGACGTGCTGAACGCGCTGAAGGCCCAGGGCACCACCGCCGACATGGTCCAGGTCGGCAACGAGATCAACGGCGGCATGCTGTGGAACGAGGGCTCGACCGACAACTGGCCGCAGCTCGCCGGACTGCTCAACTCCGGCTACGACGCGGTCAAGGCGGTCAGCTCCTCCACGACCGTCGCCCTGCACCTCGCCAAGGGCGGTGACCTGACCGGCACCCGCTGGTGGTTCGACTCGGCCGTCGCGAACGGAGTGAAGTTCGACGCCATCGGCCTGTCGTACTACGGCTACTGGCACGGCTCGCTGTACGACTTCCAGACCACCCTGGACGACGCCGCCGCCCGCTACGGCAAGCCGGTCTTCGTCGCCGAGACGGCCTACCCGTTCCGCCTCGACAGCGAGGACGCGCACGAGAACATCATCGACCTCCCCGAGGAACTGGTCGCCGGCTACCCCGCCACCACCGCCGGGCAGACCAGGTGGATGAACGACATCGCGAGCATCGTCGAGGCCGTCCCGAACGGCCGCGGGCTCGGCGTCTTCTACTGGGAGGCCACCTGGACCGCCGTGAACGGCAACGGCTGGGACCCCACCGACCCGTCCTCCGGCAACGGCTGGGAGAACCAGGCCCTCTTCGGCTACGACGACCGGGCCCTCCCGGCGATGGCGTGGTTCGGCCACCGCTGACCCCGCCGGCCGGCCGTCGCAGACCCGCTTCGGCCACAGGCACCCACGGGCCCGGGGGGGGGGGGGCCGGGGGGGGCCCCCCCCCCGGGGGGGCCCCCCGGGGGGGGCCCCCCCCCCGGCGGGGTAAACGGGGCGCACGGCGCCCCAGTTGAGCCGGCCCGGGGTGGGATCT
>NZ_JBITZX010000013.1:0-185181 GCF_044547145.1 Streptomyces sp. NPDC052773 | reverse complement strand
CCCCCCGCGCGGCGCCCGCCCCCGCCCCCCCCCCCCGCCCGCCCCCCCGCGCCCCCCCCCCCGCGCCCCCCCCCCCCCCCCGCGCGGCGCCCGCCCCCGCCCCCCCCCCCCCCCCCCCCCCCCCCCCCCCCGGCTGTGCGCCCCCTGCCGAGTCGAGAACTCGTTCGATCTCGGCCAAGGAGTGCCGAGTCCGGGATGCGATGTCTCGACCCCCGCCGCACAGGGAAAAACGGGCAGTGAGGAGCCCGACCGAGGGGGACGACATGCTGAGGACTCCCGGCAACGACACACGGCTGCGCATCCTGGAATGGCTCAAGGAGCCGGCCGCCCACTTCCCACCGCACGATCCCACCGACCGCACCGCCGACGGCGTTCCCGCCGACGCCGTCGCCGCCAAACTCGGCGTGCCCCGCCCGGTCGCCGAGAGCCACCTCGCCCTCCTCGCCTCTCTCGGCCTCCTCCGCACCCACCACGTCGACGGCCGCGTCCACTACCGGCGCGACGACATGCGGATCGCGGAGGTCGCGCGGATCTTCGAGAAGGGGTGGTGAGGGCGGCCCCACCCGAGAGCGCGGAGCGTCCGTCCGCACCGCACCCGGCCCGAGGTGCCCGCCGCCGCGAGCCGGAGTTACGCTGCTGACCGCATGACAGCCCCCGACACCCACAGCGCGCCCCCGCACGCCACGCCGCCCGCACGACGCCCCGCCTGGCGCGCCCAGGCACCGGTCGTCGCCGTGGTCGCGGCCGGCGGCGGCATCGGGGCCGCCGCCCGCTACGCGGCGTCCCTGCTCTGGCCCGCCGCACCGGACGGCTTCCCCTGGGCGACCTTCTGGGTCAACGTCGCCGGCTGCGCGGTGATCGGCGTCTTCCTGGTCACCGTCACCGAGATCCGCCCCGCCCGCCCGCTGGTGCGCCCGTTCTTCGGCACCGGCGTGCTCGGCGGCTTCACCACCTTCTCGACGTACGCCGTCGACATCCAGCGGCTGATCGAGGCGGGCCGCCCCGCCACGGCGTTCGCCTACCTCGCCGCGACCCTCCTCGCGGCCCTCGCCGCCGTCTGGCTCGCGGCCTCGGCCACCCGGCGGCTCCTCACCCGGAGGCAGCGATGAACCCCGATACGGCGACGCCCCGGCCCACCGGCCCCGCCCTGCGCCTGACCGTCCTCGTCGGCGAGAACGACACCTGGCACCACCGGCCCCTCTACACGGAGATCGTGCACCGCGCGCACGCGGCGGGCCTCGCCGGTGCCAGCGTCTTCCGGGGGATCGAGGGCTTCGGCGCCTCCTCGGTCGTGCACACCTCCCGCCTGCTGTCGCTGAGCGAGAACCTGCCGGTCGCCGTCGTGATCGTGGACACCGAGGACCGCGTCCGGGCCTTCGTCCCGCGGCTGGCGGAGCTGGTCACCGACGGCCTGGTCACCCTCGACCCCTGCGAGATCGTCCGGCCCGCCGCCCGGGAGGAGGCCTCGTGAACTGGCTGCTGGTCGTCGTCGGCGGCATGATCGGCGCCCCGCTGCGCCATCTCACCGACCGCGCGGTGCAGTCCCGCCACGACTCGGTCTTCCCCTGGGGCACCTTCACGGTCAACGTCACCGGCTGCCTGGTCCTCGGCCTGCTGACCGGCGCCGCGATCGGCTCCCGCTGGGGACTCCTGCTCGGCACCGGCCTGTGCGGCGCCCTCACCACCTACTCGACCTTCTCCTACGAGACCCTGCGCCTCGCCGAGACCGGCGCCCGGCTGCACGCGGCGCTCAACGTGCTGGCGAGCGTGCTCGCCGGCCTCGCGGCGGCGTTCGCGGGCGTCGCACTGGCCCACGCCATGTGAAAGGGATCACATCACCCGTCCGGGTTCCTGAATCTTTCCTTTCACTTGCCTTGACAGCCCCCTCGCATTACCCGCAGGATCGACCACCGTGAACCTGTCAGACAGCCAGACAGGTGGTCCGGGCCCGCGGCGCGTCAGCGCCATGGAAGCGGTGCTCACCCACCTTCGCGGCGCGATCGAGCGCGGCGAGTACGCGATCGGCGACAAGCTGCCCTCCGAGGCGGAGCTGTGCCGCACCCTCGAGGTCTCCCGGCCCGTGCTGCGCGAGGCGCTGCGCGCCCTGCAGGCGCTCGGCCTGACCGTGGCCAAGACCGGCAAGGGCACCTTCGTGGTCGCCAACAGCGTCGAGGACCCCACCTTCGGCGACTACGCGGCCAGCGATCTGCTGGAGGTGCGCCGGCACGTCGAGATCCCGGTCGCCGGGTACGCGGCGCTGCGCCGCACCCCCGAGAACCTCGACCACCTGGCCCATCTGCTCGACCGCATGGAGCGGGAGACCGACACCACCGCGTGGGTCGCGATGGACACCCTCTTCCACCTGGCCGTGGCCGAGGCCGCCCAGAACCCGGTGTTCCGCCGGGTCATCGAGGAGATCCGGGACGCCCTCGCCCGCCAGTCCGCGTTCCTGAACGAACTCGGCGGCCGGCGCGAGCAGTCCAACCGCGAGCACCGGGCCATCGTCGAGGCGCTGATCGACGGTTCCGAGCACGACGCCGTCGAGGCGATGTCCCACCACCTCGACCGCGTCGAGACCACCCTCACCCACATCGTGCGCCCCGCGCGCACGGACACCCCCACGGAAGGCGGACCCGAGGCGTGAGCGAGCAGTCCCTGCACGAGGACGTGCAGACCGGGCACGGCGGCGGCGTGCAGAAACGTTCCGGCCATGTCGACGCCGGAGACGAGGGCTACAGCAAGTCCCTCAAGTCCCGGCACGTCAACATGATCGCCATCGGCGGCGCCATCGGCACCGGACTCTTCCTCGGCGCCGGCGGCCGGCTCGCCGACGCCGGCCCCTCCCTCTTCATCGCCTACGCGGTCTGCGGCGTCTTCGCCTTCCTCGTCGTGCGCGCCCTCGGCGAACTCGTGCTCTACCGGCCCTCCTCCGGCGCCTTCGTCTCGTACGCCCGCGAGTTCATGGGCGAGAAGGGCGCGTACACCGCGGGCTGGATGTACTTCCTCAACTGGGCCACCACCGGCATCGCCGACATCACCGCCGTGGCCACCTACACCCACTACTGGGGCATGTTCTCCGACATCCCGCAGTGGGTGCTGGCGCTGATCGCGCTCGCCGTCGTGCTCACCGTGAACCTGATCTCGGTGAAGATCTTCGGCGAACTGGAGTTCTGGTTCGCGATCGTCAAGGTCGGCGCGCTCGTCGTCTTCATGTGCATCGGCATCTTCCTGCTGGTCACCCAGCACCCCGTCGACGGCCACACCCCCGGCCCGTCGCTGATCACCGACAACGGGGGCGTCTTCCCCAACGGCCTGCTGCCCATGCTGCTGATCGTCCAGGGCGTCGTCTTCGCCTACGCCTCCGTCGAGCTGGTCGGCGTCGCCGCCGGCGAGACCGAGAACCCCGAGAAGATCATGCCGAAGGCGATCAACTCGATCATGTGGCGCGTCGGACTGTTCTACGTCGGCTCGGTCGTACTGCTGTCGATGCTGCTGCCCTGGTCGTCGTACAAGGCGGGCGAGAGCCCCTTCGTCACCGTGCTCTCCAACATCGGCGTGCCCGCCGCCGGCGGCATCATGAACCTCGTCGTGCTCACCGCCGCGATGTCCTCGCTCAACTCCGGCCTGTACTCCACCGGCCGCATCCTGCGCTCCATGGCGATGGCCGGTTCCGCCCCCAGGTTCACCAGCGTCATGAGCCGCAGCAAGGTCCCCTACGGCGGCATCCTGCTCACCAGCGGCTTCTGCGTCCTCGGCGTCGGCCTCAACTTCGTCGTCCCGGCCGAGGCGTTCGAGATCGTGCTGAACTTCGCCGCGATCGGCATCCTCGCCACCTGGGGCATGATCATGCTCTGCCACCTGCTGTTCTGGAAGAAGACCCAGCAGGGCGAGCTGGACCGCCCCGCCTACCGGCTCCCCGGATCCCCCTGGACCGAGATCGTGACGCTGGCCTTCCTCGCCTCCGTCCTGGTCCTCATGTACGCCGACGGCGGCGCCGGACGCACCACCGTGCTGTGCCTGCCGCTGATCGTCGCCGCCCTGGTCGCGGGCTGGTACGCCATCCGCGGCCGCATCGGGAACACCACCCCGCCCACCAAGGCCGACGCGTAACCCCGCCCGGCCGACACCCACCCACCGAAGAACCAGGCAGTGATGTACAGCAGTTCCGTCGCGGACGCACCCCTCGTCCGTGAACCCCTCCACGCCCCCGTCGCCCACCTCGTCCGCGGCGGGGTCGTCGAGGGCATCCACTACGGCTCCGCCGTCGTCCTCGACGCCGACGGCCGGGTCACCTTCCAGCTCGGCGACATCGAGGCGGCGTTCTACCCGCGCTCGGCGCTCAAGCCGGTCCAGGCCGTCGCCATGGTCCGCGCCGGGCTGCCGCTCGACGGGGAGCTGCTGTCCCTGGCCGCCGCCAGCCACTCCGGCGAGGAACGCCACCTCGCCGGTACCCGGCGGATCCTGGAGCTGGCCGGCCTCACCGAGGACGACTTGCGCAACACGCCCGACATGCCGTTCGACCCGGTCGTGCGGGACGCCTGGGTGCGCGAGGGACGGCCACCGTCCCGGCTCGCCCAGAACTGCTCAGGCAAGCACGCCGCCATGCTGTACGTCTGCCGCCTCAACGGCTGGTCCCTGGACGACTATCTCGACCCCGAGCACCCCCTCCAGCAGGCGATCGCCGAGATCGTCGAGGACCTGACCGGGCAGCGGGTCGCCGCGGTCACCGTCGACGGCTGCGGGGCGCCGCTGTTCTCCGTCTCCCTGCACGGTCTCGCGCGCGCCGTCGCCCGGATCACCACCGCGGCGCCGGGCACGCCGGAGGCGCGGGTCGCCGACGCGATGCGTCTGCACGCCGAGATGGCCTCCGGGGCCGGGCGGGACGTGGCCGCGCTGATGCGGGCCGTGCCGGGGCTGCTCGCCAAGGACGGCTTCGAGGGCGTACAGGTCGCCGCCCTGCCCGACGGTCGTGCGATCGCCGTGAAGATCGCGGACGGTGCGAACCGGGCGCGGATTCCCGTCGCCGCGGCGGCGCTTGCTCGCGCGGGCGTGGACCCGGCACTGCTGACCGGGTTCGCCGGGGAGCCGTTGCTCGGTGGCGGGGAGCCGGTGGGGTCTGTGCGGGTGGTTCGGGCGCTGGACCCGGTGTCCGTGTAGGCGCCGAGTCCGAGGGGGGCTGCGGGCCGTCGGCGGTCTGCGGGTCGTTTCGTGGCCGGTCGCGCAGTTCCCCGCGCCCCTGAGGTAGTTCACCTTCACCCTTCTCAGAAAGAAGACCTTTTCGATGAACGCCGTCGCCACCCGTCGTGAGCACGATCTGCTCGGGGACCGGGACGTTCCCGCCGACGTCTACTGGGGTGTGCACACGCTGCGCGCCACGGAGAACTTCGCCATCACCGGCACGCCGATCTCGGCCTATCCGCACCTGATCACCGCCCTGGCCGCCGTGAAGGAGGCCGCCGCGCTCGCCAACGAGGAGCTCGGGCTGCTGGACCCGGATAAGGCCGCCGCGATCGTCGCCGCGTGCCGGGAGATCCGGGCCGGTGAACTGCACGACCAGTTCGTGGTGGACGTGGTGCAGGGCGGCGCCGGGACCTCGACCAACATGAACGCCAACGAGGTCGTCGCCAACCGGGCGCTGGAACTGCTGGGCCACGAGAAGGGGCAGTACCGGTACCTGCACCCCAACGAGGACGTCAATCTGGGGCAGTCGACGAACGACGTCTATCCGACCGCCGTGAAGATCGCGACGGTGTTCGCGGTGCGCGGGCTGCTCAAGGCCATGTCGGTGCTCCAGGACGCCTTCGCGCGCAAGGCCGTGGAGTTCCGCGACGTGCTGAAGATGGGACGCACCCAGCTCCAGGACGCCGTACCGATGACGCTGGGCCAGGAGTTCTCGGCGTACGCCGTCATGCTCGACGAGGACCGCAGCCGGCTCGCCGAGGCCGTCGAGCTGATCCACGAGATCAACCTGGGCGCGACCGCCATCGGCACCGGACTCAACGCGCCCCGCGGTTACGCGGAGGCGGCCCGCCGCCATCTGTCCGAGATCACGGGGCTGCCCCTGGTCACCGCCGCCAACCTGGTCGAGGCCACCCAGGACTGCGGCGCGTTCGTGCAGATGTCGGGTGTGCTGAAGCGGATCGCCGTCAAGCTCTCCAAGAGCTGCAACGACCTGCGGCTGCTGTCCTCCGGGCCGCGCGCGGGCCTCGGCGAGATCAACCTGCCGCCCGTGCAGGCCGGTTCGTCCATCATGCCCGGCAAGGTCAACCCGGTGATCCCCGAGGTCGTCAACCAGGTCGCCTTCGAGGTCATCGGAAACGACGTCGCCATCACCATGGCCGCCGAGGCCGGTCAGCTGCAGCTGAACGCCTTCGAGCCGATCATCCTGCACTCCCTCTCGGAGTCCATCACCCACCTGCGCAACGCCTGCGTCACCCTCGCCGAGCGGTGCGTGGCCGGCATCACCGCCAACACCGAGGTGCTGCGGGCGAGCGTCGAGAACTCCATCGGCCTGGTCACCGCCCTGAACCCGCACATCGGGTACACGGCCGCCACCGACATCGCCAAGGAGGCCCTGGCCACCGGCCGGGGCGTGGCCGAACTGGTCCTGGAGAAGGGCCTGTTGCCACAGGAGAAGCTGGCCGCCCTGCTGCGGCCCGAGGTCGTCGCGGGCAACGGCTCGCCCGTCGTCTGACCCGCGTTCTCCCCGGAGGACCCGCCGATGCGCACCTGGAACGGCCCGGAGGCACAATGGTGATCATGACGTCGTCGATGACCTTCCAGCCGGTCCTGGAGCGCATCGCCGAGGAGATCGAGCGCACGCCCGGCCGCGGCCGGCCCGCCGACTACATCCCGGCGCTCGCCGCCCGCGACCCGCGCCGCTTCGGCATGGCCGTCGCCGAGCTGGACGGCACGGTGTACGGCGTGGGGGACTGGCGCGAGCCGTTCTCCACCCAGTCCGTCACCAAGGTCTTCACCCTCGCCCTCGACCTGGCCCGCGAGGGCGACGAACTCTGGGAGTACGTGGGCCGCGAGCCCTCCGGCAACCCGTTCAACTCCCTGGTCCAGCTGGAGTACGAGAACGGCATCCCGCGCAACCCGTTCATCAACGCGGGCGCCCTCGTCGTCACCGACCGCCTGCACACCCGTACCGGCGACGCGACGGGCACCCTCCTGGACTTCCTGCGCGCCGAGTCCGGCAACCCGGAGCTGTCCTACGACGAGGAGGTCGCCGCCTCCGAGGCCGCGCACGGCGACCGCAACGCGGCCCTCGCCCACTTCATGGCGTCGTACGGCAACATCGACAACCCGGTGCCGGAGCTGCTGGAGCAGTACTTCCGGCAGTGCTCCCTGCGGGCGTCCTGCGCCGACCTGGCCCGCGCGACCGCCTTCCTCGCCCGGCACGGGGTGCGCGCCGACGGCTCCCGGCTGCTCACCCGCAGCCAGGCCAAGCAGGTCAACGCGATCATGGTGACCTGCGGCACGTACGACGCGGCGGGCGACTTCGCCTACCGCGTGGGCCTGCCCGGCAAGAGCGGCGTGGGCGGCGGCATCATCGCGGTCGTCCCCGGCCGCTGCACCCTGTGCGTGTGGAGCCCGGGCCTGGACGAGCGCGGCAACTCGGTGGCGGGCGTGGCGGCCCTGGACCGCTTCACGACGCTCACCGGCCTGTCGGTGTTCTGAGCGCCGCACCCGGACAGCGCCCCGCACGGTGACGGGCACCCACCGGTAACGCACCGGCTGACCCCCGGAGACCCCCGTGTCGCCCGCAGGCCACCCCGCGTTGTCACGCTGCCCCGGTGTTGGCCATGGCTTCCTCCGTCGATCTCCGCCACTGCCGGATGCTCGGGCTGGCCGGGACCGCCGTCCTCGCCCTGGGCGGTGAGACGGCCGGAGCCCTGCCCGTCCGCGAGCTGCCGTCGCCCGCGTCCCCCGGCGCGGCCCTCGGCCTGGTCGGGGTGTACTTCGGGGTCGTCCTGCTGATCGCCGCCTGGGCGCTGCTCGGCCGCCTCCTGCGCGGAACCCAGCCGCCCACCGAGCGCGCCCTGTTGCTCGTCCTCGCCCTCTGGGCGGCGCCGCTGCTGCTGGCCCCGCCGCTGTTCAGCCGGGACGTCTACAGCTATCTCGCACAGGGCGCCATGGTCGACGCCGGGATCGACGTGTACACCCACGGCCCGTCCGCGCTCGGCGGCCCGCCGGCCGACGAGGTCGCCCCGCTGTGGCGGCACACCGCCGCGCCGTACGGGCCGGTGTTCCTGGCCGTCGCAGCCGCGCTGTCCGGACCGGCCGGCGGTGAACTCCCCACCGGGCTGCTCGGGATGCGGCTGGTCGCCCTGCTCGGGGTCGCCCTGATGGCGGCGGCGCTGCCCCGGCTCGCCCGGCACAGCGGCGCCGATCCGGCCGCCGCGCTGTGGCTGGGCGCGCTCAACCCGCTGGTGCTGCTGCACCTCGTGGCCGGCGCCCACAACGACGCCATGATGCTGGGCCTGCTCGGCGTGGGCCTGGTCGCCGCACTCGGACGCCGGCCGGTCCTCGGAGCCGTCCTCGTCACGCTCGCCGCGCTGGTCAAGGCGCCCGCGGTACTGGGCCTGGCCGCCGTCGCCGTGCTCGCGGCGCGCGCCGGACACCGTCCGGTCCGGGCCGTGCTGACCACCGGCCTCACCGCCGCCGCCACCACGATCGCCGCGACCGTCGTCGCGGGCACCGGCTACGGCTGGATCGCCGCCCTCCACACCCCCGTCTCCCCGCACAACTGGGCACTCACCAGCCTGCTCGGCCGCGCCACCGCCGCCCTGCTGGACCACCTCGGCAGCGATCTCGCTCCGCTCGCCGTCCCCGCCTGGCACACCCTCGGCCTCGCCCTCACCGCGGCCGTCCTGTGCCTCGTCTGGCTGCGGCTGCGCCCGCGCCCGGTGTACGCGCTCGGCCTCAGCCTCGCCGCGGTGGCCGCGTTCGGCCCGGCGATCCGCCCCTGGTACGCGCTGTGGGGCCTGTTCCTCATCGCCGCCGCGGCCCCCAGCGCCTCCGTACGCCACCGGGTCGCCGCCGTGACCGCGCTGCTCGCCCTCGCCGTGCTGCCGAGCGGCGGCCCCGCCGACCCCGGCCGGCTGCTGCTGGCCGGCTGCGGCGGTGCCCTCGCGGTGGTCGTCCTGTGGCAGGCTCACCAGGCGGTGCGGGCCCCGGCCCTGGGGCGCACGGCGTGAACCCGCCCCGCACGGACCGCGCCCGGCTGCTGTTCGTCCTGGCCCTCGCGACCGCCGTGACCGTCTTCACCGCGACCGTGCCGCTGCTGCGGGACTGGTTCGACCTGCGCGTCTACCACGGGGCCGTCCACCACTGGACCGACGGGGGCCGTCTCTACGACTACCGGGTGCCGGGCACACCGTACGGCTTCACCTACCCGCCCTTCGCGGCCGTCGCCATGCTGCCGCTCGCCCTGGTCGGAATGGGCACCGCCGTGGTGATCGCCCTGCTGGTGAACCTGACCGCCCTCGCCGTGTGCCTGCGCCTGCTGACCGGGACGGCGTGGCGGCGCTACGGCTGGTACGGCTGCGCCCTGGCCGCCTGCGCGCTCGCGCTGTACGAGCCGGTCCGCGACACCGTCAGCTTCGGCCAGGTCAACCTGGTGCTGCTGGCGCTGGTGCTGGGCGACGCCCGGCTGCTGGCCACGGGCCGGGGGCGCCTCGCGGGCGCCGGCATCGGACTCGCCGCGGCGGTCAAGCTGACACCGGCGCTCTTCATCGGCCTGCTGCTGCTCGCCCGCCGCGGCCGGGCCGCCGCGCTGGCAACGGGGGTCGCCGCCGGGGCGACCGCGTGCGCGGCGTGGGTGGCGCCCGACGCGTCACGGTTCTACTGGACGCGGGCGCTGTGGGACACCGGCCGGGTGGGCCGGCTCGACTATGTCTCCAACCAGTCGGTGCAGGGCGTTCTGGCCCGCCTCGGCCTGACCGGCCACGCCGTGTGGGCGGTGGCCGTGCTGCTGATCCTCGGCGTGTGGGCGTGGCGATCCCGCCGGGCGGTCGCGGCGGGGGACTGGCCCGCCGCGTTCGCGCTGACCGGGCTGACGGCCTGTCTGGTCAGCCCGGTCACCTGGGTCCACCATCTCGTGTGGCTGCTCCCGGCGTTCGCCGGGCTGGTGCGCGCCGGACGGACCCGCTGGGCGGGCGCCCTGTACGCGGTGCTGTGCACCAGCGTGGTGTGGCTGTGGGTCGACGACACCTCCGGCGTCGACGGCTTCCTCGGCGGCAACGCCTACACCTGGATCACCCTCGGCCTGCTGCTGTGGCTGCCCGCCGGTCACTCCTCGGGCATCCGGCCGAACAGGAGCCGCAGCGCCAGCGCGACCGCCCCGGCCCCCAGCACCGCGGCGGCCGTGATCGCCGCCCCGTCGGCCCAGCCCGGCCCGGTGTCGGCGGGAACGGCCGCCGCGGCGGGTACGACGTCCGGACCCGGCCTCGGCCGGGTCCGCAGGGCGTCCAGCGACCCCACGGGCTCCACCCGGCCGGCGGCCTCGAACCCCCAGTCGAGCAGCGAGCGGGCCTCCTCGTAGACGGCGAACCCGTCGCCCTCCTGCGGGTTCATCACCGTCACCACGAGGGTCCGCCCGCCCTTGCGGGCCGCGGCGACCAGGGTGTGGCCCGCGTTGCTGGTGTAGCCGTTCTTGACGCCGATCAGCCCCGGGTACCGCTCCACCCCGTCCGCGCCGGTCAGCAGCCGGTTGGTGTTGCGGATCTCGAAGGCCCAGCCGCCGCGCCCGGGGAAACGGGCCTCCACGGTCCCGCAGTACCGCGCGAAGTCGGGGTTGCGCAGCCCGGCCCGGCCGAACACCGCCAGGTCGTACGCCGAGGACACCTGGCCCGGCGCGTCGTAGCCGTCCGGGGACAGCACGCGCGTGTCCAGCGCGCCCAGTGCACGCGCCTTCGCCTGCATGCGGTGCGCGGTCGTCCGCCAGCCCCCGTTGAGCGCGGCCAGCACCCGCACCGCGTCGTTGCCGGAGCTGAGGAAGACCCCACGCCACAGATCGGCGACCCGGTAGGTGTGGCCCTCGGAGACCCCGACCAGGCTGCTGCCCGGCCCGACCCCCTTCAGCTCGTCCGGCTCGACCCGGTGCCGGACGCCGCCGGGCAGCACCGGCAGCACGGTCAGCGCGAACAGCGTCTTCAGGGTGCTCGCGGGCGGCAGCTTGCGGTGCGCGTCGTGCGCGGCCAGCACCTCGCCGGTACGGGCGTCCGCCACCAGCCAGGACCGCGCGGAGACGTCCGGGACCGTGGGCGCCCCCGCGCGCGGCCGGACATGGGTGCCGGGCCGGTACAGGAGCGCGGGCCGCGGGGCCGCCCGCGGCCCGCCCGGCGCGCCGGGGTCGCCGCCGGCCGGGGCGGCCACCGCGGCGGACGCGAGAGCCAGCATGCCCGCCAGACAGAAACCGCAGGTCGACACGGTCAGCCTGGATGAGAATCCGATCGTCATACGGTCAACGTAGAAACGCTCGCCGCATGCGCGGCGCTGCCCGGGCCGTTGACCGCCCGCGTGCACCCGGATGCCACACGCACCGGTGCACCGCGGCACCCCCTAGCCGGACGGCAGCGTCGGCTTGACGCGTCGCAGGAACGTCGCGTTGTCCGGGGTCTCGCGCAGCCGCCGGAGCAGGGTCTCCAGATCGGTCGCCACGTCACGGGAGCGGAGCACCCGGCGCAGGCCGCGCACGGTGGCGGACTCGGCGGGGGAGAGCAGCAGTTCCTCGCGGCGGGTGCCGGAGGCGGTGAGGTCGACGGCCGGGAAGAGCCGGCGGGCGGCGAGTTCGCGGCTGAGCCGCAGCTCCATGTTGCCGGTGCTCTTCAGCTCCTCGAAGAAGTACTCGTCGGCCCGCGAGCCGGTCTCCACCAGCGCGGTCGCCAGGATGGTGAGCGAACCGCCCTCCTCGGCCTGGCGGGCCGCCCCGAAGAACCGCTTCGGCCCGTGCGGCGCCGCCGCGTCGACACCACCGCTGAGGGTGCGCCCGCCGGACGACGCCGCGTTGTTGTACGCCCGGCACAGCCGGGTCAGGGAGTCGAGCAGGATCACCACGTCCTCGCCCTGCTCGACGAGCCGCTTGGCCCGCTCCACGACGAGTTCGGCGAGGGCGATGTGCTCCCGTGGCGTCCGGTCGAACGTCGAGGCGTAGACCTCGCCGCGCACCGAGCGCCGCATGTCGGTGACCTCCTCGGGACGTTCGTCGAGGAGGACGACCATGAGCCGGCACTCGGGGTGGTTGCCGGCGATCGCCGCGGCGGTCTGCTGGAGCAGCACGGTCTTGCCGCTCTTGGGCGGGGCCACGATCAGCCCGCGCTGCCCCTTGCCGACCGGCGCGATCAGGTCGGCGACGCGTCCGGTGAGCCCCGCGGCCGGGTGCTCCAGGCGGAGCCGCCGGTGCGGGTGCAGGGGCACGAGGTCGCCGAAGCGGCGCCGCCCGCGCGCCTCGTCGGGCGTACGGCCGTTGACGCGTACGACGCCGGTCAGCGCGCCCCGCCCGTCGCTCACACCGTCGACGAGGTCGCCTTTGCGCAGCCCGTACCGGCGGATCAGCGCGGCGGGGACCTGCGGGTCGGCGGGCGACGGCAGACAGTGCGCGGCGCGCAGCCGCCCCTTCCCGCCCGCGTCGACGTCGAGCACGCCGGTGACGGCCTGGGCGACCGGTGCGTGCTCCTTGAGGGAAGGGTGTTCCAGAGTGGTGGTCATGAGGTGGTCCTTTCGAGGACGGCAGCCATGAGAGAGGGAAGAGAGGGGGAAGGAGCCGCGCGGAAGGACGGGCGCACAGCGCACCGTGCGGGCGGCGGGAACGCACCTCGATGAGAGGCGGTGGAGAGGGGGAACGAAGAACCGGTACCGGCGCCCTCGACGGGGCGTACACAAGTACCACTCGCACTGTACCACCCACGGAGCCGCGGGCTCGGTGTCCGGCTGCCGCGAGTAGGCTGGCGCCGATGTTCAGCCCCGAAGGTCCCAGCCTCCGTGAACTCGCCGTCCAGGCGCTGTCGTCGGTCGAGCGCGGCTACGACCTGCTCGCGCCCAAGTTCGACCACACCCCGTTCCGCACCCCGGACTCCGTGCTGGACGCCGTCACCGCGGCCCTGCGCCGGCTCGGGCCCTTCGAGGACGGGCTCGACCTGTGCTGCGGCACGGGTGCGGGCGTCGGCGTGCTGTCCCGGGTGTGCTCGCGCGGCGTCACGGGGGTCGACTTCAGCGCGGGCATGCTCGCGGTGGCCCGTGACCGGGTCCGGCCCCCGGCGGGCGGGCCGCGCGTCTCCTGGGTGCGCGGGGACGCCCGCGCGCTGCCCTTCGGGCCCGCCTTCGATCTCGTGGTCAGCTTCGGCGCGTTCGGGCACTTCCTGCCGGCCGAGGTGCCGACCGTGTTCCGCCAGGTCCGCGCGGTGCTGCGGCCGGGTGGCCGCTTCGTCTTCCCGGTCGTCGCCCCGCCCCGCCCGGGCTCACGCGCCTACTGGGCGCTGCTGGGCTTCGACGCGGTGATGCGGGTGCGCAACGCGCTGTGGCGGCCCCCGTTCGTCATGTACTACCGGACGTTCGGACTCGGCCGGGTGCGCGATGAGCTCCAGCGTGCCGGGTTCGCCGTGGAGCTGTACGCCCTGCCCGAGTTCGGGCGGCGGCGGGACGGGAGCCCGCGGGTCCGGCTGGTGGCGGCCCGGCGGCTCCCGTGAGGCGCGGCGGTGCCGGGGGTCAGACCGCCGCGGGGAGGGTGAACTCGTAGACGAGCGCGTCCCGGTGGGCGTCCACGAGGAGGTCGGTGATCTCCAGCGGCCGGCCGTACTGGTCCTGGACCAGCCGGGTCACCCGGACCGAGGAGGTGTCCGGGATCCGGGTGATGATGTCGCGGTGGTGCAGGGTGAGTCCGGCCCGGCGCATCCAGTCGTAGGCGCGCCGCAGCTGCGCGGAGGAGGTGCCGTGGGCGCGGTCGCGGTAGCGCCCCAGTTCGGTGACCTCCGCGAGCGCCACCGCCGAGAAGGAGGTCACGGCGGTGCGCCGGCCCCGGCCGTCGGCGCCGGCCGACTCGTAGCGGTGCACCAGGGTCGGCCGGTGCGGGGCGAGCCCCAGCGCCTCGGCGTGCTCGGGCGGCGGGATCTCCCAGGCGACGGTGGCCCGGTCGACGGCGCGGGGGTCCGCGGGGCGGCGTGCGCCGACGGGGAAGGCGAGCGAGGTCGGATGCTCGACCGGCGGGCCGGGGAGAGTGGCGTGGCTGCCCCGGCGGTCGGTGGCGACCAGTCCGTCGCGGCGCAGGACCTCGAGCGCCTGCCGTACGGTCTCCCGGCTGACCCGGAAGTACTCGGCCAACTGCCGTTCGCCGGGCAGCCGTTCGCCGGGCGGGATGGTGCCGTCGCGCAGCTCGCCCAGCAACTCGGTGGCGATCCGCCAGTACAGAGGCTGGTCGGCGCCGCGGTGGGCGGTCCGGTCGGCGGTCTGCGGGTGGTCGTGCGGGGTGGTGCGGGCCATGCCGCGCCCTCCTGTTGGTGACGTGCCGTAGCCGTGCAGGCTCATTGCGCCACCACATCTAGCATTGGTCTAAACCAGTAGGGAAGGGCGGCCCGGCGGTTCGGCCGAAACCGCACCGCGCGGACCGCCCTTCCCCGGGTGTCACAGGGCGCTGTACACGGCCTCCACCAGCGCCGTCTTCCGCGGGTCGTCCGCGATACGCGCGCCCATGCGGTTCATCACATAGCCCAGCGAGACCCCCGCCTCCGGGTCCACCAGCCCGCAGGAACCGCCGAAGCCGTCATGGCCGAAGGCACGCGGATTCGGCCCGTACGAGCCGTTCGCCCCGCTCAGCCACAGGCCGAGCCCGGCCTCCGTCTCCCGCTCGAACCCGGCGCCGAGCACCAGGTCCCGGCACGCGCCCTGCCCCTCGCGCACCCGCTCCGCCGCCTCCGCGGACAGCACGCGCCGCCCGTCGAGGTCACCCCGGCCCGCCAGGACGCCGTACAGGTCCGCGACCGCGCGGGCGGTGCCGTGGCCGTTGGCGGCGGGTATCTCGGCGGCCCGCCACTCGGGGGTGCAGGCCTCCCGTGCCCCCACCGCGGGGTTGGTCAGCGCGGCCAGCGCGGCGGGTGCCAACTGGCTGAAGACCGCCGCCTGTTCGCTGCGCGGGGCGGCCGGCGCGTGCACCAGGCGGGCGGCGCGCCCGGCGTCCTTCGCCGGCAGGCCGATGGTGAAGTCGATGCCGAGCGGCCCGGTCACCTCCCGCTCCAGGAAGGCGCCCGGCAGCAGCCCCGAGACCCGGCGCACCACCTCGCCGACCAGATGGCCGTAGGTCAGCGCGTGATAGCCGGAGACCGTTCCGGGCTCCCACCACGGCGCCATCGCGGCGAGCCGCCGGGTCGTCAGCTCCCAGTCGCACAGGTCGGCGAAGGAGTGCGGTTCACGCGGCCCGGACAGTCCGGCCCGGTGGGAGAGCAGATGCCGGACGAGCACCCGCTCCTTGCCGGCCGCCGCGAACTCCGGCCAGTAGTCGGCCACCGGCGCGTCCAGGTCCAGCAGTCCCCGGTCGGCGAGGATGTGCGCGCACAGCGCCACCGGGCCCTTGGTGGTGGACCAGACGTTGACCACGGTGTCGCGCTCCCAGGGCCGGGTGCGCTCGGGGTCGGCCCAGCCGCCCCAGAGATCGACCACCCGCACCCCGTCGACCGTGACGGCGATCGCGGCACCCAGCTCGCCGCGGTCGCGGAAGTTCTCCTCGAACGCCGTGCGCACCGCCGTGAAGCGGCTGTCGCAATGGCCGTGGACTTCTGGCTCGCGCTCGGACATGCACCCTCCGTCGTCCCTCGGAAGGCCCGGCGCGCGCTGTCGCGCACCGGACCGCCGCCGAACGTACCGACTGGTCGGACCGGAGGGAAGCGGGCGTCGCGCGAATCGGCCTGGATCAGGCGTACGACCGCAGCCAGCGCATCCTGGCCTGATCCTGGTACGGTCCGCCGCCCTCGTGGTCGTTGAACTCGTAGACCTCGATCGCCTTGTCGTCGTGCGCCCAGGCGTTGAACGCCGCGAACACCGTCGAGGGAGGACACGTCTGGTCCTCCAGCGCCGCCGAGAGCAGGGCGGGCGCCCGGCCGCGGGCGGCGAAGTGCACGCCGTCGAAGTACGACAGGGTGCGCCGGACCTCCTCGGCGCGGCCGCGGTGCGTCTTCAGGTACAGGCCGATCTCCCGGTACGGGTGACGGTCCGTCAGCGTCGTGGCGCGCGGGAAGTCGCACAGGAACGGCACGTCCGGCGCGACCGCCACCAGGTCCGGCACCAGCCCGCCGACGGCGAGGGTGATGCCGCCGCCCTGGCTGGCGCCGAGCGCGACGGTGCGGGAGGCGTCGGTGAGCGGGTGCGAGCGGGCCGCCTCGACGGCGCGCACGGCGTCCGTGAACACCCGGCGGTAGTAGTAGTTCTCCGGCGCGTCGATGCCGCGGGTCATGAAACCGGGGTAGGCGGGGCCGCCGCCCACCGGGTCGGTGGTGCCGCCTCCGCCGCCCCAGGCGCTGCCCTGGCCGCGGGTGTCCATCACGAAGTGCGCGCGGCCGGTCGAGGCCCACAGCAGATGCTCGTGCGGCAGGCCGCGCCCGCCGCCGTAGCCGACGAACTCCACCACCAGCGGCAGCGGTTCGTCCGCGCCGGCGGGCAGTATCAGCCAGCCCTTCACCGGGTGGCCGCCGAACCCGGCGAACGTCACGTCGTACACCTGCACGGTCGACAGGCCGGTCTCGACGGGCTCGAACCGGGCGTCCAGGTCGTGCTCGCGCGCTTCCCGGAGGGTCTTGGACCAGAAGGCGTCGAAGTCCTCGGGCTCGGTGGACGCGCTGCGGTACTCCCGCAGCTCGTCGAGCGGGAGGTCGAACAGGGCCATGGAGGGACCGCCTTGTGTGCAGAGGGCCGTTGATGATCAAACACCGTACGGTCGGGGGTGGCGGATCGCCACCGCCTGCCCATTTATCGGACGCTGTCCGGCATCTCGAACGCCTGCATCTCCCGGGCGGCTCTCACGCCCTCCGCCGGGTCCACTCCGGCTCGGTGCGCGCCCACTCCCGTTCCCACTCCGCCAGCCGGTGGCGGAGCGCCGCCCGGCGGACCAGCGTGTGGCCGACCAGCACCACACCCGCCGTGACGCCCGCCGCGCAGACCCCCATGGCGACGGTGTGCTGCCAGACCGCGCTCGCGTCCGGTGGGGGAGGCACGCTGCGGCCCCGGCCGTCGAACCACACGTCGACCGTCTCGCCCCGCGCGGTGCCCGCCGGAACGCGCGCGACCGCCGTGCGTACACCGGTGTCGGGATCGGTCCAGCGCACGGTCGCCCGGTACGTGTACTCACGGCCGCCCTGCAGCGGCACCGCGCCCGGGGTGCGGCCGACCACCTCGGCCCGCACCCGCTGCCGTTCCGCGCGCTGCTCGGCCACCGTCGTCCGCGCGTCCTGATGCGCCCACCAGGCCGCGACCGCCCCGGTCAGCGGCGCGCCCAGCACCAGCAGGACGGTGACGACCAGCACCGTCCACGCTTCCACGACGTCCGACCGGCGCCGCAGCGGATTGCGCTGCCACCGCCAGCCGCGCACCCGGGTTCGCATCTCCGCCTCCTCGCCGCGTCCGCGCGCGAGCACCCACACGCATCTCGTACCCCGTCCGATGGGGTTCGTTCACCCGGGGTGCGAGCCGCGCGCGGAGAGTAGCGCGGGGGCGGGAGCCGGCTCAGCCGAAGCGTTCGATGCGGATGCGGTCCACCGGCTGCCCGGCCGCCACCAGCAGCCGGGAGGCGTGCTCGGCGAAGGCGTTGGACCCGCAGACGTAGACCTCCCAGCCGCCCGGCGGCTGCTCGGCCAGCAGCGGCTCGAGGTGCGCGGCCGTCATCCGGCCCACGGGCACGCCCGCGGGAGCGCTCCGGGTGAACACGGGGGTGGTCTCCGCGCCGTACTCCCGCGCGTAGATCAGCTCCTCCGGGCTGCGCGCGGACACCAGCAGCCGCAGCGGCACGTCCAGCCCTCGCGCCCGGTGGTGCCGGAGCATCGACATCAGCGGTACGACGCCGGACCCGGCGCCGATCAGCAGGGCCGGCCGGTCGCCGGGCCAGGCGAAGAAGCCGCTGACCGGACCGCGCACCTCGACCCGGTCGCCGGGCCGGGCCTCGGTGTGGAACCAGCCGGAGACCTCGCCGCCCTCGACATGGTCCAGGGTCAGCTCGATGTGCCCGGAGTCGTCGGGCGCGGACGCCAGCGAGTAGTGCCGCTGGGCGGTGTATCCGTCCTCGGCGGTCAGCCGCAGCTGGAGGTGCTGGCCGGGGACATGGCCGACCCAGGCGGGCACCGCGAACCGGAAGGTGGCCGCACGCGGGGTCTCCCGGCGGATCTCGGTGAGGGTGGCGGTCTGCCAGACGCCCGCGCCCTGATGGGTCACGGCGATCCGGCCGGGGATGGCGAACCGGGTCGGGGGAGTGAAGGCGGGGGGAGTGGACGTCTCAGTCACCGGAGTACCGCTGCTCCTCCCACGGGTTGCCCCGCGCGTGATAGCCGTTCTGCTCCCAGAAGCCCGGCTCGTCGTGGTCGAGGAGCCGCAGGCCCGCGATCCACTTCGCGCTCTTCCAGAAGTACAGGTGCGGCACCAGCAGCCGCGCCGGGCCGCCGTGCTCGGGGGCGAGCGGCCGCCCGTCGTAGGTGAACGCGATCCACGCCTTGCCGCCGGTGAGGTCGGCCAGCGGGAGGTTCGTGGTGTACCCGGTGTGCGAGTAGGCGACCGCGTGCGTGGCGGACGGCAGCGGCCGTACGGCGTCCAGGAACGCGTCCACGGACACGCCGCCGAACCGCACGCCGAACTTCGACCAGCTCGTCACGCAGTGGATGTCGCCCTCGTACACCGACCCGGGCAGCGCGTGCGCCTGCTCCCAGGTCCAGGTGCGGTCCTCCTCGACCAGTCCGTCGATGCGGAAGGTCCAGTCGGCGGGGGCGAGGTCGGGGGTGACCTCGGCGGACAGGACGGGCCAGTCGTCGCCCGCGTCGTACTGCCCGGGCGGCAGGCCCGGACGGTGGACGCGCGGGCGCCCGGTGAAGCCTCGGGTGACGTTCATGGTTCAACCGTACGTGCCCCCGGAAGCCGCCCTGACCTCCGGGTCCGGGAACAGTCGCAGGTCACACACTCGCCGGGGTGACGCCTGACCGTGCGCGAGCGGCGGCGGGGCACAAGGCTCACGCGTCCCCGGTCTCCGGCGGTGTCCAGGCGTTGTAGCGGATCAGATAGCCGGCGAACCGCTCCAGATCCTCCTCCGGCCAGTCCGCCAGCCGCTCCCGGAAGGCCGCCCGGCGACTCTCGGTGACCCGGGCGAGGAGCCGGCGGCCGGTGTCGGTGAGGTGGAGCACCTGGACGCGGTGGTCGTCCGGGTCGAGGCGGCGCTCGATCAGCCCGGACCGCTCCAGCGCGGCCACCTGGCGGCTGACGGTGGACTTGTCCAGGGCGTAGTGCGCGGCCAGGTCGGTGGCGCGGCAGCCGCCGCGCTCCTCGAGATGGCCGAGCAGGGTGTACGAGACGAGCGACAGCTCCGGGTGCATCCGCCCCGCCGAGGCCCGGGCACGACGGGCGAAGGCCGTCATCTCGCGCTGGATGGCCTCCACGGCCTCGGCTGCTGTCACGGTCACCGACCTCCTCGGACATCCGGTTGTATAGTACAACTAGAAGGGAAGTTGTATATGCCAACTGGTTCTCCGGGCCGGCTTGGCGAACCGAAGGAGGATCCGGGCATGCGGTCACCCGCGTTGCGCCATGTGCTCACGCACCTGATCACCCCGCTGCTGATGTGCGTGGGCATGGGGCTCGCCTACATGGGGGCGTTCGTGACCCCCGAGCCGAACCACCTGCCGGTCGCCGTCGTCGGCACCGGCCCGGAGACGAAGGCGTTCGCCCAGTCGGTCGCGGACGAGGCGGGCGACGCGCTCGACGTACGCACCGTCCCGGACCGGGAACACGCCGTCGACCTGCTGAGGTCCCGCGACATCACCGGCGCCTACGTACCGGGCGCGAAGGCGCCCGAGGTCATCGTCGCCACCGCCGCCTCCGACATGGGCGCCATGGCGGTGCAGAAGGTCTTCGCCCCCGTCGCCGCACACCAGGGCGTCCCGCTGAAGGTGACCGACGTGGCGACCCCCGTCGACGACGACCCCACCGGACAGGGCCTGTTCTTCCTGATGATCGCGGTGAGCATCGGCTCCTACGCCTCGGTGGCCGTGCTCGGCGGCGCGGGCGGCGCCCTGCCGATGCGGTCGCGGGCCCTGCTGACCCTCGGCGTCTCCGTCGTGGTCAGCGGCATCGGCGCGCTGCTCGCCGGACCCGTCTTCCACCTCGCCCACCACGACCTCGCCGGCGTCTGGGCGCTGGCCTGGCTCTACTCCGCCGGCATCCTGCTGATCGGCGTCGGCCTGCACACCTTCCTCAAGCGCTGGACCACCCTCGCCATGATGGTGCTGTTCGTGATGCTCAACTTCACCAGCTCCGGCGGCCTGTTCCGGCCCGAGCTGCAGAACGGCTTCTTCGGCACCCTGCACGCCTTCTGGAACGGCGCCGGTTTCGTCGAGGGCACCCGCAGCCTGCTGTACTTCGACGGCGACGGACTGGGCCGCACCGTGGGCACGCTGCTCGCCTGGCTGGTGGCGGGCCTCGCCGTCACGGCGATCGCGGGCGCGTACGAGCGGGCGCGCGCCGGCCGGGCCGCCCCGGCCCACCGCGAGACCGGACAGGAAGCCGAGGAGGAGGCCGAAGAAGCCGTCGGCGTCTGACCGTTCGAGGCGTGGGATAAGGTGACCCCCGGCCGTGGACGGACCCGGCCGTGCGAACCCCGGGAGGTGAGACCCATTACCGCTGTGACGGCTCGGGTGCCCTCACCTCGCCACGGCGCGGATCGCCGGCTCGGCTGAGGCCCGAGGACGCCCTTCGGCTCCCGAAAGGCTCAGGGTTCATGCCCGCTTCCCCTTCCTCCCGCTCCTCCGCCGAGTCCCCCCTCTCCCGTACGGCCGTCATCGCCGCGCTGCGCGCCGCCGGCTGTGTCTTCGCCGAGGACGAGGCCGACCTGCTCCTCGGCGCCGCCCGGACCCCGGACGAACTCGCCGCCCTGGTGGACCGCCGGGTCGCCGGTCTGCCCCTGGAACTCGTCGTCGGCTGGGCCGAGTTCCGCGGCCTGCGTATCGCCGTGGAACCCGGCGTGTTCGTCCCCCGCCGCCGTACCGAGTTCCTGGTCGAGCAGGCGCTCGCCCAGGCACCGCGCGCGCGGCTCGTCGTCGACCTGTGCTGCGGCTCCGGCGCGGTCGGCGCCGCCCTCGCCGACGCGCTCGGCCCCGTCGAACTGCACGCCGCCGACATCGACCCGGCCGCGGTGCGCTGCGCCCGCCGCAACCTCGCCCCGGCGGGCGGCCGGGTGTACGCGGGCGACCTGTTCGAGGCGCTGCCCGCCACCTTGCGCGGCCGGGTCGACATCCTCGCGGCCAACGTGCCGTACGTCCCCACCGGCGAGGTCGGCCTGCTGCCCGCCGAGGCCCGCGACCACGAGCCCCTGACCGCCCTCGACGGCGGCGCCGACGGCCTCGACGTCGCCCGCCGGATCGCCGCCGAGGCACCCCGCTGGCTCGCTCCCGGCGGCTGCGTGCTGACCGAGACCAGTGAGCGCCAGGCCCCCGCGGCCGTCGAGGCGTTCACCCGGGCCGGGCTGACGACCCGGCTGGCGGTCTCCGAGGAGTGGTACGCCCAGGTCGTCATCGGCGTGGCCTGATCGCCTGACCGCGCGAGCGGGTCCGACGTGAACGTCGCGCCCCGCTCGCGCGTCACAGGAGGGACATCGGCCGTCCGTCCCGGGGGAGTCCATGCGTACGAACCATCCACGCGCCGCGCGCGTCCTCGCGGCCCTCGTCGTGCTCGCGGCCGGGGCCGCCACGGCGGGCTGCGGAAACGAGCGGCCAAGGGAGGCGTCCGGGGTGCGCGACGGCGGGCAGGCCCCGGGGGCCGCCGTCCGCGCCCGGCTGGTCGCCGAGGCCTGGGACGGCTCGCGCGCCGCCGAGCTGTGGCGTACGGGCTACCACCCGACGGGGGAGGAGATCCGGCTGCCCGAGGACGCCTTCCACGACGAGACCGACAAGGAGGCCTACGGCACCCGGAACCTCGAGTTGCGCGGCGAACTCCCCGAACCGGGGCAGGACAAGGGGACGGTCGAGTGGGAGAGCGGCGGCTCGCTCACCCTGCCCCTGACGGACGCGCGGGAGGCGTACGCGGACCTGGACCGCGGCAGCGGCCCGCATCCGCTCACCGTGACCCGGGTACGGCTCGGCGAGATGACCATCGCCACCAGCCGCGGCCCGGCCACCGTCCCCGAAGTGGGACTGACGCCCCCTCAGTTCTCGGTGCGGGCGCGGGCGATGAGGACCGCCACGTCGTCGTGGTTGTCGGGATGGTGCAGGGTGCGCAGCAGCAGATCGCAGATCTCGTCCAGCGGGCGCGCCGGACCGCCGAGCAGGGACAGCAGGGTGTCCAGCCGTTCGTCGAGGGAATGCCGACGGGTCTCCACCAGCCCGTCGGTGTAGAGGACGAGCTGGTCGCCCGGTTCCAGGTCGAACACCGTGGTCGAGAAGGCCACCC
This sequence comes from Streptomyces sp. NPDC052773, assembly GCF_044547145.1. NCBI lineage: Bacteria > Bacillati > Actinomycetota > Actinomycetes > Kitasatosporales > Streptomycetaceae > Streptomyces > Streptomyces sp. NPDC052773. Next base: position 162,558 of record NZ_JBITZX010000013.1, on the reverse strand, counting down.
CGCCCACGCCCAGCGGCGCCCCCGTGGGCAGGTCGAGCAGTTCCGGCCCGTTCCCGGCGCGCACCCGCACGGGCGGCAGATGGCCCGCGTTCGCGATCCGGCACTGCCGCAGCCGCGGATCGTGGACCGCGTACAGACAGGTGGCGATCGAGTGGTCCAGATCCGCCGTGATCCGGTCCAGATGCTCCAGCAGCCGGGCCGGATCGAGGTCGAGGGCGGCCAGCGTGTTGGTCGCGGTGCGCAGCCGGCCCATCGTCGCGGCGGCGTTGATACCGCTGCCCATCACATCGCCGACGACCAGCGCCGTCTTGCCGTCCTCCAGCGGGATCACGTCGAACCAGTCCCCGCCGACCTCGACGGTCGCCCCGGCCGGCTGGTAGCGGGAGGCCACCTCCAGGCCCCCGGTGACCGGGGGATGGCTGGGCAGCAGGCTGCGCTGGAGAGTGAGCGCGGTGTTCCGGGCGTTCTGGTACCAGCGGGCGTTGTCGATCTGCACCGCCGCCCGGGCCGCCAGCTCCCGCGCCAGCAGCAGATCGTCCTCCCCGAACGGCAGCGGATTGCCGGTCCGCTTCAGATCCAGCGCTCCGAGCACCTCGCCGCGCGCGATCAGCGGCACCGCCAGATACGAGTGGACGCCCGCCCGGCCGAGCAGCACGGCTGCCTCCGGGGAGCGCGCGATACGCGGCAGATCCTCGTCCTTGACCTGCGGCACCAGCACGGGACGCCCCGTACGCACACACTGGGTGACGAGCCGGTCGGGCCCGTAGCGGGCCACCTGCCCCGGGGGGTCGGCGGCGCTCAGCGCCTCCGGCGATCCCTTGGCCCGCACCGCCAGCGCGCGGATCACCGCGGGCTCGGCCGGGCCGACGGTGCTGGGGCGGCCCTCCACCACGGCCGCCAGCAGATCCACGGCCGCCACGTCCGCCAGCTCCGGCACGGCCACGTCGGCCAGTTCCCGCGCGGTCAGCTCCAGATCCAGGGTGGTGCCGATCCGCGTGGAGGCGTCGGCGATCAGGGCGAGGCGGCGCCGGGCCGCCTCCGCCTCCACGCCCGCCCGGTACTGATCGGTGACGTCCACCACCGACAGCGCCACACCCAGCACCGTGCCGAGCGTGTCCTCCAGCCGGTACAGCGAGACCGACCAGGCGCGGTCCTCGTCCGGGTCGGCCGGGGTCCGCCCGATCGTGGACCGGTCGACGACCGACCGCCCGGTCTCCAGGACCCGGCGCGCCGCCTCCTCCAGGGCGTCCGCGTCCATCCCCGGCACCACCTCGCGCACCGCCCGCCCCATGTGCTGCTCGGCCGGGACGCCGTCGATACGCTCCAGCGCCGGGTTCACGGAGACATACCGCAGCCCGCCGTCCAGCACCGCCAGCCCGATCGGCGACTGCGCCACCATCCGGGACGACAGCGCGACGTCACGCTCCAGCCGCCGCACGGTCGAATAATCGGCGGCGAGCCCGAGGGCGTAGACGTCGCCCCGGTCGTCCAGCAACCGCATGTTGCGGAACTCCACCAACCGGGTGCTGCCGTCCTTGAGCCGCACCGGGAACGCGCCCGCCCAGCCCCGCCCCGTGGCCAGCACGTCGGCGAACAGCTCGACGACCAGATCGAGGTGCTGTTCGTGCACCATCAGCCGCGCCGCGTACCGGCCCAGCGCCTCGTCCGCCGGATAGCCGAACAGGTCCTCCGCCTGCGGGCTCCACAGCACGATCCGGCCCTCGGCGTCGAGCACCACCGAGGCCACGCCCAGCTCGTCCAGCAGCCCGCTGGGCCGGCCCGCACCGCGGCCCGGCCCGGCTCCGTCAGCCACGGGAGGCCCGGTTGCACCCATCGCACGCACCGCCTTCGCCTTCGGCACGCCCCGCCCCGCGTGCCGACTCCCCTTGTCGTCCTGCGCTCAACCATCTCTCTTACGCCACCCCGCCCCACTCCACCATCCCCCGAGACGGCCCGGCTGGTCGGACGAATCACCCGGGAGCGGTGCGCGACGGGTGCTGCGGCCGGGCGATGTTCGGTGGCTCCCGCCGGGGATCGGCCGGCCGGTGGAGTTCCGCCGGGGGCCGTTGCCGGTGGTGCTCCGCCGGTGCTGGTGCTTTCCTGGGGGAGTGCGGGCGGTCGCGCGGGGCACTCGCGTATCTCCGGCACTGCCATGAGAGGAGCGGTCACCATGAACGGCGAACGGTCGCACCCGGAGTCCGTCTCCGTGGAGATCAGCGGGTGCAGCAAGGAGGACGCCCGGATCGTCTTCGACACCCTGTGCGCGTGTTTCGCGTCCGACCGTTGCGCGGACGACGTGCCCGAGCAGTGGCACGAGACCCGTCCGATGGTCTGGCTCGGCACCTTCGATGTCGCCGACGCCCACCAGGGCGCCCGTCCCGCCCGGCTCTCGGCCCCGGTCACGGCCGACGTCCAGGGCGGCTACTGGGCGATCGACCGGTTCCGTACGACCCTCGACTCGCTGTTCTCGGTCCACGACCTCAGCACGGCCTCCGGCGACCAGGAGCGGGAGCTGCACCTGATCCTGGAGAGCCGCTGACCCAGGTGAGTGAACGGGCGGTCACCGGCGCGGTCCGGTGACCGCCCGATCCGTGTCCCGCGCCGAGCTGTGCGACCGGTCACGTCCTCGCCCCAGCGTTGTGCAACTAGTTGCACAAAACCTGTGCGGTCCTCTACAACTACAGGGCACGAGACCGCGCACGGAGGCGTCGATGAGCCGTTACCCGCACCTGCTGAGCCCGCTCGACCTGGGCTTCACCACCCTGCCCAACCGCGTCCTGATGGGCTCCATGCACGTCGGCCTGGAGGAGGCCGAGGGCGGCTTCGAGCGGATGGCGGCCTTCTACGCCGAGCGCGCCCGCGGCGGCGTGGGCCTCATCGTCACCGGCGGCATCGCCCCCAACGACGAGGGCCGGCCCTACGAGGGCGGCGCCAAGCTCACCACCGAGGCGGAGGCCGGGCAGCACCGGGTGATCACCGAGGCCGTGCACCGCGAGGGCGGCCGGATCGCCCTCCAGATCCTCCACTTCGGCCGCTACGCCTACCACCGCGACCTGGTCGCCCCGAGCCCCCTCCAGGCCCCGATCAGCCCCTTCCCGCCGCGCGAGCTGACCGACGCCGAGGTCGAGCGCACCATCGACGACTACGCCCGCACCGCCCGCCTCGCCCGCGAGGCCGGCTACGACGGCGTCGAGATCATGGGCTCCGAGGGCTACCTCATCAACGAGTTCATCGCCGCGCCCACCAACCGGCGCACCGACCGCTGGGGCGGCTCCTACGAGAACCGCATGCGCTTCCCCGTCGAGATCGTCCGCCGGGTGCGCGAGGCCGTCGGCGAGGACTTCATCGTCGTCTACCGGCTGTCCATGCTCGACCTGGTGCCCGGCGGCTCCACCCTGGACGAGGTGATCACCCTCGCCAAGGCCGTCGAGGCCGCCGGGGCGACCATCATCAACACCGGCATCGGCTGGCACGAGGCCCGCATCCCCACCATCGCCACCTCCGTGCCCCGCGGCGCCTACACCTGGGTCACCAAGCGGCTGATGGGCGAGGTCTCCGTCCCGCTCGTCACCACCAACCGCATCAACACCCCCGAACTCGCCGAGCAGCTCCTCGCCGACGGCACCGCCGACATGGTCTCCATGGCCCGCCCGATGCTCGCCGACCCCGAGTTCGTGAAGAAGGCCGCCGCCGGCACCCCCGAGGCCATCAACACCTGCATCGGCTGCAACCAGGCCTGCCTCGACCACACCTTCAGCGGCCAGATCACCTCCTGCCTGGTCAATCCGCGCGCCTGCCACGAGACCCAGCTCGTGCTCTCCCCGACCCGGCTGCGCAAGCGGATCGCCGTCGTCGGCGCCGGACCGGCAGGCCTCGCGTGCGCCGTCTCCGCCGCCGAACGCGGCCACGAGGTCACCCTGTTCGACGCCGCCGCCGAGATAGGCGGCCAGCTCAACGTGGCCCGCCAGGTCCCCGGCAAGCAGGAGTTCGACGAGACCCTGCGCTACTTCCGCCACCAGCTCGACGCCCACGGCGTGGACGTACGGCTGAACACCTGGGTGACCGCCGACGACCTCTCCGGCTACGACGACGTGGTGATCGCCACCGGCGTCACCCCGCGCACCCCCGACATCCCCGGCGTCGACCACCCGAGCGTCCTCGGCTACCTCGACGTACTGCGTGACGGCGCCCCCGTCGGCGACCGCGTCGCCATCCTCGGCGCCGGCGGCATCGGCTTCGACGTCGCCGAATACCTCACCGACAGCGGCGACAAGGCGAGCGAGGACCCCGAGACGTACTTCCGTCACTGGGGCGTGGACATGGCGTACGCCGCACCCGGCGGCCTCGCCGCCCCCGAGCGGCCCGCCCCGCCGCGCACCGTCCACCTGCTCCAGCGCAAGACCAGCAAGGTCGGCGCGGGCCTCGGCAAGACCACCGGCTGGATCCACCGCACCGAGCTGAAGCACCGCGGCGTCACCATGGTCCCGGGCGTGCGCTACGACCGTATCGACGACGCCGGACTGCACATCACCGTCGGCGAGGAGAGCACCGTCCTGGAGGTCGACACCATCGTGCTGTGCACCGGCCAGGAGCCGCGCCGCGACCTCTACGACGCGCTGATCGAGGCCGGCCGCCCCGCCCACCTCATCGGCGGCGCCGACGTGGCCGCCGAACTGGACGCCAAGCGCGCCATCAAGCAGGGCACGGAGCTGGCGGCGGCGCTCTGAGCCGGACCCGGGGCCGTCCCTAGGATGACCCCCATGTCACTCCCGCACGCGATCCTCACCGCTCTGCTCGAAAAGCCCTCCTCGGGGCTGGAGCTGACCCGCCGGTTCGACAAGTCGATCGGCTACTTCTGGTCGGCGACGCACCAGCAGATCTATCGCGAGCTGGGAAAACTGGAGGCCGACGGCCTGATCCGGGCCCTGCCGAGCGAGCAGCCGGCCCGCGGGCAGAAGAAGAGCTACGAGGTGCTTCCCGCGGGCCGCGAGGAGCTGGCCCGCTGGACCGCCGCGTCCCAGGACCCCAAGCCGCACCGCGACACCCTGCTGCTGCGGCTGCGCGCCGGGGCGGTCGTCGGCACCGAGGGCCTGGAGGAGGACCTGCGCCGTCACCTGGAGCTGCACCGGCGGCAGCTCGCCGAGTACCGGGAGATCGAGAAGCGGGACTTCCCGCCCGGCCGGGACAGCGCCCAGGACCGGCTGCGGCATCTGGTACTGCGCGCGGGCATCGACCTGGAGACCTTCTGGACCCAGTGGCTCACCCACGCGCTGGCGGAGTTCGCCGAGCTGCCGCCGGATCAGAGCCGGTGAGGCTTGGCGCGGCGGCGCAGGAACCAGCCCCCCGCGATGACGCCCGTGCCGACCAGCACCCCGCCCGCCACCATGGTGAGCGTGCCGTAGTCCTTGGTGCCGCCGCCCATGCCGCCCATCACACCCCGGGACGGGGAGGCCGTCGGGGAGGCGGTGGGGGTGGTGGCCGAGGAGACGATGACGGTCTGGGTGCCCGCGGTGGAGCCGTTGGAGCACACCACGGTCACCGTGTACGTCCCCGGGCCGACACCGGACCAGGCGGCGGACTGCACACTGGCCGTCCCGGTCAGCGCGGCCTGCCGGCCCTGGGCGAAGCTCGTCTGGCTGCTGTTGAGCAGCGAGGCGTTGCCCCAGCTGCCGCCGACCTGGGTGCAGGCGCTGGTGGTCACCGAGACCGTGGAGCCGCTGGTGCTCACGGAGATGCCGGAGACCGCGCCGGCGGGTTGTGCGGCCAGGCCGAGGGGCAGCGCGGCGGCGGCTGCCACGGCGAGCCCGCAGCGGAGAAGTGGTTGGGATCTGCTCATGGGACGTGTCCTTCCGGCGGCACGGTTGGCGGTACATCCCTTGCGCCGCCGGGGTCGGGAAACGCCCGTGCTGCCTCAGGGTCAGCCAACGGCCCCCGGTTGCGCCCCGCATGTGGACGGCGGCCGGCCAGGTGACGGATTACGCCGTCCGGGCGGCTCATCCGCCGGTCGTGACCGTCCGCTCCGCCGAGAACCCGCCCCAGGTGCCGTCCGGCAGCTTGGCGCGGATGCGCACCCGGTGCCGTACGCCGTCCTCACGGCCGAGGTAGAAGCTGTACGTCGCCTTCTCGCGCGGCGCGGACCCGCCCCAGACGAGGGAGGTCGCCGCCCGCCCGTCGAGGTGGATCTGGTACTCGGTGATCACCCCGTCGGCTCGCGGCGGCACCCAGGACAGGTCCAAATAGTGGACGCCGTCCTCGGTGCGGGTGGTGGCGCGGAAACCGGTGGGCGCGGTGCCGCGGCCGTCGTCGTCGCCCGGCGCGGTGGTGAGCCGTACGGCCGTGCTCGCCGGGGAGACGTTGTCCGCCGCGTCCCGGGCCCGGACGGTGAAGGAGTAGCGCGTGCCCGGCCGCAGCCCCGTCACGACCGTCCCGGTCTGGCTCCCGCCCACACTGTGGATCTTCGTACCGCCCTGATGGATGTCGTACGACACCACCCCCCGGTCGTCCTTCGCCGCCTCCCAGGTGAGCTGGACGGCCCGGCTCCCGGTCACCCGGCCCCGCACCCCGGCCGGCCGTGACGGCGCCGAGCGGTCGGCCGCCACGGCGGCGGGGGTGGTGGCCCGCACCTCCCGGCTGGGCGGGCCGAGCCGTCCGTCGGCGTCCCGCGCGCGCACGGTGAAGACATAGGTCGTGGCCGGCCGCAGCCGGGTGACGTCCACCATGTGCCGGGACCCGGGCACCTCCCGGACCTTGGTGGTGCCGCGGTACACCTCGTAGACGCGCACGCCCGCCTCCGCGGCGACGGCGTTCCACATCACGTGCACGCTGGTCGCGCTGCCGGCCGACGCGGTGACCCCGGTCGGCGCCCCGGGGGCCGGACGGTCCGCGCCGTCCCCGCCCCAGCCGCAGGACACCAGCGTCAGCGCGCCGCACACCAGCAGCGCGGATACGGGAACGCTTCGCACGACTCGGCCTCCCGGGGACGGGACGACGGAATGGTCCGGACCAATATGGCGCCCTGGCGCGATCACATCAAGAGGGCGGGGTCGTTTGCCGACGCCCGCGCGGGGGTGCGTATGCTGAACCTTCCCACGGACGAACTGGCCTCGGATGCCGGGGAGTTCGGGTCCGGGGCGCGGGTATCGCTGTCGTCGCTCGTCCCGCGTCCGGTGCGGGCGGCCGGGCGGCCGGATCCGACACGGAGTCAGACGCCCGGCCCCCACCGGAGATCGAGGGCGTGCACCGTCCGGCCCCGTCGGGGTGGCCGCGTGATCGCCGGCACGCACACTGGTCTGAGTGCCCGTCAGCCACCCTGAGGAGAGGCCCTCTTATCGTGCGTGTCCAGTCACTCGCGCTGGCCGCGGCAGGCGCCGCCCTGCTCGCCCCGACGACGCTCCCCGAATCTCCCGCCCCCGTCGCCGCCACGACCCCCGCTCCCGCCGCCGGTCCGGCCCACCCGCGCGTGACGCCGGACGCCGCCCGAGAGGGCGCCGTGAGCGCCGCCGACCTGCTGGCCAAGGCCCGGACTTGCGCCCCCGTCTCCCGCGGGCGTTACCGCAGCGACGAGGGAGCACCCGCGGACATCCCGGTGTGCGGCACCCGCGACGCCGTCTTCTGGAAGGCGGACCTCGACATCGACTGCGACGGCCGGCCCGGCCGCCACTGCAACGGCGACACCGACCCCTACTTCTCCGCCAGTACGGCCTTCACCCAGTCCGACGGCCGCTATCTGGACGCCGAACGGCTCCCCTTCATCGTCGTCCCGGCCGCGAGCGCCATCTGGAACCACCGGGACGACGACGTACGCGGCGGTTCGGTCGCGGCCGTGGTCCACCGCGACCGCGTGCAGTACGCGGTCGTCGGCGACGTCGGACCCGGCCACGTCATCGGGGAGGCGTCGTACGCCACGGCCGAGCGGCTCGGCATCAACCCCGACCCCCGGCGCGGCGGCACGGACTCCGGCGTCACCTACATCGTCTTCAAAGGTTCCCAGGCATCACCCATCGAGAGTCACGCCGCCGCCGTCGCGGAGGGGGAGCGGCTGGCACGGCGGTGGGTCGACGCGGGCTGACCGGCACGCGGGAAACGGCGGCGGAACCGAGGACCGGCCGGCCCGGCCCCGGGTCCGCCGCCGTACTCTCACCCGTGGGTCTCACACCTTGCGGTAGTCGTACGCCTCGCCCGCCGCCGCGGCCACCGCGTCCAGGTCCGCACCGGTGGCCGCCGTGACCACCGCGGCGACGGCGCCCTCCACGAAGGGCGCGTCCACCAGACGTGTGGTCGCGGGCAGTTCGTCGCCCTCCGCGAGGAGCGCCTTCACCGTGAGGACGGCGCTGCCCAGGTCGGTGAGCACGGCGACTCCGGCCCCGCGGTCCACGGAGGCTGCGGCCGCGGCGATCAGCTCGGCACTGGTGCCCAGCTCGCCGCCCTCCGTGCCGCCCGCCGGAGCCACGGGCACCGTCGTACCGCCACCGGCCAGCCCGCGGGCGAGGTCGGCGACGGAGGCGGCGACCTGCGCGCTGTGCGACACGAGCACGATCCCCACGATCCTCTCGGCCGTCACGTCACTCACCGGCGGCCTCCGCGAGTCCCGCGACCAGCAGCGCCGCCGAGGTGGCACCCGGGTCCTGATGGCCGATGCTCCGCTCGCCGAGATAGCTGGCCCGTCCCTTGCGGGCCTGCAACGGCGTGGTCGCGAGAGCGCCCTGCTCGGCGGCGGCCCGCGCCGCGCCGAAGCCGTCGCCGAGCGCCTCCACCGCCGGCACCAGCGCGTCGATCATGGTCTTGTCGCCCGGCGCGGCCCCGCCCAGCGCCATCACCGCGTCCACCCCGGCCCGCAGCGCCCCGGCCAGCTCCTCCTCACTCACCTCGGCGGCTTCTCCGAGCGCCTTGCCGGTGCGCCGCAGCAGCGTGCCGTAGAGCGGCCCGGATGCACCGCCCACCGTGGAGATGAGCTGCCGTCCGGCCAGCATGAGCACGGCCCCCGGCGTCGCGGGGGCCTCCTTCTCCACCGCCGCGGTCACCGCGGTGAACCCGCGCTGCAGATTGCTGCCGTGGTCGGCGTCCCCGATGGGGGAGTCGAGGGCCGTGAGCCGGTCCGCCTCGCGGTCCACGGACGCGGCGGTCGCCGTCATCCAACGGCGGAAGAAATCGGCGTCGAGCACGGAATCTCCTTGCGTGGTAGGTCGGTTGATCGCGTCGGCCCGGGTCACATACCCCAGCGCAGACCCGGCGTGCGCACCGGCGCGTCCCACAGCCGCAGCAACTCCTCGTCGACCTGGCACAGCGTGACGGAGGCGCCCGCCATGTCGAGGGAGGTCACATAGTTGCCGACCAGGGTGCGGGCCACGGCGACACCGCGCGCGGCCAGCACCCGCTGGACCTCCGCGTTGAAGCCGTACAGCTCCAGCAGCGGCGTCGCGCCCATGCCGTTGACCAGGACCAGCACGGGATTGCGCGGCGGCAGATCCTCCAGCACCGCGTGCACGGCGAAGTCGGCGATCTCCCCGGACGTCATCATCGGCCGCCGCTCGCGCCCCGGCTCGCCGTGGATGCCGATGCCCAACTCCAGCTCGCCCGGGGGCAGATCGAAGGTGGGGCTGCCCTTCGCGGGGGTCGTACAGGCGCTGAGCGCCACCCCGAAACTGCGGGAGCTCTCGTTGACCTGCCGGGCGATCGCCTCCACGCGCTCCAGCGGCTGCCCCTCCTCGGCGGCGGCGCCCGCGATCTTCTCCACGAAGAGCGTGGCACCGGTGCCGCGCCGCCCGGCGGTGTACAGACTGTCGGTGACCGCCACGTCGTCGTCGACCAGCACCTTGGCGACCTGGATGCCCTCGTCCTCGGCGAGCTCGGCGGCCATGTCGAAGTTCAGCACGTCACCGGTGTAGTTCTTCACGACGAACAGCACGCCCGCGCCACTGTCCACGGCCGCCGCCGCCCGCACCATCTGATCGGGCACCGGCGAGGTGAACACCTCCCCGGGACACGCCGCCGACAACATCCCGGGCCCCACGAACCCCCCGTGCAGCGGCTCATGCCCCGACCCCCCGCCCGAAACCAGTGCCACCTTCCCGTCGACCGGCGCGTCCCGCCGCACGATCACCCGGTTCTCCACATCCACGGTCAGCTCCGGATGCGCGGCGGCCATACCCCGCAGCGCGTCCGCGACGACGGTCTCCGGGACGTTGATGAGCATCCTCATGGGTTCCTCCGGAAGGGATTGCCAGGCGACTCTCCGGCCTGCCTTTTCGCAGGTCGGATGCGCCATCCTGTCGGTGATCTCGGCGGTCTGGCGGCGGTCGGGAGCGGGTGGCTCGGCGAACGTCGGGCGGATAAGGCTCGCTGAGGGAAGTATCGACCTTGCGGCAGCGAAGGTCACGCCTGCCGGTGGCGCGCCCCGGCACGAGTGCCCCGGGGCGCCGCCGAGCCCCAGCCCTTACATACCCCCCTCAGGTATGTTACCTTGCCGATGCGGGATACCCCCCTGGGGTATATGGAAAGGAGTCCGGTCATGACAACTGTCAATCCGCGCCGCTGGTGGGCACTGGTGGTGCTCGCCGCGGCCCAGTTCATGGTGATCATGGACACATCGATCATCGGGGTGGCTCTCCCCGAGATGCAGAAGGACCTCGGCTTCTCGCAGGGCGAGCTGCAGTGGGTCTTCAACGCGTACGTCATCGCCTTCGGCGGTCTGCTGCTCCTGGGGGGCCGGCTCTCCGACCTGCTGGGCGCACGCAGGATCTTCAACACCGGATGGGTCGTACTGATCGCCGGCTCGGTCGTCGCGGCTGCGGCGCAGACGGCATGGGTGGAGGTCGTCGGCCGCGCCGTGCAGGGCGTGGGCGGTGCGCTGATCGCCCCCTCGGCCATGACCCTGCTGATGATGCTCTTCGCGCACGACCCGAAGGAGCTCGGCAAGGCCATGGCCCTCTACGGCGCAGCCGCACCCGCGGGCGGCACGGCCGGTGTCTTCCTCGGCGGGGTGTTCACCGAGTGGCTGAGCTGGCCGTGGATCTTCATCATCTACGTCCCGATCGGCGTCGCCACTCTCGCCGCCACCAAGCTGCTGCCCGAGGTCGGCGGCCGTCGCGGAGCCGTCGACGTGTTCGGCGCGGCGGCGGTCACCGCAGGTCTCGCGCTCGCCGTCTTCGCCGTCGTCCGTGCGCCGGAGGCGGGTTGGACGTCCAGCGGTACGGTGCTCCAGCTGATCGGCGCCGCCGCACTGCTCGCTCTCTTCATCGTGATCCAGACGACGGTGCGTGAACCGCTGATGCCGCTCGGTATCTGGCGCGTCCCGCGGCTCGGCTCGGCCAACCTGGCGATGGCCCTGCTCGGTGCGGCGTGGATCCCGATGTGGTACTTCCTCAACCTCTACCTCCAGCAGGTCCTCGGCTACGGCGCCTTCGCCTCCGGTGCCGCCCTGCTGCCGATGACCGGTCTGCTGATGATCTTCATGACGGCGATCACGGCCAGGCTGCTGGCGAAGTTCGGCGCCAAGCCGCTGATCGGCGGCGGTCTGCTGGTCCTCGCGGCGGGGCTGCTGTGGCTGTCCGCCGTCGAGCCCACGGGCACCTTCGCGGTCGACGTCCTGCCCGCCTCGCTGGTCGCGGCGCTCGGCATGTCGCTCGCGTACATCCCGGCGATGATGGCCGCCATGTCCGGTGCCCCGCAGGAGCAGGCGGGCCTGGCGTCCGGCATCGTCAACACCACCTACCAGGTGGGTTCCGCCCTGGGCCTCGCGGCGCTGACCGCGGTCGCCACGTCGCAGGGTGCGGGCCGGCTGGGCGACCTGCCCGCGCTGACGGACGGCTTCAGTGCGGCCTTCGTCTGGGCCGCCGCGATCGCCGCGGCAGGCGGGCTGATCACCCTGCTGGGGATGCGCGGCGAGGGGAAGACTGCCGCCACTCCCGACGCTGACTCCGCAGCGCAGGCCGACCGGGTTCGTGTGTAGCTGCTCGGCTGGTGCGCACTGCCGTAGAACGCCAGAACTCACGGAGCCATCCGCCGTCCGACCTCATGGCCGGACGGCGGATGGCTCGTCGCGCCCGCCTGTCCGAGTGGCCGCGCTACGCGTCGTCGCTGCGGGAGCGCCGAGCGGCGCGGCGGCGCAGACGCATCGGCAGCACGTACCAGCACAGGCCGAACCACAGCATGACCGTGCCGACGAGCACTTCGGCGAGGACGCCCGGGACCACGAAACGGAGCAGCAGCAGGAGCGTGCAGCCGATGGTCAGGGCGAGGAGGACCATGCCGCACATCATCAGGCGGCCCGCAGCCTCCACGACCTCGTCCTTCATCCGCTGACCGGACAGGAAGCGGTGGATGGAGACGGGCGCTATGAGCGAGGCCGTGGCCGCCGCGCCGAGCACCACGGTGGTCACGTAGATGCCGCGGTCCAGCGTCTCCAACTCCCTGAAGGTGGGGGTGAAGGCGACGCTCAGCAGGAACCCGAAGAGGATCTGCACGCCCGTCTGGGTGACCCGGGTCTCCTGGAGTATCTCGTTCCAGCGGCGGTTGACCCGTTCACGCGGTGTTTCCGGTGCTTCGGCACCGCGGCGCGGGCTGTGCCCGCCCGCGTGTCCGCAGCACGTGGTGTCCTCCCTCGCCGATTCGGTCGGCTGCTCCGTCATCGTCATGGTTTCCTCCACATCCCAGGCCGACCGTTTGCCCCGCTCGGACGTTTCTACGCAGGTCACATGACGGGTGAGGGCGGAGGCGGTGAACCGCTCGTGAGGTCGTCCGCCCCTGGCCGCACCGTGGGGCGGCAGCGTCCGCGTCCGTGCCGTCAGGTGGCGTAACGCGGCATCCCAGGGAGGCCCGCCGAGCGGTGGGACGAGCGGTCCGGTGGTTGAGTGATGAGTCGGACGCAGCGCGAAGAAGGGATGCTCCATGCGAGTGCGTGATTCCGTGGTCGTGATCACCGGTGCCTCCAGCGGTATCGGCCGGGCCACCGCCGAGGCTTTCGCCCGCAAGGGATGCGCTGTCGTCCTGGCGGCGCGGCGGGCCGAGGCGCTGGAGACGGTCCGCCAGGAGTGCGAACGCCGCCGTGGCGCCGAGGCGCTCGTCGTGCCGACCGACGTCACGGACGCCGCAGCCGTCCAGGACCTCGCCCGGCGGGCGGTGGAGCGCTTCGGCCGTATCGACGTATGGGTCAACTGCGCGGCCGTCACCGTGTTCGGGCCCTTCGAGGAGACGCCGCTGGAGGACATCCGCAAGGTCCTGGACGTCAACGTGATGGGCTACGTCCACGGCGCGCGTGCCGCGCTGCGCGTCATGCGCGACCAGGGCAGCGGAACGCTGATCAACGTCTCCTCCATCGTCGGAGTCGTCAGCCAGCCGTACACCCACGCCTACGGCATGTCGAAGTACGCCGTCCGGGCACTGAGCGCGAGCCTGCGCCAGGAGCTGAGGCTCGACAAGGCGAAGGGCATCCACGTGTGCACGGTGCTGCCCGCCACGATCGACACACCGCTGTTCGAGCACGCCGCGAACTACACCGGGCGCAAGGCGTTGGCGATGCCGCCGGTCTACAGTCCCGAGCGCGTGGCGCGGACCATCGTGGACCTGGTGCGCGTGCCGCGTCGTGAGGTCGTGGTCGGTCCGATGGGCCGCTCCATGGTGCTGGAGTCCAGGATCATGCCGGGCATGGTGGAGCGGATGATGGCCCGGCAGGTGGACAAGACCCACCTGTCCCGGACGGAGCCCGCCCCGGTCGGCCAGGGCAATCTCCACGTGCCCGCGCCGGGTACGGGCGCGGCCCACGGCGGGTGGGGCGGCCGCCGTCGTACCGCCGTACGGCGACTGACCGCGGCCACGGCGCTGGCGTGTGCGGCGGCGGGCATCGCGCGGCGGGTCCGGACTCAGTGAGCGGCTGGGACGCGCACGAGTTCACCGCCGCCGCGGGCACCCGTGTGCACGCCGCGCTCCTCGGGCCCTCCGGCGCCCCGGAGGTCGCGCGCGTCCATGGCCTGGGCTGCTCGTAGCGTGACTGGCTGCCGTTCGCCCGGGCCCTGGCTCCGCACGCCACGACCGCCGCGGTGGACCTGCCCGGATTCGGCCGCACCCGGGGACCGAGACGCGCGCTGGACGTGCGGGGGCTCTCCCCGGCGCGGATGCCGGCGTCCTCGTCGCGGAAGCGCCATATCTCGACACCGGTCAGCCGGAACGATGCCGCGCCGGCGTGTGGCATCGGTTTCACGTCCATCCGTGTGCTTACTCCCTGGATTCGTCAGGACTTCTGCGGGGGGACGACCTCGTCCAGGAGTTGGGGGCCGTTGTTCTGGACGCTGTTGACGGCCCTGGAGACGGGGCGGGCGGCGAGGTTGCCGTCGGCGGGCTGGGTGAGGAGGGTGCGGAGGTTTTCGGGGTCGTCGTGGTGGGGGTCGAGCCAGGCCTCGTAGTGGTCCGGGGTGAGGGCGAGGGGCATGCGGGGGTGGACGCGGCCGGCGGCGTCGGTGGCCTCGGTGGTGATGACGGTGCACGTCATCAGCCAGGCGGCGGGATCGTCGTCGTTCTTGATCTCGGGGTCGCGCCAGTACTCGTACAGGCCCGCGAGGGCCAGGACCTGCCCGTCGGCCGGGTGGATGAAGTACGGCTGCTTGCGGGTCTTGCCGGTGGCGGGATCCTTCAGCGGGGTCCACTCGTAGAAGCCGTCGGCCGGGAGGAGGCAGCGGCGCCGGGTGAAGGCACGGCGGTAGGCGGGCTTGTCGTGCACCGTCTCCATCCGTGCGTTGATCAACCGGGAGCCGATCTTCGGGTCCCTGGCCCAGGAGGGCACGAGCCCCCAGCGCAGCGGGCGCAGTTCCCGGCGCACCGGCGCGTCGGGGGCCTTCTCGCGCGGGGGGCGTTCCAGTACGGCGTAGACCTCGTCGGTCGGGGCGACGTTCCAGCTCGGTGCCAGCGTCTCTTCGGGGTGCCACTCGGCGACGTCGAAGAGACGGACGAGGTCCTGTGGACTGCGGGTGGAGACATAGCGGCCGCACATACCGCCACTGTGCCACGCCGCCCCTCGCGGGCGACGCAACCCGGGTCGGGGTGCCTCCTCAGTGCAAGGCCCCGGCCGCGGACATCACCCAGTCGGTCCGGGAGCGGACCGAGGCCGTCGGCGCCGGCTTGCCGACCCACCGGCCCACGGCCATGTCGGCGGTGATGCCGGGACCGAAGCCGGCGAGGATGCCGGGCGCGCCGTCCGGGGCTCCGCCTTCTTCGAACAGGCGCCTGCATGCGTCGAGGACGACGGCGCCGGCGATGTTCCCGTACTGGGTGAGCGTGGCCCGGCTGTGGCGGAACGCGTGCGGGTCGACGTTCAGGAAGCGGCACAGGTCGTCGAGGATCCGAGGACCGCCGGTGTGGATGTGTGCGGGATCAGGTAGGACGCGTTGCGTTCCAGGCCCAGCCCTCGGCCGCCCCGGCCGCGTACGACCGCCGCGGCGACCGCGTCACCGAACAGGCCGTCGGACAGCAGCGAGCCGATGTCCACGTCGGTGGGCTGTTGCGTTCCTCGAAACCGGGGTGGCGCAGGGTCTGCTCGATGGGCTGGATGATGTGGCGCTTCCTCACCCCGGTGTTGCGGATGAGTGCGAGGGGGAGCTGAGGGTGCGCGGCGTGCTGGCGCTCCGCCAAGGCGAGCGTCTCCTCCGCGGTGATGATGTGCTCGGGGACGTCGACGGCGGGATGGCACAGTACGGGCATGAAGCTCGGCCTTTCACTCGTGCTGGGCAGGGAGGCCCGACGTCCTGGAGACGGGCCTGTCGACCGGCCGGCAGGTCATCGGCCGCGCGTCACGGTGCTGCGCGCCGGTCCACTGCACGAGTGAAGACCTTCCGCCGCTGGGGAGGTCAGCGCGGGTAGGCCAGATGGGTGACTTCCGTATCCGGTGGCGGTTTTTGTTGGCCCGTCCGGTGGCGGCAGGGATGCGCCCGGGTGACAATCCGCCCCCGCCCGGGCGGGCCGGCCCGGCTTCTCAGCTCGAACGCGCGACGACCTGCCCGACGACGGAGAAGCTTCTTTCGCACTCCGGGCACGTCGCCTCGCCGAAGGCGTAGGTCAGGGCCTGCGCCACGTCCTCGTGGCCGTCCGCCAGGGCCAGCTCGTGGAGACGGCGTCCCGGGCCGTCGAGGGCGGCGGGATCGGCCGGACGAAGGAGGAGTGCTCTGACGTCTTCGGACAGGGCGTAGTCCTCGGACGTGCTGAAGAAGCCCCGCTCACCGATGACCACCCAGACCACCGTGCAGCCGTCCGGATCGGGGCACTCCAGCTCGTACTCCTCGCTGACGATGCCCCAGATCAGGTCCTCCGCCCAGTCGACCTCCCCCTCCAGGTTCAGCACCGTCTCCAGCAGGTGGCAGTACGCGTTCCGGTCCGGTGCGGACTGCCGCCACCGGTGCGCGGCGGCCAGCAGGCGTGCGACTTCGGAGGCGTGCCGCTCGCGCAGTTCCCGGGTCTCGTGACGTTGGTCGGCCTGAGTGAGGAGGGCACCCGCCAGGTGGAGCGCCGATGCCGCCGTGTCGGCGTCGTCGCCCTCGGCCATGGTCATCAGGGCGGGAAACAACAGCGGATCGGACACGTCGAGAGAGCCGTTGTGGTACAGCCCCGTCCACAGGTCGCTCCACGCCTGACCGTCGCGGCCGGTGGCGGCACGGTTCAGCAAGGTGGTGAGGAGGCCGGAGCCCGCGTCGTCCGGGCGGCTGCCGGCCGGGGAACCACTTGTCATCTCGTCATCCAAGCAGATCCACGGGGCCTCGTACTCCCGGATGTGCGGCTGCCCGAGGCGGTGGGGGCCCCGCCTCCGGGGCCCGGCCCGGGACACGGCGCGATGATCACGTGGACACCACAACGGGGAAGCATCGATGAGGAGTCCATCGCGGATCTCGTCCGGCGGCTCGTCGCGGCGGACACCGGTGGCTGGACGCCGGACGGGTGAAGGCCCTGGTGGGCGGGCTTGGTTGGGAGTGGACGGGGGCGGCGGACGAGACCGTCGTGGCCACCGGCCGGGCCACCGGCCGGGCCACGGGGGAGGCCCGTCTCCGCCCGGTCGGGAGGTACGAACAGGCCTACGTCAGCGGAGAGTCGTACGTGGAGCCGACCGTGCCGGTGGCGGTCGCCGCGCCGGACGCCGCCGCGCAGGCCGACGCCTTCCGGACCGCCCGCGAGGCCGTGACCGCGGCGCTGGGCAAGCCGTCCGTCATGGGATCGCACGGCGACTTGGGCCCCTTCTACGACAGCGGACCCCTGTGGGGCGCCCCCTTCGTGCCGCCACGGCGCGGGCGAAAGGGGTGAGCGAGCCCACCGACCTGATCGTCGGCGGTGAGGCCGAGTACGTGGACGGGTACGACGTCACCTACTACGGGCTCGGTCTGCCCACCGGATGACCGGCTGACCGGTCGGCAATTCGGCTGTCCGAGGGCCGGGGGTGCGCAGGCGAGCCTGCGCACCCTGGGTGCCAGGGCCGGTCAGGGATCGACGGTGATCTGCTGGGCGGGGTCGGTCGTGTCGGACACGGTGTAGGCCAGGTTGACGGTGGAGGTCGTCGCGCTGGTCGGGCAGCCGAACGTGCCGGTGACGGTCACGGGTACGACGGCGTTGACGAAGGACAGGCTCGACGGCGCGCCGTTGGTCCAGGTGCCGGTGATGGACGCGGGGCCGCTCGGTGCCGACGTGATGGTGCAGGTGGCGAGACCGGTGGTCTTCACGACCAGGCCGCCCTGGGGCACGGTCAGGGTTCCGGTGTCCGGGGAGCCGTTCTGGACCGAGATCCCCCAGGTGCCGCTGGTGGTGATGGTGGGGGTCACGCCGGGCATGCTCGACGTGCAGGAGCTGAAGGTGGGCGCGGCGAGGGTGGAGGCCACCGGGCCCGCGCTGTTGTGGTTGCCGGGGGCGGCCGGGACCTGGCCGGTGGTCGTGGAGACCGAGCAGGTCAGGGTCACGCTGCCCGCCTTGAAGGTGGCCTTGCCGGACAGGGTGGCCTTGTAGGCGTGCCCGGCCGGGGTGACGGTGGTCGACTCGGCGGCGGACGGTGCCTCGGCGGCGGTGCGCGCCTCGGCGGTGGAGCCGGCGAGCAGTAACGCGGCGGTCGCGGCGGTACCGGTGCCGGCGGCGAGCAGGGCGCGCACACGGTGGGGACGTGATGGCATGTCTTGACCCTTCCTCTCGAATCAGTGGTGTTCGACGGACGTCGGGTGAGCGGATGGTGTGGCGTCGTGCGGGGTGGTGGCCGTGGGGGGTGACGTGCGAGCGGGGACGGGTCCCGTGGGTTCCGTGGGGTCCGTGGGTTCCGAAGGTTCCGGGAGTTCCGAGGGTTGGGCGTATCCCTCGGGTCCGGCCGGTTCTGCCCGTTCAGCGGGCTCGGCCGGTTCTGTGGCCGCCGGCAAGGGCTGCCACGCGAAGATCATCGAGCCGCCGACGATGCCCAGGACCGTCCCGATGAGGAACCCGCCCAGGTTGGACATGACCAGCGCGGCGACGGCGAGGAGCACGGTGACCACGCCGGCCAGTCCGCGGTAGTGCGGCGCGACCCACGCGGACAGGCCCATCACGATCATCATCAGGCCGAGCAGGACCGACGGGAGCCCGGCGATGCCCTGCTGGAGCATGACCTCGAGCGGAGCCAGGGGCAGGACGCTGATCTCGGCGCCGGCGAGGACGGTGACCAGGCCGCCCCAGAAGGGCCGGCCGCGGCGCCAGGTGCGCCACGCGCGCCGGCTCAGAAACATTCCTTCGTCCCCTTGGTGATCTTCATCTTGAGCCCGGAGAGCTTGAAGGTGCCGGCGTTGGCGGCCCACGCCACCTGCTTGAGGCCGGTGATGGTGAGGTCGTCGGCCTGCTGAGAGAAGGCGTCCTGCATGCCCTGGGCGCCGTCGGGCCCCTTGTCGAGCGTGGAGGCGTCCCGGCCGATCTCGATGTTGCGGAAGGATGCGTTTCCCTCGAGCTGGGTGGCGTCGAGGAACAGGTCCTTCGCCTCGACGGGGGTGCCGCCGGTCCCGGCCGTGAGGTTCAGGGAGATGTCGCCGATCACCGGGAGACTGGTGACCACCGACTGACACAGGCTGTCGATCTTCGCGGTCCTGATGCCGACGGTGGCGACGGGGAGCAGATCGCCCCGGGCGTTGGTGTCGATGTTGCCGTACTGGGCGAAGCCCTCACCGGTGAGCCGGTCGGCGGAGACCTTGAACTGCTGCCCCGAGACGGCGAACGAGGCGGCGAGCGCGCCCTGGGCGAGGGCGATGCCGAGGGCGGCGGTGGCCGCGCAGCCGGGGACGGCGAGCAGCGCGAACCGTCTCCACCGGATCCGGCCCACTACCTGTCTGCCTTGCTCGTCTTTCATCCTCTTTGTCCTTTCGGTGGCGGAAAAGAGCACCCTGTCGGGAAGAGGCGTGACGGATCGACGGCGTGAGCGGGGCGGGCACGGGCCGCGCCGGGGTCGCGCCGTAGGAGGTCGTGCGAGGGTTACTGGCGAGTCAGGTTAAAGGCGCCAGTGGGTGTTGGCATAGTTGCCGGACGAACGGAAATTCGGTCATGTTTCCGCCCCGCGCGGGGCCGGGGAACCGCTTTCTTCCGGCCGCTCAGGGCGCCGATGCCGCTGTCGTCGACCATGGCCGGTTCGTTGCGCGGGACCCCTCCCCACCCCTGAGGCGAGGGAGACGCAGGTCACATTCCTCGCTGTCACATCCCTGCCGGGCCGTTCCGTCATACCGGTGCAGTCATCGAAACGGTGAAACGGCAGAGGAGAACAACACCATGAGCGCTCGACTGAACGTCTTCGGCAGCCCCCTCGCCGGGCAGGTCCTGAAGCACTTCGTCGCGGCGGGCAAGGCCATCGGGGACTCGTCGCTGCCCGCCGCGACACAGGAGCTGGTGAAGATCCGCGCGAGCCAGATCAACGGGTGCGGCTTCTGCACCGACATGCACACCAAGGAGGCCGCCGCCGCGGGGGAGTCGGCGGTACGGCTCAACCTGGTCGCGACCTGGCGGGAGGCGACGGTCTTCACCGACGCCGAGCGCGCCGCGCTCGAACTGGCGGAGGAGGGCACCCGGACAGCGGACGCGGCCGGCGGGGTCTCCGACGAGGTCTGGGCCAACGCCGCCAAGCACTACGACGAGGAGCAGCTCACCGCGCTCGTGTCCCTGATCGCGCTCATCAACGCCTTCAACCGGGTCAACGTCCTCGTCCAGCAGCCCGCCGGCGACTACCGGGTCGGCCAGTTCGCCTGACGGTCCGCCGTTCCTCGACCGAGCGGGCTCGCGGTGACCGCCGGCCGGAGCAGCGCCCTCGGAGCGCGCAGCGCGAACCACAGCCCGAGGACGAGCGCTACGGCGGTCACCGCGAAGCAGCCCCAGAACAGCGACTCGGCGGTCGGCGCGAGCGCGTAGGTGGTGCCGTCCTCCCACCGGCAGTACGCCCGTGGCGGGAACGGCGTGGAGACGCCCCGGACCTCGCCGTGCCCGATGACGCCCTCGCGCAGCGGTTCGGCGGGGCACGGGGCCGTCTCCGGGAACAGGAAGGCGTCGTCCGCGGTCACGACGGCCGACCACGCGAGGGCGGCGCCCGGCGCACAGCACAGCGCCACGGCCTTCACCCAGCCCGGCAGCAGCGGATACGCCAGGAAACCGCGCAGCGCGACCCAGCAGACCACGAGCGCCACGAAGACCGCGAGCGGTGTCATGTGGCCAGGGTGAGCAGGACGTAGGGCAGTAGCACGGCGGGCAGGGTGAGCAGCCCCGGACCGAGCGGACGCCGGCGGCTGCGCGGACCGAACACGTCGGCGACGAGAACGAGCAGCAGTACCAGCAGGCCGGTGACGACGAGTGCGCCCAGCACCCAGCCGCTGTTCTCGATCTGGTCGTAGGAACACCCGTCCAGGTCACGGAGCTTGAGGTCGTCGTAGTCGCAGTGCCCGTGGGCCGCGTACCAGCGGGCGCACAGCACCACGACGGTCATCGGGATGCCGATCAGCAGATTCACGAGCAGCGGCGCCCAGCAGCGGCGTATCAACTCGCTCCTTCCCGGTGCGGAAACGACCGGTCCGGTCGAGTGGTCGAGACAAGGGCTCTCCACCTCACCAGGGCACCGCGGATCGAGCTGTGGCGGAGGCCACTCGTCCGGTCACAGCGGTGTCACAAGATCCACGGATGGCCCGAAGCACGTACGATCGGCCGGTCCCCCGTCCGGATGAGTCAGTTGAGGTGTTCGCGCCCCGTGTCCCCGCTCGTCCCCCGGCCGCGTCCCGCGCCCGGGCCGCTGTCCGTGGAATGTCTCAGCCGCTGGGAGGACGGCGAGCGGCTGCCCGCGCTGCTGTGGGCGCCGGGGCCCGGACAGCGGATGATCAGCAACGCGGTCCTGGGCGGTGGCATCGGCGAACGCGCCTGGGTGCTCAACGCCCAGGTCGCCCACGGCTATCGGCGCCACGACCCCGAACGGCACCTGGCGGAGCTGGCGGACGCCATGGGCCTGTCCGGAGCGGGCGTAGGTCTGATGACGGCGGCCGATGTGTCGGCGTACGCCCACGCCGGCGACGGTGGCGCGGAAGCCGTCGTCACCGCCGGCGTGAGCGTGCGGGGCTGGGCCGCCTCCGCCGGGGAGGGCACCGCCGTGCCGGCCGCCCCCGGCACGATCAACATCGTCGTCGCGCTGCCCGTGCCGCTGACCGACGCGGCCCTGGTCAACGCCGTGGCGACGGCGACCGAGGCCAAGGTCCAGGCACTGCTGGACGCGGGCCTCGACTGCTCCGGCACCCCCACCGACGCGGTGTGCGTCGCCGCCGCCGTACCGCGCCCCGGAGACGAGGCGCAGGCCTTCGCCGGGCCGCGTTCCCTGTGGGGCGCCCGGCTGGCCCGAGCCGTGCACCGGGCCGTACGCGCCGCCGTCAGCCCTTGACCAGCAGGCCCCGGCCGCGCAGCACCCGCCGCTCCAGCGGGCTGAAGATCAGCAGGTCGATGGCGATCCCGACGAGCAGGATCAGGAAGATCGCCAGGAACACCTGCGACATGCTGGCGTTGTTCCGCCCGTTCTCCAGCAACTGGCCGAGGCCGACGCCGAGATCGGGGGAGGAGGCGATGATCTCGGCGGCCATCAGGGACCGCCAGGAGAACGCCCAGCCCTGCTTCAGCCCGGCCAGGTAGCCGGGCAGCGCGGCCGGCAGCACGATGTGCCGGGCCTCGCGCAGCCCGGTCGCGCCCAGGGTCCGCCCGGCGCGCAGGAACAGCGGCGGGATCTGGTCGATGCCCGCGACGAGGCCGTTGGCGATGGACGGAACCGCGCCGAGCAGGATCACGGCGTACATCATCGAGTCGTTCAGGCCCAGCCAGATGACCGCCGGCGGCACCCACGCCACCGAGGGCAGCGACTGCAGCCCGGACAGGACGGGACCGAGGGCGGCGCGGACGAAGCCCACCCGGGCGACCAGCAGTCCCAGCGGCGTGCCGATGGCGAGCGCCAGCAGGAAGCCGAGCAGGCCGCGGGAGACGGAGGTCCAGATGTAGTCGAGCAGGGTGCCCTGGAGCCAGGCCGTCTCCACCTCGCCCCAGACGGCGGCCGGGGAGGGCAGCTTGTAGTCGGGCGCGACCTTCGCCCACACCAGCAGCTGCCAGACCACCAGTACCAGCGCGACGGCGGTGACCGGCGGCAGCACCTTGCGCAGCAGGGTCTCGCGCAGCGGGGTGCGGCCCGACTCGACCGTCTCCAGGGCGTCCAGACCGGCCTCCAGGCCGGCCAGGTCGCCGCCGTCCTTGACGGGTGCGTCGACGGACGTGTCAGTGCTGGCCATGGCGGCGGATCTCCCCACGCAGTTCTTCGGTGATCTCCCGGGACAGCTCGGCGACGTCGCTGTCCTCGATACGGCGCGGCTGCGGGATGTCCACCGTCCACTGGCGCGCGATGCGGCCCGGGCGGGACGACAGCAGCACCACGCGTTGCGCGAGCCGCACGGCCTCGCGCACGTTGTGCGTCACGAACAGCACCGACAGTCCGGTCTCGCTCCAGATGCGGGTCAGTTCGTCGTGCAGTACGTCCCGGGTGATGGCGTCCAGCGCCGCGAACGGCTCGTCCATCAGCAGCAGCCTGCTGTCCTGCGCGAGCGCGCGGGCCATGGCCACGCGCTGGCGCATACCGCCGGACAGCTCGTGCACCCGCTTGCGGTGCGCGTCCTTCAGCCGGACGAGTTCCAGCAGCCGCTGCGCCTCGGGCCGACGCTCGGCCTTGGCGACGCCGCGCAGCTTCAGTGCCAGCTCGATGTTCTGACCGGCCGTCAGCCACGGGAAGAGGGCATGCTCCTGGAACATGAGGGCGGGGCGGCCGTCGGTCGTGACGGACCCGGCGGACGGCTTGTCCAGCCCGGCCACCAGGTTGAGCAGGGTGGACTTGCCGCAGCCCGAGGCGCCGAGGAGCGTGACGAACTCGCCGGGCGCGACATCGAGGCTGATGTCGTCCAGGACGAGCTGCTGCCCGGCGGGGCCCGGAAACGACTTCGAGACGTGCTCGATGCGGGCGGCGTGCGCGGCGGCCGTCGTCTCGGTACCGTCGGCGGCCTTGGCGAGGGTTGTGGCCATGGTCGTCACCTCCTGGGGACTCTCGGGTTCGTGGCCCGGCCGGTCGGCGGTGCGGCCGACCGGCCCGGCTCTTCGACTCGCTCGGTTACTCGGCGCCGAGTCCGGCGTCGTCGACGGTGGCCTCACCCTTGGCCTCGAGGACCTTGTTGAGCAGCGTGAGGTCGTAGATGCCCTTCAGTTCCGGCTGCTCCAGCAGGCCGGCCTTGACCGCGTGTTCGGCCTGGGTGTCGAGGGTGGCGGCCAGCGGATCGTCGAGGAAGGTGATCGACTTCCAGGCCGGGTCGATGACCTCGGCGGGCAGCGCCTTGCCGGACTCCCGCTTCAGTGCCTCGTTGGCCGCGGCCTTCGCCTCGTCGGGGTGGGCGTCGATCCACTCGTTGCTCTTCACCGCGCCGCGCAGCACGGCCTCGACCACGTCCGGGTGCTTCTTCAGGAAGTCCTGCGACACGATGATGTTCGTGATCACGAACTTCTTGTCCGGCCACAGATCGGACTCGTCGAGCAGCACCTTCGCGCCCTCGGAGACCAGCTTCGACGCGGTCGGCTCCGGCACCCACGCGCCGTCGATCGAACCGGACTTGTAGGCGTCCGGCGCGATCTTGTTGTCGGTGCGGACGACGGACACGTCGCCCTTGCCGCTCTGCGCGTCGACCTTCCAGCCCTGCTCGGCGATCCAGTTGAGGAACGCCACGTCCTGCGTGTTGCCGAGCTGCGGGGTGGCGATCCTCTTGCCCTTGACGTCCTTCAGGGACTTGATCTTCTCCGGGTTCACCACCAGCTTCACCCCGCCGGACGCCGAACCGCCGATGATGCGCAGGTTCTTGCCGCCCGACTTGGTGAAGCCGTTGATGGCGGGGGAGGGGCCGATCCAGCCGATGTCGATGGACCCCGAGTTCAGCGCCTCGATCTCCGAGGGGCCCGCGTTGAAGGTGGCGTACTTCGCCTCGGTGCCGCCCAACTCCTTCTGGAAGAAGCCCTGTTCACGGCCGACCAAGGCGGTGGCGTGTGTGAGGTTGGGGAAGTAGCCGATCCGGACCTCGTCGGTGGAGAGCTTCTCGGCGTCCGCCGCGACCTCCGCCCGCGGGGTGTCGTCCTGTGCGTCGGAGCCGTAGCCGCAGGCGGTCAGCAGGAGGGGGAGTGCCGCTATCGCGGCGAGGGCGCGCAGGGTGGTGAGCGGTCGTGCGGCAGACACGGAGGTGTCCTCTCGGGAAGGCGGGAACAGGAGGCCTTCGTCAGGCCATGGGTGTGCCGGGCCGGCCGCCGGCGAGGGAGCGCGGGCGGGGCGGGCGGCGGGAAGGGGGCGCGGCGGTGTGCCGCGCGGGCCGGTGACGCTGCGGCGGTCTCAGACGAGACGACAGATGGCGCTGGAGACACGGCCGAGGTCGATGTGGCGGCGCGAGGTCAGCCGAGGCAGGAGCGGATCTGCGTGGTCGAGCACGCGCATGGCAACCCCCGCAGTTTCCTAGTTTTCCTACCTGGCTGCTAGGGATCGTGGCAGAAACACGTCCCTACCCCAAGAGGGTGTTCACATGGTGGACTTCGGTATCCCAGGTTCTGGGATCAGGCTGGGGTCAGGGGTTCACCCAGGCGTCCGGGGCGTGGGTCAGCGCGGACACATCCGCAGGCAGCTGGGCCGAGGCGACGTCGGCGAGCGAGACGCCCTCCAGGATCTCGCGCACATTGGACCGCAGCGCGATCCACAGGGGCAGCAGCGACTCGGCGGGCCCGGTGTAGGACAGCTCGGGGGGCCGGACCCCGCGCACCGAGACCAGTGGTCCGTCCACGACGCGGATGACGTCGGCGATGCTGATGGACTCGGCGGGCTTGGCCAGCCGGTAGCCGCCGTTGCCGCCGCGCTGGCTGAGCACCAGACCGCCGCGGCGCATGTCGTTGAGGATGCTCTCCAGGAACTTGTGCGGAATGTCCTGGGCAGCCGCGATCGCCTCCGCCTTGAGTGGGCCGTCGTCCCGTGAGGCGGCGAGCTGTAGTGCGGCACGTACCGCGTAGTCCGCCCTGGCTGAGATCCGCATACGGCCATTATCCCGCAGGTCCCGGCCGTCTCCTCCGGCGCGGTCGGGGTCCGGTCGGTCGGGGTCCGGTCGGTCGGGGTCCGGTCGGGCGGGCTTCGCGGTGGGTCGCCGTGGGCGGGTCTCTGCGGGCGGGCCACCGGGGGCGGGGCTCCGGGGGCGGGGCTCCGAGGGCGGCGCGTCGGCGCGGCGCCGGCGGCCTCCGCGGGCGGGCCTCCGTGGAGCTCTTGAGGGTGGGCTCCGTAGGCCTCCGGGCGGCTCCGTAGGCCCCGGGCGGCTCCGCAGGCCTCTTGCCGGGCGGCTCCGCGGGCCTCTTGGGGGCGTCCTCCGTGGGCGCGCCCTCGTGGGCGGGGTCAGAGCGGCAGCGCGAACGGCGGATGCGCTCCGTTGAGGAAGTAGTCCCCGACATCGCGCAGCCGGTGCGCGACGGGCTCGTACAAGGTGTGGGTGCGCGCGTTGCGCCAGAAGCGGTCGAGGCCCAGCCGGGCCGAGGTCGAGCGGGCGCCGACGACGTCGAGGGCGCGGGCGGTGGACTCCTGCGCGGCCCGGGAGGCGGCGGCCTCCGCCATGGCCACCACCACGGCGATCTCCGCGTGCTCCTCGAAGGTCAGGTCGTCGCCTCTGGCCAGCCCGGCGCACACCGCGGCCAGCGCCTGGTCGGCGAGGGCGGACGCCGCCCTGACGAGGACCGCCAGCTCGCCGAACGCGGTCAGGACGTGCGGGTCGTGCGGGGAGCCGACCGGCCAGGCGGGGTGCCAGGGCGCGTGGCCCGCGCGGGCGTAGTCACGGGCCTCGGCGAGCACGCCGTCGGCCATGCCGAGCTGGAGCTGGACGGACAGCAGCCGTCCCACGGGCGACACCAGGGCGGCCCGGGGCGACAGCACCTCCTCGTCCGCGGACAGGGACCCGAGGACGTCGCCGGCGGCCACCGGCACCGCGTCGAACTCCACACTGCCGCCGGCCGCGAGCCGCTGGCCGAAGGTCTCGGCATCGTTGTCGACGCGTACGCCGGGAGCGGCCGGGTCGACCAGGACGGCGACGGGTTCCCCGGTCTCGGCGCGCACCGCCCGCACGGCGATACGGTCGGCGACCAGCACCCCGGTGACGTAGCTCTGCCGGCCGTCCAGCACCTGGCCGTCGGCGGTCGGGGTCAGCGCCAGCGAGGGCTCCTGGCGGGCCAGGCCGCCGCCCCAGTACCACTGCTCCGCGGCGGAGCGCCGGTCGATCAGTGCGGCGAGCGCGGGCTCGTTGAGGAACCGGGCGCTCCACGACAGGAAGGTGTGACAGCCCAGCAGCTGGCCGATCGCCCCGTCGGCGGCGGCGATCTCCCGGACGACGGCGTAGGCCGTGGGCCAGTCCGCGCCGCCGCCCCCGAGTTCGGCCGGAGCCAGCAGCGTCAGCAGGCCCGCCTCGCGCAGCCGGGACACCTCGTCGAACGGCGCCTTGCCGGCCTGCTCCCGGGCGACCGCGTCGGTGGCCAGGTCGTCGGCCGTCTCGCGCGCCACGCGCAGCCAGTGCGTCCGGTCGGGCACCATCCGATCGGGCCCCGTCACGCCGGATCCCGTCCCATCGGTTCCCGTGCCGCCGGATCCGGTGCGGTCGGGCTCCGTTGGCGCGGGCCCCGTTCGCTCGGGCTCCGTGGCGGGTCGGTGCGGCGCGGCGGCTGTGGGCATGTGGCTCATCCTGCGCACCCTTCTGAACCACCGTCAATACTTTCCTAGTAAATCGATAGGGAAACTAGGAAAGTCGCCGCGACAGGACCGCCGCCTCGCGGCACCCGCACCCCGGCCCGCCACGGTCCGCCATCCGAGCCGCAGTTGACGAGACATGCGATGTACTGCTCAAGTAATCGCATGAACGCCGAGCAGCGCCTGGTCACCCGTGACCACATCGACTTCGGTCGAGTGTGGTCCGCGGCGTGTTGCGCCTGACGCGGCAGCGGGCCGTCTGACCGGCCCCTTCTTCCTCTCTTCCTCGGCCGTCCCGTCGACGGGCCGATGACGAACAGGCGGTTTCCGCCGCCCCGCCACCGGCACCCGCGTCCGCACCGCACCCGCGCTGCCGCCACCCCTCGCCCCGCCCGAGGCCCACGCCCGGGCGTCGTCACACCCGTTCACCACCTGGTTCCGCTGCACCCGGTTCCGCTTCATCACCCGGTTCCGCGCTGACGGCCGCTCCGCCGTACCCGTACGCCCCCCCACGGCACGGCCCGCCCCAGCGCACCCGAGGAAAGGCCCTCTTCCATGCCCGTGGAGTTCCTTGGCATCGCCGCCACCAACGACGGCTCAGAGACCACCCCGCGCTCCGGCGCCGCCTTCGACAAGGAGTACACCCTCCGCCTCGCCCGCGCCCACGAGGAGCACGGCTGGGACCGGGTGCTCTTCGCCTACGGCTCCGGATCGCCCGACCCCGCCCCGGCCGCCGCCTACGTCGCGAGCAGGCTGGAGCGGTTGCAGATCCTGCTCGCCCACCGCCCGAACGTCTCGTACCCGACGTTCGCCGCGAAGACGTTCGCCACCCTCGACCAGATCAGTGAGGGCCGGCTGACCGTGCACTTCATCACCGGCGGCAACGACCACGAGCAGGCCCGCGAGGGCGACACCCTCACCAAGGACCAGCGCTACGCCCGCACCCGCGAGTACATCCGGATCGTCAAGAAGATCTGGACCACCCACGAGCCCTTCGACCACGAAGGCGACCACTACCGCTTCCACGACTTCGTCAGCGATGTGTTCCCCGTCCAACAGCCGCGCCCCGCCGTCTCGTTCGGCGGCTCCTCGCCCGCCGCGTACGCCGCCGGCGGCGCGGAGGCCGACATCTACTGCCTGTGGGGCGAGCCCTTGGAGAAGACGGCCGAGCAGATCGAGGCCGTCAAGGCCGCCGCGCGGGCCGCGGGCCGCACCGACACGCCCCGCATCCAGGTGGCCTTCCGGCCGATCATCGCCCCCACCGAGGAACTGGCCTGGGAGAAGGCCCACCGCACGGTGGACGCCATCCGCCGGCGCCGCGAGGCCGGACTTGTCCGCCACCACCGCGGCACGGCCCCCGAGAACACCGGCTCCCAGCGGCTGATCGCCATCGCCGAGGCGGGGGAGCGCTACGACCGCGCTCTGTGGACCCCGACGGCCGCCGCCACCGGCGGCGCGGGCAACTCCAACGCCCTGGTCGGCACCCCCGAGACGGTCGCCCAGGCGCTGCTCGACTACTACGACCTCGGCGTCGACATCCTCTCCGCCCGCGGCTACGACCTCCTGGACGACGCCATCGACTTCGGCCGGTACGTGATCCCGATCGTCCGCGAGGAGGTCGCCAAGCGCGACGCCGAACGCGCCGCCAAGCACGCCGCCGAACACACCGCCGAACCCACCGCCGAGCGAGACGCCGACCCCAGCGCGGCCTCCCAGTCCCTCGCGGCGGTGCGGGCATGACCTCCGCCCCCGACCTGACGGTCGTCCACGTACCCGTCTCCGACCCCCGAGTGCGCCCCCTGCTGCGCGAACTCGGCGAGGAGTACTCCCGCCGCTACGGCAAGGACGCCCACGAAGAGCTGGCCCGCTACCCCGACGAGGAGTTCACCGCGCCGTACGGCGGCGTCCTGCTGCTCCTCCTCGAAGCGGGCGAGCCGGTCGCGGGCGGCGCCTTCCGCCGCTACGACGCCGGCACCGCCGAGCTGAAACGGATCTGGACGCACTCCGCGCACCGGCGGCGCGGCCTCGCCCGGCGCGTCGTCGCCGAACTCGAACGCGAGGCCGCCGCCCGCGGCTACCGGCGCGTGTACCTGACCACCGGACCCCGCCAGCCCGAGGCCCGCGGCCTGTACCTGGCGACCGGCTACACCCCCCTCTTCGACCCGGACGCCGATCCGGAGACCATCGGCCCGCTGCCCTTCGAGAAGCACCTCCCGCGGGCCCACCGAACCAGCGCACCCACGGGAAAGGCAGCCACCCTGTGAACCTCCGAGCCACCGCGCCCGCCCTCGGCCTGGCCCTGCTGCCCCTCCTCGCGCTGACCGCCTGCGGCTCCGGCGGCACACCCGGCACCACCGCCGTGGGCGTCCAGGCGTCCCCCGCGCCGACCGGCGACCCCGTGGCGGCCGTGCGCACCGTCGACTCCATCGCCGCGCTGCTGCCCGCCGACGTACGGAAGTCGGGCACCCTGCGCGTCGGCAGCTCCATCGGCGACCCGCCCAGCGCCTACTACCCGAACGGCTCCGACCGGGCGCCCGCCGGCCTGGACATCGACCTCGCCGACGCGGTCGCCAGGGTCCTCGGCGTGCGACTGGACCGCCAGGAGGCCTCGTTCGAGTCGATCCTGCCCGCCCTCGGCAGCGGCAAGTACGACGTCGGCACCGGCAACTTCGGCGTCACGACCGAGCGCCTGAAGCGGATCGACTTCGTCACGTACGTCAACGACGGCCAGGGCTTCGCCGTGAAGAAGGGCAGCACCGCCCTCAAGGGCAAGGTCACCGACCTCACCCAGCTGTGCGGGCTGACCGTCGGCACCGGCGCCGGCACCACCTTCGAGGCGACCCTCGAAGCGGAGAAGGGCGTGTGCGCCAAGGCCGGCAAGAAGCCCTACGACGTGAAGGTCTACTCGGAGGACGCGGCGATCCTCACCGCCCTCCAGCAGGGCCGTATCGACGTGGTGATGTCGACCATCAACGGCCTGCGCCATCAGGCGTCCCAGCCGGCGGCGCAGACGACGTTCCTCGGCGAGTACCACCGGCTCGACGTCGGCCTCGCCTTCAAGAAGGGTTCCCCGCTCACCAAGGCCTTCCAGGCCGCGGTCAACGAGCTGATCGAGGACGGCACCTACGCCGAGATCCTCGCCAAGTGGGGCACCACCGCCTCCGCGATCGACGCCTCGCGGATCAACCCACCCGAGCACAGGTGACCCATGAGCAGCGACACCCTCACCCCACCGGCCGAGCGACTGGGCGACAGAACAGCCGAGTCGAAGGTCGTCCCCGCCCGGCACCCCGCCCGCTGGGCCGCCGCCGTCGCCGTTCTCGTGCTGGTCGCCCAGTTCGCGCACGGCCTGGCCACCAACCCGGTCTGGGAGTGGCACGTCTTCGCCGACTACGTCTTCTCCGAGACGATCGTCCAGGCCGTGTGGGTGACCCTCCAGCTCACCGCCTACGCCACCGTCCTCGGCTTCCTCCTCGGCACCGTGCTCGCCTTCATGCGGCTGTCGCACAGCCCGGTGCTGCGGACCGTGGCCTGGACGTACATCTGGATCTTCCGGTCCATCCCGATGATCGTGCAGCTGGTGTTCTGGTTCAATCTGAGCGCCCTGTACGAGCGGCTGGGCGTCGGCATCCCCTTCGGCCCGGTCTTCTGGTCCGTCGACAGCAACAGCCTCATCGGCACCATCGGCGCCGCCGTCATCGGGCTGACGCTCCATCAGGCCGCCTACGCCGCCGAGATCGTCCGCGGCGGAGTCATCTCCGTCGACCCCGGCCAGCTGGAGGCCGCCGCCGCGCTCGGCATCCCCCGGCTGCGCCGCATCCGCCGGATCGTGCTGCCGCAGGCCATGCGCGCCATCCTGCCCACCGCCGGCAACGAGATCATCGGCCTGCTCAAGGGCACCTCGGTGGTCTACGTCATGTCGATCGGCGAGCTGTTCTACCAGGTGCAGGTGATCTACGGCCGCAACGGCCGGGTGATCCCGCTGCTGCTCGTCGCCACCGCCTGGTACGTCGTCCTGACCACCGTGCTCTCGGTCGCCCAGTACTACGTCGAACGGCACTTCGCCCGCGGCGCGAACCGCACCCCGCCGCCCACCCCGCTCCAGCGCGCCCGTCGCTTCGTGAAAACCCTGGGAGAGAGCCGATGAGTCAGGTGATGGTGGACGTCCACGGCGTCCACAAGAGCTTCGGCCCGCACGAGGTGCTGCGCGGCGTGGACCTCCAGGTCCGCACCGGCGAGGTCACCGTGATCCTCGGCCCGTCCGGCTCCGGCAAGTCCACCCTTCTGCGCACCATCAACCACCTGGAGAAGGTGAACCGCGGCTGGATCGGCATCGACGGCGAACTCATCGGCTACCGCCGCTCCGGCGACAAGCTGCACGAGCTGAAGGAGAAGGACGTTCTGAGGCAGCGGACGAACATCGGCTTCGTCTTCCAGAACTTCCACCTCTTCCCGCATCTGACCGTGCTGGAGAACGTCGTCGAGGCGCCCGTCTCCGCACTGCGCCGCCCCCGCCGGACCGTGGAGGAGACGGCCCGCCGGCTGCTCGACCGGGTCGGTCTCGCCGACAAGGCCGACGCCTACCCGCGGCAGCTCTCCGGCGGCCAGCAGCAGCGCGTGGCCATCGCCCGGGCACTCGCCCTCGAACCCAAGGTGCTGCTCTTCGACGAGCCCACCTCCGCCCTCGACCCCGAGCTGGTCGGCGAAGTCCTCGACGTCATCAAGGACCTGGCCGCCGGCGGCACCACCATGATCGTCGTGACCCACGAGATCGGCTTCGCCCGCGAGGTCGCCGACACCGTCGTCTTCATGGACGCCGGAGTCGTCGTGGAACAGGGGCCGCCCGCGGCCGTCCTGGACACCCCCCGTCACGAACGCACCCGCGCCTTCCTGGCCAAGGTCCTCTGACCCTCCCCACCTCACCCCGCACGCAAGGAGAACCACCGTGTCCACCCTCACCCGCCGTTCCGCCGCAGCGGCCCTCGGACTCGCCACCGCCCTCGTCCTCGCCGCCTGCGCCGACCCCGACGACGGCGGCACCACCGAGGTCGCGGACACCAAGGGCACCAAGACCAAGATCAACACAAGTCCCGACCAGGACCGCGTCACCACCGGGAAGGTCGACTCCATAGCCGCCCAAGTGCCCGCGGAGATCCGCGAGAGAGGCACCCTGGAGATCGTCGACTCCTCAGGGTCCGCCGCGCCGCTCACCTTCGTCGCCACCGACAACAAGACCGTCATCGGCGTCGAACCCGACATCGCCTACCTGGTCGCCGACGTCCTCGGCCTGAAGCCGCACCTCAACACCGTCTCCTGGGAGAACATCTTCGTCGGCCTGGACAGCGCCAAGTACGACGTCGGCTTCAGCAACATCACCGTCACCGAGGAACGCAAGGAGAAGTACGACTTCGCCACCTACCGCGAGGACAACCTCGGCTTCGAGGCGAAGAAGGGCAGCGGCCTGAAGGTCGACGGCCCCGAGGACGTGGCGGGCAGGACCGTCGCCGTGGGCAGCGGCACCAACCAGGAGAAGCTGCTCATCGAGTGGAGCGAGGCGAACGAGAAGGCCGGCCGCGAGCCGGTGGACATCAAGTACTACCAGAACGACAGCGACACCTACCTCGCCCTCCGGTCCGGCCGCATCGACCTCTACCTCGGCCCCCACCCCACCGCCGCCTACCACGCCGCCACCACCGGCGAGACCGAGGTCGTCGGCACCTACTCCGGCGCCGGCGCCGACCTCCAGGGCCTCATCGCGGCCACCACCAAGAAGGACAGCGGCCTGGTGAAGCCGCTCGCCGCCGCACTGAACGAAATCATCCGCAACGGCACCTACGCGCAGGTCCTCAAGCGCTGGGGACTGTCCGACGAGGCCGTCACCACGTCCGAGATCAACCCGCCCGGACTGCCCGAGACCGCCCAGTAGCCACCCCGCCCGACCCACACCGAAGGGTTCCCCATGGCCACCGTCCTGTCCGTCTCCGGAAGCCCGTCCGCAACCTCCCGAACCGCCCGGCTGCTGCGCCACCTGGACCGGCGGCTCACGGCCCAGGGACACGAGGTGATCCCGCTGGACGTCCGCACCCTGCCCGCCGAGGCGCTGCTCGGCGCGGACGTCCGGCACCCGGCGATCGCCGAGGCGACCGCCCTGTTCGACCGCGCCGACGGTGTGGTGATCGGCACCCCCGTCTACAAGGCGGCCTACTCCGGGCTCCTGAAGTCCCTGCTCGACCTGCTGCCGCAGTACGCCCTGACCGGCAAGACGGTGCTGCCGCTCGCCACCGGCGGCACCACCGCGCACGTCCTCGCCATCGACTACGCCCTGCGCCCGGTGCTCAGCTCCATGGGCGCCGGACACATCGTCCAGGGCTGGTTCACCCTCGACAAGGACATCGCGGTGACGGAGGACGGCAAGCTGTCCGTCGCCCCCGGCCCGGCCGAGGCCCTGCTCCAGGTCGTCGACCAGTTCTCCGCGGCCCTCGACGGCCGTACGACCCTGCTGGCAGCCGCCGGATGAGTACCCGTCAGACGAGCGGCCGCCAGCCGTCCCGCACCGCCCCGCGCGGACGCGGGACCGCCCACCGACGCGCCGAGCCGCGCGGACGCAGCACTGCCCACCGACCCGCGGCCACGCCCCGCACGACCGCGAAAGGCCCCACCCGCCCATGAGCCTCACCTTCCACTGGTTCCTGCCCACCAACGGCGACAGCCGCCACGTCGTCGGCGGCGGCCACGGCACCCCGGCCACCGCCGCCGCGGCCAACCGGCCGCCCACCGTCGGCTACCTCGGCCAGATCGCCCGCGCCGCCGAGGACCTGGGCTTCACCGGTGCCCTCACCCCCACCGGTGCCTGGTGCGAGGACGCCTGGCTGACCACGGCCATGGTCAGCCGGCACACCGAGCGGCTGAAGTTCCTGGTCGCCTTCCGGCCCGGCTTCGTCTCCCCGACGCTCGCCGCGCAGATGGCGGCCACCTTCCAGCGGCACAGCGGCGGGCGGCTGCTGCTCAACGTCGTCACCGGCGGGGAGAGCCAGGAGCAGCGCGCCTACGGCGACTTCCTCGACAAGGACGCCCGTTACGCCCGTACCGACGAATTCCTGCACATCGTGCGGGAGTTGTGGGACGGCCGGACCGTCGATCTGGCGGGTGAGCACCTGCGCGTCGAGGGCGCGCGGCTCACCCGGGTGCCCGAACCGCGCCCGGACATCTACTTCGGCGGGTCCTCGCCCGTCGCCGGAGAGGTCGCCGCCCGCCACGCGGACGTCTACCTCACCTGGGGCGAACCGCCCGCCGCCGTCGCGGAGAAGACCACCTGGATCCGGGCGCTCGCGGAGAAGGAGGGGCGCACCCTCCGCTTCGGCGTCCGGCTGCACGTCATCACCCGCGACACCGCCGAGGAGGCCTGGGCCGAGGCGCGGCGGCTGCTCGACGGGTTCGACCCCGCGACCGTGGCCGCCGTCCAGGAGGGGCTGGCCCGCAGCGAGTCCGAGGGGCAGCGGCGCATGCTCGCCCTGCACGGCGGCCGGCGCGACGGTCTGGAGATCCACCCCAATCTGTGGGCGGGCATCGGGCTGGTGCGCGGCGGTGCCGGTACGGCGCTGGTGGGCAGCCATGACGAGGTCGCGGACCGGATCGCCGAGTACCACGGCCTCGGCATCGACGAGTTCGTGCTCTCCGGCTATCCGCACCTGGAGGAGGCGTACTGGTTCGGCGAGAACGTGCTGCCGCGTCTCGCCGCGCGCGGACTGTGGTCCCGGCCCTCTTGACGGAGAACCGCGGCGGGCCGACACTCCCTGAGAGATTCCCTAGTGGACAGGTAGGAAATGATGGAGCGTCCGGAGTCGTCCGCCGACCGCGCGGTGCGCGCGGGGCGTCCGGCTCTGCTCCTGACCTCCCGCCGCCACATCGATCTCCTGCGCGTCTGCAGCGCGGCGAGCCTGTCCCACTGACGGACGGCGCCCCCGGCACCGTCCCGCGCACGGGCAGGCCCGCGCCGCAGGCGGTTCCTCCCTGCCTTCCCGTGCGCCCATCGCCGCCATCGCGCGCGCCACACGCCGGATCCGGACCCAGGGAGACACATGCCCGCCGCACCCCTGACCAGCCCGCTGCCCCTGCCCTCCTTCCGGGGCAGGATCGGCGGCGACGCGAGCAGCGGCTACTACGCCGTCGCCCGCCGCTACCGCCTCCACCTCTCGCCGTCCTGCCCGCACTCGCTGCGCCTCGCCGTCGCCCACAGCCTGCTCGGCCTGGACGACACCCTCCCGGTGACGCTGCTCCCGCCCGTGCCGGACGCGCCGGGCGGCGGGCACGCGGTGCTGCGCCCGCTGTACGAGGCCAGCTCCCACCGCCACCCCGGCCCCGCCACGGCACCCGTGCTGAGCGACGAGTGGACCGGACGGATCGTCAGCACGCACGCCCCGGACATCCTGCGGGACATGGCCCGCCACTTCGGCCGGGACCGCCGCGAGCTGTGGCCGCGCGGCGCGGAGGCCGAGCTCGACGCCGTCGAGCACCTGTGTACGTACGGCGTCGAGGAGGCCGCCCAGAGCGCGGGCCGCGTGGGCGCCGGCGCCGGCGAACGCCGGACCGCCCTGGCCCGGCTGCTGGGCACGCTGCGGCAGTGCGAGTCCCGGCTCGGCTTCCACGACTTCGTCCTGGGCGACCGGTTGACCGTGGCCGACGTCCATGTGTGGGTGACCCTGGTCCAGCTCGACCTCGTCCACCGCCGGCACCTGGACGCCGCCGCGGTCCACCGCATCGCCGGCCACCCGCACCTGTGGGCGTACGCCCGCAGGCTCGCCGCCCACCCCGCCTTCGGCCGCCACCTCGACCTGCCGGGCATCGCCCGCCGCCACCACGCGCGCTGCCAGGGGCTGGAGGCCGCCGGCGCGGCGGTGCAGATCCTGGACTGGGCCGCCCACATCGCGGACGGCACCGGCCGCACCTCCTCCCTCTGCCGCCCCTGACCCCTCTCCTCCGCCGCCGGCCCTCCGCACGAGGGCCGGCACCTCCCGGACCCGACAGAGAAAGGCACGTACTCCGTGTCCGCATCCGCACCCCTGCACCTCGCCGTCGCCCTGGACGGCGCGGGCTGGCACCCGGCCGCCTGGCGCGACCCCAGCGCCCGGCCGCGCGACCTGTTCACCGCCGGCTACTGGGCCGACCTCGTCACCGAGGCCGAACGCGGCCTGCTCGACTTCGTCACGATCGAGGACGACCTCGGGCCCCAGTCCTCCCACCCCACGGAGCCGGACGACCGCACCGACCGGCTGCGGGGCCGCCTTGACGCGGTCCTCGTCGCCGCCCGGGTCGCCCCGCTCACCCGGCACATCGGGCTGGTGCCGACCGTGGTCGCCACCCACACCGAGCCCTTCCACCTCTCCAAGGCGATCGCCACCCTCGACTACGTCAGCACCGGCCGTGCCGGACTGCGCCTGAAGGTGACCGCACGCCCCGACGAGGCGGACCACTTCGGCCGCCGCACCTTCCCCCGGCTCACCCCCGACGAGTGGGACACCCCCTCCGGCCGCGAACTGATCGCCGACCTCTTCGCGGAGGCCGACGACTACGTCGAGGTCCTGCGCCGCCTGTGGGACAGCTGGGAGGACGACGCCGAGATCCGCGACGTCGCCACCGGCCGCTTCATCGACCGCGACAAACTCCACTACATCGACTTCGAGGGCCGCTGGTTCGACGTCAAGGGCCCCTCGATCACGCCCCGTCCGCCGCAGGGCCAGCCCGTCGTCACCGCGCTCGCCCACCAGAGCGTGCCGTACCGACTCGTCGGCCGCTCGGCCGACCTCGGCTACGTCACCCCGCACAGTGCCGAGCAGGCCCGCGCCGCCGTCGCCGAGATCCGTGCCGCCCAGCGAGCGGCGGGGCGGGCCGAGGAGCCGGTGCACGTCTTCGGCGACCTGGTCGTCTTCCTCGACGACACCCCCGCGGCGGCCGAGGACCGCCGGGCCCGCCTCGACGACCTCGCCGGACAGCCGTACACCAGCGACGCGGACATCTTCACCGGCACGCCCGCCCGACTGGCCGACCACCTCCAGGAACTGGCGACGGCCGGGCTCACCGGCTTCCGGCTGCGCCCCGGCGTCATCGGCCACGACCTGGAGCGGATCACCCGGGAACTCGCGCCCGAACTCAGGCGCCGAGGCGTCTTCCGGGACGCCTACGAGGCCGGCACCCTGCGCGGTCTCCTCGGCCTCACCCGCCCCGCCAACCGCTACGCCGCCTGAGGGAGTGCGCCCATGAGCAAGCCGCCGAAGCAGATCCACCTCGCCGCCCACTTCCCCGGCGTCAACAACACCACCGTGTGGAGCGACCCGAGGGCCGGCAGCCACATAGAGTTCGCCTCCTTCGCGCACTTCGCGCGCACCGCCGAACGCGCAAGATTCGACTTCCTGTTCCTCGCCGAGGGACTGCGACTGCGCGAACAGGGCGGGAAGCTCTACGACCTCGACGTCGTCGGACGGCCGGACACCTTCACCGTGCTGTCCGCGCTCGCCGCCGTCACCGACCGCCTCGGCCTGACCGGCACCATCAACTCCACCTTCAACGAGCCCTACGAGGTGGCCCGCCAGTTCGCCACCCTCGACCATCTGTCGGCCGGGCGGGCAGCCTGGAACGTCGTCACCTCCTGGGACGCCTTCACCGGCGAGAACTTCCGCCGCGGCGGCTTCCTCCCGGAGTCCGAACGCTACTCGCGCGCCAAGGAATTCCTCGCCACCGCCACCGAACTGTTCGACTCCTGGCGGGGCGACGAGATCGCCGCCGACCCGGCGACTGGCACCTTCCTCCGCGACGCCAAGGCCGGCGCCTTCGTCCACGAGGGACACCACTTCGACATCCACGGCCGCTTCAACGTCCCGCGCAGCCCCCAGGGCCGACCGGTGATCTTCCAGGCCGGCGACTCCGACGAGGGCCGCGAGTTCGCCGCCGCCGGCGCGGACGCGATCTTCAGCCGGTACGCCGACCTCGACACCGGCCGCGCGTTCTACACCGACGTCAAGTCCCGCCTCGCCAGGTACGGCCGGCACCCCGGCCAGTTGCTCATCCTGCCCGCCGCGACCTTCGTGCTCGGCGACACCGACGCCGAGGCCGAGGAACACGCCAGGGAGGTCCGCCGCCGGCAGGTCAGCGGCGCCACCGCCCTCAAGCACCTCGAACTCGTCTGGAACCGCGACCTGTCCGGCTACGACCCGGACGGCCCGCTCCCCGACATCGATCCCGACCCCTCCGGCCACCACATCGCCCGGGGCCGCGCCCAGGTCCGCATGTACCGCGACCCGCTCGCCACCGCTCGCGAGTGGCGGGAACTGGCGGCGGCCCGCAACTGGTCCATCCGCGACCTGGTCATCGAGACCGGCAACCGCCAGAACTTCGTCGGCTCCCCGGCAACCGTCGCCGGCACCATCGACCACTTTGTACAGTCCGACGCCGCCGACGGCTTCATCCTCGTCCCGCACCTCACCCCCGGCGGACTCGACGAGTTCGCCGACAAGGTCGTGCCGCTCCTCCAGGAACGCGGCGTGTTCCGCACCGAGTACGAGGGCACCACCCTGCGCGACCACCTCGGCCTGGCCCACCCGGACGCGGCGGGGGCGGCGGCCGGTGAGCGGGCGGCCTCGTGAAGCGCCTCGCCCGCGCGTCGTGCCCGCAAAAAGTACGTTGACGCGACCCTGACAGGAAAGGTTTTTCGTGGCACGCTGCGTCACGCACGTCTATCCGCACCGCTCTTCGTACCCCCACCCTGCCCGGACGGCGACGTCCGGGCACGGCAGAAGGAGACATGCGTGAG
Source organism: Streptomyces sp. NPDC052773 (assembly GCF_044547145.1). Lineage (NCBI taxonomy): Bacteria > Bacillati > Actinomycetota > Actinomycetes > Kitasatosporales > Streptomycetaceae > Streptomyces > Streptomyces sp. NPDC052773. Next base: position 123,502 of record NZ_JBITZX010000013.1, on the reverse strand, counting down.
ACGCCATCGCACTGCCGCGGGCATACTGCTGGCCGTCACGGCCCTGTTCACCGGAGCCCTCGTCGAGGCCGGCGCCGCCGGCGCGGCAGAGGCCGGCACCAGGCCGGCCGGGCGCACCGACGCCACCGCCGCGGGCCCCGGTTCGGGAACCGCCGTGGCGGCCCGCACCCCATCCCCCGCCGAACAGCGCTCGGCCCGCACCTTCTGGACGGCCGAACGCATGCGCGGCGCCACCCCGCTCGATCTGCTGGTGACCCCCCAGGCCGCCAAGCGGCTGAAGGCCCCCAAGGCCCCCGAGGGTCCGGTGACGACCGTGGAGCCCACGGCGGCCCCCGCCGCCTTCCCGCAGGCCGGCGGCCCGTGGACCGGCGGCGGCGCGGTCGTCAAGACGTCGGGCCGGGTGTTCTTCACCTTCCAGGGCCGCACCGCATCCTGCTCCGGCAACGCCGTGACCAGCCAGAACGCCAGCACCGTCATCACCGCCGGCCACTGCGTCAAGTACCAGGGCAGCTGGCACACCAACTGGGTCTTCGTGCCCGCCTACGACAACGGCAGCGCGCCGTACGGCCAGTGGACCGCGACCAAGACCCTCACCACCCCGCAGTGGGAGGCGAGCGAGGACATCAACCACGACGTCGGCGCCGCGGTCGTCGCCCCGCTGAACGGCCGGACGCTGACCTCGGTCGTCGGCGCGCAGGGCATCCAGTTCAACGGCGGCTACAACAAGCCGATGTACGCCTTCGGCTTCCCCGCCGCCTCCCCGTACGACGGGAGCAAGCTGATCTACTGCAGCGGCAACAGCTCCAAGGACTTCCTGTTCTCCCAGGACCACAGCCTCGCCTGCAACATGACGGGCGGCTCCAGCGGCGGTCCGTGGTTCACCGGCTTCAACGAGGCGACCGGACAGGGCATGCAGGTGTCGGTGAACAGCTTCGGCTACACGTTCCTGCCGAACCGCATGTTCGGCCCGTACTTCGGCAACGACGCCAAGGCCCTGTACGACAGGGCCCAGACCTCCTAGAGCCCTGTGCCCTCCCGTGGGGAGGGCACAGGACCGTCCGGGAGCGCGCCGTCGTGCTGGTCACCCACTGGCTGACCGACGTCGCTCTGTCCGACCGTTCCGGTCCGTTCCACGAGCGTCGGAAACTCCAGCACGACCGCGGTGCGCCGACTGTGCCCGCCCTGCGACGAGGAACGGTATTCGTCTCTTCGGCGACCCGATGGACGCCGGCCGGTCACGGGCCTACGTGGACGTACGGCGCCCAGCTCGTCACGGCCTGAGGGAGCCGTGCCCGTACGGCTCGTACCGCGGCGTGCAGCGCGGTCGCCGGGTCGGGGGCCGTGTCGGGCGAGGGAGGGCAGGGCAGGTCCTCGTACACGAGGCCGGCGACTTCCGGTGCGAGGGTGTCGTCGATGGACCACAGTGTGCCGACGACGTCCCGGAAGCCGGCGAGCTGGAGTGCGGCGGCGAAGCTGATCGCCTCGTCGGCCAGGACGATGCCGCCGCGCGAGGTCTCGCAGGCGGAGAGGAATGCGAACCGGGCGTCCGGCAGCCGGAGGTTGACGATGTCCCGCAGCGTCAGCGGGCCGTCGTGCAGGATGAGCGCGCCGCGCGAAGGGCGTCCCAGGTCCTGCATGCCGTGGCACGCGAAGTGGGCCCAGGAGCAGCGGCTGAGCGCCTCCCGTACCGAGGGCGCGGTGGCGGCGGACCCGGTGAGGAGCTGAGCGTCCGGGTGTCTCCGGTGCAGTTCCCGGGCTTCGCGCTCGGCCGCCGGGAGGTCGGCCCACCCGGGAGTCGAAGGCAGGGAGACAATGAGGCCGCGGGCGGCGTGCCCTCCCGCTGATGGCCGGCGGTGCTGCCGGGGCTGGTTCCGGGCGTGCAGCAGGGCGCGCAGCGTGGGCGTGTAGGAGGACACGACCCGGTCCAGCACGGTGTCGCCGCCGTCGTGCGGGACCTTACGCCTCGCTGCGTGCAGCGGCAGCAGCGTGAACAGGCCAGTGGGACACCACCACAGGCGGGGCCACTCTTCCCCGGGGCCCGGGGGCTCGGTATGGCCCAGGGCTTTCAGCACCGGTTCGGCGACAGCTTCCCACAGCCAGGTGAGGGTGTTCTCGATCGTCGTACGCGTCTTCAGCGGTGAGGTCTCGCCACCGACGGCACTGGTGAACTGGTCGACCCGCTCGGCCAGTTCCCGGTCCTCGAGCGTGAGGGTGAGGTCCTGTACTCCCGCCTTGGTCAGGAGGAGGGCGTGGCAGCCGTGCTCGCTCGCGCTGAGCAGCACCACTGGTCCGCGATCGGCGGCGGCGCGCAGGGTGTCGAAGGAGGGCGGGCGGAGGAAGCCGGCGAGCCCGGGCAGTTTGCGGATGCCGGCGAGGAGCTTGTCCCGCTGCCGGGCGAGGGCCGCACGCTGATCGTTCGCCCACCGGCGGTCGTGCGCCTCTGCCGCGGCCGTGCTGTACGGGCCGTCCGGCAGCCGGTCCAGCTCGTCGAGGACCTGGCGCAGCTCGTCGGCGAGTTTCGACGCCTGGGCGAGGAGCGCTTCGTGGTCCGTGCGGGTCTCCAGGGCCTGGGCGAGCAGCGCTTCATGATCGGTGCGGGTTTCCAGGGCCTGGGCGAGCAGGATGCCGCGGCCCTGTTCGAGGAGTTCCACCGCGCGTTCGGCCTGCCCGGCCCGTACGGCGACGGCGGCGGCGTGCGCGACCAGGTTCGGGAACTGCGCGATCAGGCGCTCCCGGTCGTCGCGCTTCAGGCCCCGCCAGGCCGTCAGCTCCAGTTGGTCCAGGGCGAGGGCGAAGGACTCGGCGGCGCCGGAGAAGTCCTGGGCCTCGGCCGCTATGTGCCCGGCCGCAGCGGCAGCCCGGGTACGGGCCCGGGCCGGCGCGGACTTGACGTCGGAGGCGGCGCGCAGGGCACGAATGGCCTGCTCGCGGTCGGCGGGGTCCGCGTTGATATCGAAGCGGTCCCGCAGCAGGAACCCCAGCGTGGTGAGGACGTCCGTGCGGTCCGGGTGGTTCGCGGGAAGAAGGGCGTCGGCTTCCTGCAGCGCCTCGACGGCCTCGCCCAGGACGCCGGGGTCCGAGAAGTGGCGGGCGTACGTCTTCAGGCAGTCGGCGAGGCTTCGGAGCAGGTTCGGCCGCTGGTAGTCGCCGGGCGCGCCGGCCAGGAGCGCCGCCCGGGCGGTCGCGACGGCGTCGGTCAGGTCGCGCGGGTCGCGCTTGTGTGTGAAGCGCTCCGTGAGGGCGTCGGTGAGGAGGCTCAGGCAGCCGGGCCGGTCGGGGTGGCCGTCGGTGAGGAGGGAGAGGGCGTCCCGCAGCACGGTGACCGCTTCGTCGTAGCGGTCGGTCTCCGGAGGAACGGATCCGGGGTGGCTCTGGAGCGCGGCCGCCAGGTTCATCAGCCGGCTCGGCAGATCGGGATGGTCGCGCGGGGTGATCCGTACCGCCTCGAACTGTGCTCCGAGCGCCTCGTTCGCGGAGTCGACGCTGCTGGTGTGGTGGTAGTGGTGGCTGAGTGCCGAACTGAGGTTGGTGAGGAAGGCGGCACGGTGAGGGTCGTCGTCGGGGGCTTCGTACGCCGCCTCGCGGAGGGCTCGCACCGCGAGGTCGAGCGTGTCGAGGTCTCCGTCGCGCTGGAACATCCGGATCGCGATGTGTCCCATGCCCGAAGAGGCCTTCAGCCGGCACGGGTCGCCCTCCGGGATCACCTGGGCGGCCTTGGCCGTCACGCAGTAGGCCCTCTCCAGCGAATCGGCGTTCCCGGTGTACTCGTATCTGCGGGTGAGTACGTTCCCGAGCGTGACCAGGGACTCCGCCCACATCACGTCCTGGCGCGGGTTGGCGCGTACGGCGAACAGGCACACTGCGACGGCATCGTCGAGCAGGCGCGGGTCTCCGTTCGTCTCCGCTTCCTTGAGCAGGTTGACGCCGTGAGCCGTGTAGGCGGCCAGTTCGCGCGCGGGCAGCCCCTCGCCCACCGGGTTCCCCCGTTTCGCGTACATCTCCAGCAGGGGGTCGGGTACGTGGTGCGGGGCCACCTGCCGCACTTCCCGGTAGAAGAACACGGCACGCTGGGCGTCCTCGCGTACCCGGTCGTACTGGAAGCGCCACCAATAGAAGGGTGCCAGCAGCATCGCGACGTTGAGCGCCCGCGCGCTCTCCGCCGCATCCGTGAAGGGCGCGAACCAGTCGACGGAGTAGTACAGGCGCTCGGCCAGTCGCTCTGCCTGCGGTTGACGCAGGACGGCCGGGTCGCCCTGGGAGGTGAAGGAGTCGAGTAACTCCTCCATTTCAAAGGTGAGTTCCTCGATGCTCATTGTTCCCCCCAGCGGCGCGTGGAATGCCGCCGAACTCATGACTTATCGGTATGACGAATGAGACTATTCGGTGAAGGTCGCGTGGGGGAGGGGAATGGGTGGATCAGCTGGTGTGGGTCTGCAGTGAGCTGCCGGCTGTGCGCGCGCAGGCGAAGACGGAGGGGTGGTGGCCCGAACTGGCCCGTGCCCTGGACGATGTCCGAGACGGTACGCGGCCGGTGACGGCGGTCGTGGAAGTGGTCCACGGGCACTTGGGGCTGCCGGTACGGCCGCGGGGGTACGCCCCGGTCCCAGGCCAGGTGCCCGCGCCACCACCGCCCGGCTCCTACGCCTGCCCGGGCCGTCACTGCTCGCGCACGGAGCACCGCGAGCCAGGCGGGCAGCTGCCCGAATGCCTCGTGCTCGACGAGCCGATGTCCTTCGGATGAACACCTTTCTGTCCGAACTGGGCAAGAAGCTCGCCGAACGCTGGGTGAGCCTGCTCGTCCTGCCCGGCGCGCTCTTCACCGCCCTCACCGCGGCGGGTTCGGTGCTCGGGCACCGTGACGCCCTCGACTGGCGGCGGCTGGTCCGTGCCACCGAGGACTTCACGGCTCACTACGACCACCGCCCGGTGTCGGCCGTCCTGCTGTCCGCCGCGGTCCTGGGGGCGGGGGCGGGCGTCGGGCTGCTGGCGCGCGGGCTCGGCGCCGTGGTGGAGTGGGTGTGGCTGATGTCGGGCCCGGCATGGCTGACCGGCCGGCTCGTCCGCCGGCGCCGCGACCGGTGGAGGAGCGCTTCCGGCGCCGATCCCGCCGCGCTCGCCGCATCCCGCAACGCCATCGCGCTCACCCTGCCGGACAGACCGACGTGGATCGGTGACCGGCTGCGGGCCGTGGGGGTCCGCGTCCACGGCCAGTACGGGCTCGACTTCCCTTTCGCCTGGCCCCGGTTGTGGGTCCTCCTGCCGGACAACTGCCGCAACGACCTGATCGCGGCACGCGATGCCCTGACCGGCTCATCGACGCAGAGCGGCTGGGGCCTGCTCTACCTGTGCCTGGGCACCCAGTGGTGGCCCGCCGCCCTGGCCGGCGCCGTACTCCTGCTCATGGGTCGGCGCCGCGGCCGGGAAGCGGCAGCCAACCTGGCCGACCTCACGGAGTCGGCCGTCGACCTCTACGCGGCGGACCTCGCGCTGTCGCTCGGGGTGGACCTCCCCTCCGGTTACGTCACACCCGCTCTCGGCAGACAGATCAGCGAACGCCTCCGCAAAGGGGCGTGAGACCTTACGCGACACTGTTTCCCCTCGTGTGAGGCAACGGCGGGTGAGGAGTGCCTCCGGACAGCCGTCGACCCTCCCGTGGGAAGGCCGGGAGGGACGGCGCGGCCCGCGCCAAGGGCCTGTGATGCACGTGGGAGAAGATCGTCGCCGCCGTCCGCGCGCGCAGCGGGGGATAGGCGACGGCAGCGGGGCGTCGGCGCTGCTGGACGGCCTCCTCGGATCCCTCGAAGTGGGGCACCCGGTCACCTCGCCCCGAACCCTCCTTCCGGTCGGCATCACCGGCAGGTAAAGCACCCACGAGGCAGCCACCGCGGCACGGCGGGGCCGATCACGATCCCAAGCAGGATCTCCAAGATGACGAGCAGAGGCTCGAAGATGACGAGCGGGATCCGCACCCGAGGGACCGGCCGTACGCCTTCACCCCGTGCGTACGGCTTCGCCCCGGGCCGGCCCCTCGCGCCGTACCACCCACGACACCACGAACGCGACCACCGACGCCGTCACGATCAGCGGCAGCTGGTCGCGTGCGCCGCCGCCCAGGGGCAGGGCCGCCGGCACCGCGCTGGTCAGCGGGAGTCCGGTGACCGGGGCACCGGCCGCGGCGACGCCGAGGGCGAAGGCCGGGGTGGTGCCGAAGCCGGGCAGCCCGGAGCAGGCCAGCGCGGTCGCCGCGCCCGGCAGCACCGCCGGGAAGATGGGCCCGCCGCGCAGACTGCCCAGGGCGACGCCCCAGGCCAGGCGCTTGCAGACGACGAGCGCCACCGGGGCCGCCACCGGCCGGTCGTGCGGATCCGCGGCGAGCCCGGCCGGCGCGTCCTGACCGGACAGCGCCGCCTCCACGGGCGAGCGGCCGGTGAGCAGCGCGTACGCCGTGAGGCAGACGCCGACGGCGGTGGCGCAGGCGAGGGTGCGCAGCGCGGTGTGCCGGCCGGTCCAGCGCTCGGTGCGCCGCCCAGCGCGCGGCCCAGCGTGATCACTGTCGCGATCAGCGCCGCCATCGGCACGCCCCACAGGAGCCTCGCACCCGGCCGTCTCAGGCAGCGACTCCCGCACCCGGTGCCGGAGTTCGTGCTGAAGGCCGACGAAGAAGAAGCAGGCCACCGTGATGGGCACGCCCAGCACCAGGCTGAGCAGACGCAGCCGGGCGTAGCCGCGCGTGCGCAGCACCGCCCCCAGGGTGGGCTCGGCCGCCCCCGCCCCCGCTTGGTCGGCGGCGCGGACGGCCCGCCGGGAGATCCCTCGGGTGGCCTGCCGTGCGGTGCCTCAGGCGGCCCGCCGGGTGGCCCCCCGGGCGACCGCCGACAGCAGGGACCCGATGGCCGCGCCCGTCGCCAGGTACACCACCGCGGTGCCCACCTTGGAGTCCATCGGGGCCGTCGTACGGAACGGGAGCAGCATCATCGCCACCGTCACCAGCGCGATGATCCAGCCGAAGAAGCGGCCCGCCCGCGGAGTGCCGAGGATCAGCAGATGCAGCAGCGCGGTCGCGGCGAGCGCGGCCACCGACGCGCCAGCCGCCAGCAGTCCGGTCGAGGCGTCGCCCATCGTCCCGGCGCCCTCCGGGGCGAACACCGGGATGGCGAGCGACCCGCGCACCAGCAGCACGGCGGCCACGGCGGTGAATCCGGCGACGCCCGCGGTCATGACACCGCCGGCCCACAGTCGGACGGCGTCGAGCCGGGACGCGGGCGGCGGGGCGTCCGTGGCGGGGCCACCGCCGTACGGCATCTGCCGCGGACCGGAAGTCTGGTTCGAGGGCTGCACGTTCGGTCTCCTCGCTCGGTACGGGTGCGCTATCCGTACCCCCTCGCCGTGGGGGCACTGCCCACGCTGGCCCGTTCGGGGCAGCCGGGACCAGGGCTGCGGAACCGCTCCGCCCCGAACGGGGCCCGAAGGACGCCCCCCCAGCCGTGACTCGCACGCCCGCCGACGGCCCGGCCCCGCGCGCCCGGGGTCGGCGCGGCTTCGCCGGCAGCAGCCCCGTCATGGACGACGTGACCCGGCCGGCCGGTGCGCCGCAGCACCGGACCCGCGCCGCGGACCTGACGCGCGCCCACCGAGGACCTGACCCGCGCCGAGGACCTGACCCGCGCCGAGATCTGACGCCCACCGAAAATCTGACGCCCACCGAGGGTCTGGCAGACGCCGAGGAACTGCCTCGCGCCGATGGCTTGATCTGCGCGGAAGGCGTGGGACGGCGCACGCACGGTCGCGTACGGCGCAGAGGCCGGAGCGGGATCCCGCCCCCGCGTGCGCCCTGTCCGGGGCCTTCACCGGGCGCCTACAGTGTGGCGGCACGCCTCCGCACCGGCCGATCGACACCACGGTCGACATCACGGTCGACATCACGGTCGACACCGGCCGATCGACCCGGGCGGAGCAGCCGGCAGCGACGGGCCGCCGACCGCCGCGCATCAGACACCACCCCGTGAGTTCGCTCGGGCCGCGCGACCGAGTGCGCGCGGCACCGTGCGCTCGGAGAACCACTGGAGGCAGCCGTGTCCCGACCGTGCATCGCCCTGATCGCCGACCCCACCTCGCCCGAGGGCTGCGCCGACTACCTCGCCCGCGCCGTCGAACTGCTCACCGGCGCCCCGCCGGTGCGGATCGACTCCCGGCACTTCGCGGACGGCGGATCCGGCCGCGCCGCCCGCGCCGGGGACCGGTTACGGTTGCGGGTGCCCGAGGAGCGCCTCGACGTGGTGCCCGACATCGTCGTGCTCTACGAGATCCCGCCGCACCGCCGCCGCTCCCTGGCCGCCTTCCAGCGGCTGCTGCGGGAGCACGACGTCGTCACCCTCGGCACCGGAACCGCCGCCTGGCGCACCGCGACCGAGAAGGACCGCACCGTGGAGCGCTTCCGCCGCGACGGCATCGCCCACATGGAGACCGTGGTCCTGTCCCGGCCCGCGCCGCACGAGGCCGCCGCCGCCTTCGACAAGCTCGGCCGCGACACCTGGGCCCGGCCCGTGATCGGCACCGGCGGCGACGACACCTTCCACGTCACCACCGAGGAGCAACTGAAGCAGGCCGCCGCCTACTACGCCGAGCGCGACACCGACTGGCTGCTGTCCCGGGACGCCGGCAACTTCCGGCCCGACGGCCGCCGCCACCAGTTCCGGGTCTTCGTGCTGCACGGCCAGGTGATCCACGCCCGCGAACACATCCAGCCGGAACCCGACACCCCCTGCAACACCTGCCAGGGCGCCACCCCCGTGCACATCGCCCCCGCCGACCTGCCCGCGCCGCTGGGCCGGCTCGCCGTCGCCGCCACCGCCTCGGTCGGGCTGCCGTTCGCCGGCGTCGACCTGGCGATCGAGAACGGCGGCGTGGTCTTCGAGGTCAACGTGCAGCCGGCCTTCGTGGACGGCGAACTCCCGCTGGTCGCCGTGCCGTACGTCCAGGCGCACCTCACCGCCCTGGCCGCCCGCCGCGCACCGGCGCCGGACCGGCGGCTGCCCGCCTAGGGCACGGCCTGGAGCACCGCCCCGGGCACCGTCTCGTGACCGTGGGCGAACCTCACGCCTGGGTTACGAAACGCGCAACCTCTGGTATCGGCGCGGTAAGGGGGTGACGATGGGGCCATGACTCTGGCCCAGCGCGCCCTGCAGCAACTCGAGGCCTGGCCCGACCTCACGGCGGGACCGGCCAGCTGCGGCACCGGGCGGGCACTTCGCACCGCCCACAGCGAGATCGCCCACTTCCACTCCGACCACGACGTGGACCTCCATCTCACCAGCCGGGCCCTGCGGCGCTTCGCCGCCGACCTCGCGGAGTCGACGGCGATACGCCTCCTGCCCGGCTCCCGGTGGGTGACCGTCCACCTGGACTGCGACACCGACGTCGACCTGCTCCAGACCCTGGTCAGCGTCGCCCTCAAGGCCCACCAGGGCGGGCCCGCCCCGGAGGACCTGCCGCCCGGCGGCTGCAACCTCCACCGGGTCACCGTCCTCCCGCGCGAGGGAGCGGCCACCGCCGCGCCCCGCTGACCCGCCCGGAGATCCGCCGCTTCACCCCGTGACCGGCGTGGACCGCACGGCCGGACCCGCCCTCGGGGAGAGACTGCTGCCGCACGGCGCCGACACCGTCGTCCACGACGGGGCCGGCGCGCCGCACGCGGGAGGAGCACCGAAGTGACGGGCTGGACCTGGACGTACGAGGGCTACGAGCCCGCCGACGAGCGACTGCGGGAGTCGCTGTGCACGCTCGGCAACGGCTACTTCGCCACCCGCGGCGCACTCCCCGAGTGCGTCGCGGACGATGTCCACTACCCGGGCACCTATGTGGCGGGCTGCTACAACCGGCTCACGTCCCATGTGGCAGGGCGCGGCGTCGAGAACGAGGACCTGGTCAACCTGCCCAACTGGCTCCCGCTGCGGTTCCGGCTGCGCGGACGCCCCTGGCTCACCCCCGACACCGCGACCGTGCTCGAACACCGCCAGACCGTCCACCTGGACGCGGGCGTACTGGAGCGCCTGACCCGCTACGGCCTGGGCAACGGACGCTCCCTGACGGTGCGCCAGCAGCGGCTGGTGCACATGGGTGACCCGCACATGGCGGCGCTGCGGACCGAGTTCACCGCCCAGGGCTTCAGCGGCGAACTCCATGTCGAGGCCGCCCTGGACGCCGGCGTCACCAACGCGGGCGTACCCCGCTACCGGGACCTGGACGGCCGGCACCTCACCCACGCGCACACCGGCACCGCCGCCGGTGACACCGTGTGGCTGCGCTGCCGTACCCGCACCTCCGACATCCGTATCGGCATGGCCTCCCGGCTCACCGCCGAAGGGCCCATCACGGTCCGGCACGCCCGGCCGCGCACCATCCAGCGGGCCCGGCTGCGGCTGACGGCCGGCACCCCGGCCACCGTCGACAAGACCATCGCCCTGCACACCTCCCGCGACCCGGCGATCAGCGACCCGCTGCACGCCGCGGTCGCCAGGGTCGGCCGGGCCCCCGGCTTCGACGACCTGCTCGCCACCCACCGGATCGCCTGGGCGCAGCTGTGGCGCCGGGGCGACCTGGACGTGCCGGGCGAGGCGGGCCGCATCCTGCGCCTGCACCTCTTCCACGTCCTGCAGACCCTCTCGCCGCACACCGCCGACCTCGATGTCGGCGTCCCGGCGCGCGGACTGCACGGGGAGGCCTACCGCGGCCATGTCTTCTGGGACGAGCTGTTCGTGCTGCCGTACCTCAACCTGCGCTTCCCGGAGGTCTCCCGGGCACTGCTGCACTACCGGCACCGGCGTCTGGAGCAGGCCTGCACCGCCGCCCGGGAAGCGGGCCGCCGGGGCGCGATGTATCCGTGGCAGAGCGGCAGCGACGGCCGGGAGGAGACCCAGCAGCTGCATCTGAACCCGCGCTCGGGCCGCTGGCTGCCGGACCACTCGCACCTCCAGTACCACGTCGGCTCGGCGATCGCGTACAACGTGTGGGAGTACTGCGAGGCCAGCGGCGACATCGAGTTCCGGCAGACCAAGGGCGCCGAGATGCTGCTCCAGATCGCCCGGTTCTGGGCGGACGCGGCCACCTGGGACGACCGTCTCGGACGTCACCGCATCAAGGGTGTGATGGGCCCCGACGAATACCACGACGCCTACCCCGGCGCCACCTCGCCGGGCCTCGACGACAACGCGTACACCAACGTCATGGCCGCCTGGGTGCTCACCCGCACCCTCGAACTGCTGCGCGACCTGCCGGAGCCGCCGCGCCGCGAACTCACCGAGCGCACCGGTCTCGACAGCCAGGAGCTCGCCCGGTGGGAGGAGGTCTCCCGCACCCTGCACGTGCCCTTCCACGAGGGCGTGATCAGCCAGTTCGAGGGCTATGGCGACCTGGCGGAACTGGACTGGCACGGCTACCGGCAGCAGTACGGCGACATCCGCCGCCTCGACCGGATCCTGGAGGCCGAGGGCGACACCGTCAACCGCTACCAGGCCTCCAAGCAGGCCGACGTGCTGATGCTCGGCTACCTCTTCTCGCCGCCCGAACTGCAGGGTCTCTTCGACCGGCTCGGGCTGCGCCTGGACGAGGAGACCTGGCACCGCACCGTCGACTACTACCTGCACCGCACCAGCCACGGATCCACCCTCAGCGGGCTCGTCCACGGCTGGGTGCTGGTCCGCGCCCGGCGAGCCGAGGCCTGGCAGTTCTGCCAGGAGGCGCTGCGCGGCGACATCGCCGACGTGCAGGGCGGCACCACCGGCGAGGGCATCCACCTCGGCGCCATGGCCGGCACCCTCGACCTCGTCCAGCGCGGCCTCACCGGCCTCACCACCCGCCAGGGCGCCCTCTGGCTGGACCCCGTCCCCCTGCCGGAGCTGTCCACCTACGGCTTCTCCCTGCGCTACCAGGGCAACTGGGGCGTCCGGCTGCGGCTGCGCCACTCCCAGCTGGAGATCACCCTCCCCGCCTCCGACACCACCCCCATCGACGTCCGCCTCCCGGACCGTGCGGTACGGCTGCAGCCGGGGGAGACGGGGCGGCTGGTCCTGCCGGACTGAACCGGGCCGTACCTCCGCCGTCGGGTCCGCACGAACCGGGCCGTACCTCCGCTCTCGGGTCCGCCGGGCCGTACCTCCGCCGTCGGGTCCGCACGAACCGGGCCGTACCTCCGCTCTCGGGTCCGCCGGGCCGTACCTCCGCCCTTGGGTCCGCCGGGCCGTACCTCCGCCCTCGGGTCCGCACGAACCGGGCCGTACCCCCGCCGTACGGTCCGCACGGACCGATCGGGACCCCCGCCCCGGCCGCGGAGGTAGTCTCCTGACATGCGGATCTCCGTCTCCTCCGACATGGACGAACCCGTGGCCCGCCTCCTCGTCGGCGAGCTGCGCGGCCGGGGCCACGAGGTGGTCACCCACGGGGCGCTGCGGCCCGGGGACGACTCCCAGTGGGCGGCCTGCTCCGCCGCTGCGGCGCGGGACGTCGCCGACGGCACGGCGGACCAGGCGGTCGTCTGCTGCTGGACCGGTACCGGCGCGTCGATCGCCGCCAACAAGGTGCCCGGCGTCCGGGCCGCCCTGTGCACCGACGCCTACACCGCCGATGGCGCCCGCCGCTGGAACGACGCCAACGTCCTGGCCCTGAGCCTGCGCCTGACGTCCGAGCCCCTGCTGAAGGAAATCCTCGACGCCTGGTTCGCCGCCAACCCCAGCGAGGACCCGGAGGACCGCGAGAACGTCTCCCGCGTCGCCGGCCTCGACGAGCACCGCGCCGCCGACTAGGCGACGCCCGGAAAACGGAGACCAGGAGAAGCAGGGGGGGAGAACGGCTAGCGCGGTTCACCGCCCATTCGGTGCCGGAGTGCCGCCGGACGCGCCGGTGCGCGGGACCCCGGGCGGGGCCCCGCGCACCGTGTCGTCGGGATCGGGGAGCGGGCTAGGTCCGGTCGCTCTTCGGCTTACCCCGCTGGTCCGGGGTGCCGTGCGGGGGAGGACCGAAGGGCTGGGCCGCGGTCGCCGGGGACACGTGGGAACCCGCGCGGCCCTGGGCCTGCTCCGGGCGCAGCGCCGACGGATCCCCGGAGGTCGGCTCGGCGCCCGAGTGCAACTGCTGAAGGCGGGCCGTCAGCAGCTCGGTCACCGGCAGCCGGTCGGCGTGCGTCCGCTCGTAGGCGATCAGCTCCTCCACCTCCTCGGCGCTCAGGGAGCGCACCCGGCTCTCCAGCCCGCCGATGGGCAGGTGGTCGTAGTCGGGCAGGGGCAGGGAACTGCGGCCGGGCTCGGCCATGGATCTCACTTCCTCCGTAGTGTGCCGGGTCGCTTGCCGGGTCACCTGCCGGGGCCGCCTCCGCCCCAGGCACCGCTGCTTCCGGGCGTCCAGCGGGGCCGCTCCTGCACGGAGCCCGACTGGGTCGACGAGTTGCCGAAGCTGCCCATCTCGTGCGGCAGGAGCGGGCGGCCGCCCTTCGGCACCCGGGGTACCTCGCGGGGTTCCCGGCTCTCCATGGTCTCGTGCACCGCGCCGCCCGGCGGCAGGTGCGGCTGCTCCTCGGGTCGCGGACGCGACTGCCGGAGCCTGATACGCGTACCGAGCCAGAAGCCGCCCAGCAGCAGCACCAGCAAGGCGACGGGGACCACGAACATCCCGATGCTGAGCAGTCCGCTCGGCTCGGCCAACTGCATCGTTGCGGTACTCATACCGTGCGAATACCCCTCAATTCGGTCATGAACCGGATCGGCGTGAGCGGGCCTCGCGCGTCTTGGAGCGATTGGCCTTGCGGATCGCCTCCAGCAGCTCACCCTTGGACATCCGGGACCGCCCCTCGACGTCCAGCCGCTTCGCCACCTCGTACAGGTGTTCCTTGGACGCCTGCTCGTCCACGCCCTCGCCGCTGCGACCGCCGACCTGCCGAGGCCGCGCCGACTGCGGGTCCGAGGGGCCCCGGCGACCGCCCTCCTTGCGTTCCCAGTGGTCGCCGACCTTCTCGTACGAGTGCTTCAGCGCGCCGTAGGCGACGCGGTGCGCCCGCTCGCCCTCGCCGTACTGCTCCACCGCCGAGTCGTGCGCCTTGATCCACGTCCGCTGGGCGTCCTCGGGGGAGCGCTCCAGCGTCGACGGCAGTTCCTCTCGTCCGGGCATCCGTCGCACCTCCATCGAACGCGCCGGTTCTCGGGCCGCCCGAGTGCCCGGGGGCGGAGGCGAAAAACCCCGCCGTCACCGGGGTCCGGCGCGTTTGACGGACCGCGCGGCGGCTACCCGCGCGGTGTGACTTCGACGCCATCGCGAGCAGAACTCGTCCGGTTCCTGGAAGACCGGTTCGTCTGCGCGCAGGCGTGCACGGAGTGTGCGCGGGCCTGCGCGCTGCGCGCGAGCCTGGTCGATCCGGACGGCACGACCGAACAGGAGCTGGTCCGGCGCAAGGGCATCATGTGCGCTGAGGTGTGTGACGCCACCTGCAGAGTGCTGGCCGAGCAGAGCCAGGTCGACGAGACCGGCCTGCGCGTCCAGCTGGAGTGGTGCCGCACCGTCTGCCTGGAGAGCGCGCACGTCTTCGACGGCCGCCCCGGCACCGAGGAGGCCGCCGAGGCCTGCCGCGCCTGCGCCCGCGCCTGCAGCGACTTCCTGGCCGGCCTGGGCTGACCCGCGCCCTGCCCGGCCGTCGGCCGGGGCCGCCGCCTGAGCGCCCTTCTGTACCGGCGCACGCGGTCGCTGTGGCGGCGCGTGGCGCGTCCGGCGTGCGGCTCGCTGCTCCGGTGCGCCCGCGCGCGGTACGGCGATCCGGCCCCCGCAGCGGATATCGTCACCCGGCGACCGTGTCCCACCGGCACCGCGCCGTTCCCGCACGTCCGCGTGGGCGAGCGCCGCCCGGACGCATCCCGCGGGCATCCTGCGGGGGAGGGCCGGAATCGGACCCGGTGGCCGTCCGGCACCGTACAAAGTCGGTTCATAGCACGCCATACTGGACCGGCCAGGGGAGGGCGCGGACCACCGACGGGGGCGACGGCACGCGATGGGGGAGACCAGGCTGATCCAGGGCCGCTACCGGCTGCTGGATCTGATCGGGCGCGGCGGCATGGGCGAGGTGTGGCGGGCACGCGACGAGTCGCTGGGGCGGCTGGTCGCCGTGAAGTGCCTCAAGCCGCTCGGCGAGCAGCACGACCACTCGTTCACCCGGGTGGTGCGCGAGCGGTTCCGGCGCGAGGCGCGCGTGGCCGCGGCGCTCCAGCACCGGGGCATCACCGTCGTCCACGACTTCGGCGAGTGCGACGGGGTGCTCTTCCTCGTCATGGAACTCCTCCAGGGCCGCGACCTCAGCCGGCTCCTGGAGGACAACAAGCATCACCCGCTGCCGGTCGACGAGGTCGTCGACATCGCCGAGCAGGTGTCCGCCGCCCTCGCCTACACCCACCAACAGGGCATCGTGCACCGGGATCTGAAGCCCGCGAACATCGTGCGGCTCACCGACGGCACCGTGAAGATCTGCGACTTCGGGATAGCACGCCTCGGCCACGACATCGGCTTCACCTCCCGGCTCACCGGTACCGACGTCGCCATGGGCACCCCGCACTACATGTCACCGGAACAGATCGGCGGGGACGGCGTCGACCAGCGCAGCGACCTGTACTCGCTGGGCTGTGTGCTCTACGAGATCTCCACCGGCGTTCCGCCGTTCGACCTCGACGACGCCTGGGCGATCCTGCTCGGCCACCGGGACACGCCCCCGCGCCCGCCGCGCGGCCACCGGCCCGACCTGCCCGCCTATCTCGAGCGGATCATCCTCGACCTGCTGGCCAAACGGCCCGAGCAGCGGCCCGCGGACGCCCGGGAGGTGGGTCGGCGGATCAGCGTGGCCCGGGAGACCCCGCCGTACGTCCCCACCGTCCTCGCACCCGCCGCCGACGGCGGCGTGGGCGTCGCCGAGTCGCGGCTGCCGGCCTGGACCCGTTCCCTGACCGCCGACCCCGGGGCGGGCGGCCCCGCACCGCGCGGCACGCCCCCGGACGCCGCGGCCGGTCCCTCCGCCGCGTGGACGCCCCGCCCCGTGACCGGCCCGGTCCAGGAGGAGCCCGCCGTACGGCCGGAGCCGCCCCTGCCGCCCCCCGCCGTGCTCGCCACCCTCGCCGGACGCCACAACGCGGGCCTCAGCCTCGCCCGGCTCGGCCGCTGGGAGGAGGCGGAGGAAGTACACCGGGCGGTCGCCGCCGAGCGCGAGCATCTGCTCGGCCCCGACCACCCGGACACCCTGGACAGCCGCCACCAGGTCGCCTTCACTCTCAGCCGCACCGGCCGCGCCGCCGACGCGCTGCGCGAGTACAGCCACGTCGCCCGGCTCCGCGCCCGGGTCCTCGGCCCCGACCACCCCGACACCCTGGCCGCACGCCAGGAAATGGCGTACGTCCTCGGCCAGTTGGGGCGCCCGCTCGACGCGGACCGCGTCTACACCGCGGTGCTCGCCGCGCGGGAGCGCACCATGGGACCCGACCACCCCGACACCCTGCGCTGCCGCCACAACCTCGCCTTCAACCTGGGCCGGCTCGGCCGCCTGGAGGACTCGTACCGCATGGCCTGCGAGGTGGTCGGCGACCGCGCCCGGGTGCTGGGGCCCGAGCACCCCGACACCCTCGTCAGCCGCTACGAGGTCGCCTACGCGCTCGGCCAGCTGGGCCGGTGGGCGGAGGCCCTGCACGTCTACCGTGAGGTCGCCGAGGCCCGCACCCGCGCGCTCGGCCCCGACCATCCCGACACCCTCGCCGCCCGTCACGAGGTCGGCATCTGCCTCGGCCGGCTCGGCCGCAGCGCCGAGGCACTGCGCCTCTACCGCGACCTCGTCGACGACCGCACCCGCGTCCACGGCCCGGCCCACCCCGAGACCCTGCGCGCCCGCCACGGCCTCGGCGTCAACCTCGGCCGCCTCGGCCGCTGGGAGGAGGCCCTGGTCGAGGCCCGCGACGTGTGCGCCCTCCGCGAGCGCGTGCTCGGCCCCGACCACCCGGACACCCTGGTCAGCCGCCGCGAGGTCGCCGTCGGCCTCGGCTGGCTCGGCCGCTGGCACGACGCCCTCGCCGAGTACCGCACCGTCGCCGCCGCCCGCGCCCGGGTCCTCGGCCCCGACCACCCCGACACCCTCACCAGCCGCAACGACGAGGCCCACTGCCTGGAACAACTCGGCCGCGGCCCCGAGGCGGCGGAGCTTTACCGGAGGGCGGCGGTTCCGCGACAGCAGGGGGTGTGAGCGGTGGCGGCGGGTGTGTGATCGGCGGTGGGTGGAGGGCGGTGGACTGCGCCCGCCTCGGCGGTGGCTGAACGCGCCGCGCCGGGCCTCGGCGGCGGCAGCTGCACGCACTGGACCTGCCCCCAGCGGCAGCCGCACGCGCCGGACCCACCGCCCGGCGGCGGCCCGAACGCGCCGCGCCCGCCCCGGCGGCAGCGAAGACGTCGGTTCGCCCCGGCGGCAGCCGTACGCGCCGCGCCCGGCCCCGGCGCAGCCGTACGCGCCGCGCCCGGCCCCGGCGGCAGCTGGACGCGCCGGACCCACCCTGGCCACAGCCGAACCCGCCGCCCCACCCCCGGCCGCAGTCGGCCCGCGCCCCGAAGACGCCCGCCCCACCCCCGGCCGCAGTCGGCCCGCGCCCCGAAGACGCCCGCCCCACCCCCGGCCGCAGTCGGCCCGCGCCCCGAAGACGCCCGCCCAGCCCCTGGCGGCAGGCGATCACGCGTGTTACCAAGGATCATGCCCGCACCCGCTCGCGCCTACGACGCCGTCATCGTCGGTGGTGGTCACAACGGTCTGGTGGCCGCCGCGTATCTGGCCCGTGCCGGACGGTCGGTCCTGGTTCTGGAACGGCAGGGGCACACCGGCGGCGCCGCGGTGTCCACGCGGCCGTTCCGCGGGGTGGACGCGCGGCTGTCGCGCTACTCGTATCTCGTCAGCCTGCTGCCGAAGAAGATCGTGCGGGACCTCGGCCTGGACTTCCGGGTCCGCACCCGCACCGTCTCGTCGTACACCCCCGTCGTCCGCGACGGACGCCCCACCGGCCTGCTCGTCGGCGGCGGCGAGCGCCGGACTCGGGAGGCGTTCGCGCGGCTGACCGGCGGGGAGCGGGAGTATGCCGCCTGGCGGCGTTTCCACGGCATGACCGGCCGGGTCGCCGAACGCGTGTTCCCCACGCTGACCGAGCCGCTGCCCAGCCGGGCCGAGCTGCGGCGCCGCGTCGACGACGAGGACGCCTGGCGGATGCTGTTCGAGGAGCCGATCGGCGTCGCCATCGAGGAGCACTTCACGGACGACCTGGTCCGGGGCGTGGTCCTCACCGACGCGCTCATCGGCACCTTCGCCGACGCCCACGACCCCACGCTGCGGCAGAACCGGTGCTTCCTCTATCACGTGATCGGCGGCGGCACCGGTGCCTGGGACGTTCCCGTCGGCGGCATGGGTGCCCTCACCGAAGCGCTCGCCGCCACGGCCCGCGCGGCCGGCGCCGTCCTGGCCACCGGGCACGAGGTGGTGCGTATCGCCACCGACGGCACGGCCGCCGAGGTCACCTACCGCACCGCCGACGGCGAGGGCGTCGCCGCCGCCCGGCACGTGCTGGTGAACGCCTCACCGCGGGAACTGGCCGCCCTCACGGGGGACCCGCCGCCCGAGCCCCCCGAGGGCGCCCAGCTGAAGGTCAACATGCTGCTGAAGCGGCTCCCGAGACTCCTCGACCCGGACACCGACCCGCGCGAGGCGTTCGCCGGTACCTTCCACGTCGCCGAGGGCTACCGCCAGCTGGCCGCCGCCCACGCCCAGGCCGCCGCCGGCGATCCGCCCCTCGCCCCGCCCTCCGAGATCTACTGCCACTCCCTCACGGACCCGACGATCCTCGGCCCCGAACTGACCGAGCGCGGCTACCAGACCCTCACCCTGTTCGGCCTGCACACCCCCGCCCGGCTCTTCGCCCGCGACCACGACACCGTCCGCGACGACCTGCTGGAACGCACCCTCGCCCAGCTCGACGCCCAGCTCGCCGAACCCCTCGCCGACTGCCTCGCCGAGGACGCCGACGGCCGCCCCTGCATCGAGGCGAAGACCCCGCTGGACCTGGAACGCGAGCTGAGGCTGCCCGGCGGCCACATCTTCCACCGGGACCTGTCCTGGCCCCACGCCCAGGACGGCACCGGCCGCTGGGGCGTCGAGACCCGGCACCCCAACGTCCTGCTGTGCGGCGCGGGCGCCGTGCGCGGCGGCGGGGTGAGCGGGGTGCCGGGACACAACGCGGCGATGGCCGTGCTGGAACAGTCCCCGTAATCCCCGCACAGTCCCCGTAGTCCTTGTAATCCCCGCACAGTCCCCGTAGTCCCCGTAGTCCCTGTAGTCCTTGTAGTCCCCGTGACGGGGCGCAGGCCGCGGACGCGGCCTGGAGCAGGACGTCAGTCGGCGGTCGCCGACCAGCCCGCCGCCGTGATCCGGGCAGCGTCGGCGGGCCGTGCCTCGTCGAACAGGACCTCGCCGCCCGCCGTCACGCGCAGCGCGTCGACGTACGCACCCCGGCCGACGTACAGCCGGTCCGTGGTGTACCGCCACCGCACCGTCAGCCCCCGCACGGCCGGGAGGTCCGCCACGAGCCGGTGCCACACCCGGCCCGACCAGCCGCCGACCGCGCCGGACGGCCGGTCCACGGGCTCCTCCCTGGGCCGGGAGATCGTGAACGGCACCGGACGCCACGAGGCGCCGCCGTCCGCCGAGGCCTCCAGGACGAGGGAGTCCGCCCCCGGCTCGGTGTCCCACCACAGCAGACAGCGCAGCCGGGCGCCGCCGCCCGAGGTGTCCACCGAGGGGAGGGTGAGCGTCGCCGTCGTCGCGCTCGCCATGCCGGAGAACCAGGCCGTACGCCCACGCGGCGGCCGGACCGGCACCGCCCGCGCCAGGTTGTTCGCGGCGGCCACCCGGGGCGCCGAGCCGGAGCGCCAGCTCCGCACCGGGTGCACCGAGTTGCCGAGCAGCACGAGGAACGAGTCGGTCGTCGGGTCGAGGACCAGCGAGGTGCCGGTGAACCCGGTGTGGCCCGCGGTGCGCGGGGTGGCCAGCGCGCCCATGTACCAGTGCTGGTACAGCTCGAAGCCGAGGCCGTGCTCGTCGCCGGGGAAGGCGGTGTTGAAGTCGGTGAACATCAGCTCCACCGACTCCGGCGCCAGGACGCGCGTACGGCCGTAGGAGCCGCCGTTGAGCAGGGTCCGGCCGAGGACGGCCAGGTCCCACGCGGTGGAGAACACCCCGGCGTGGCCCGCGACCCCGCCGAGGGAGAAGGCATTCTCGTCGTGCACCTCACCCCAGACCAGACCCCGGTCCAGCCCCGACCACGGCTTGCGGGCGACCTCCGTGGCCGCGATCTTCGGCTTCCAGGAGGCGGGCGGGTTGAAACGAGTGCGGTGCATCCCGAGTGGAGCAGTGATCTCGTCGTGGAGCAGGGTGTCCAGAGTGCGAGCGGTGATCTTCTCCAGGACCAGCTGGAGCGAGATCAGGTTGAGGTCCGAGTAGAGGTAGCGGCTCCCGGGCGGCGCGACCGGCGCCTCGTTCCAGATCAGCCGCAGCTTCTCCTCGTAGGTCGGCGCGGCGTACAGCGGGATCCAGGCGCGGAACCCGGAGGTGTGGGTGAGCAGCTGCCGGATCGTCACATCCTGCTTGCCCGCGGCCCCGAACTCCGGCAGATACGAGGCGACCCGCCCCTCCAGTTCCAGCGCGCCCCGCTCGATCTGCTGCACCGCGAGGATCGAGGTGAACAGCTTGGACACCGAGGCGAGGTCGAAGACGGTGTCCTCCGCCATCGGGATCTGCTCCTCGGCCGGGAACTCCACTGCGGTGTCGGTCTTCTCGTCGTACCCGGCGTAGCGCACCGCCGTCCCGATCGGCTGGTGCAGCGCGACCGTGCCGCCCCGCCCGGCGAGCAGCACGGCGCCCGCGTACCAGGGGTGCTTGGGGGAGGGGCCGAGGAACACCTCGGCGTCGGTGACGAGCCGGCGCAGCGGGCCGGCGAGCAGCCCGGCGCGCTCCGGCGAGCCGTGGCGCAGGGTCGGGTGCCCCTGCCCCGCCCGCCCGGGTGCGGCGGCCACGGCCGGCGCCGCGGGCAGCGGGGCGAAGGCGAGTGCTCCGCCCAGGACCACCGCCGCCTTCCCAAGTTGACGACGGGTCACCCCTCCGTCTGCTCTGCCCGCTCTGTCCTCGCTCATCGAGTCCCTCCCGCACATGGTCGGCCGGCTGCACTCGAAAGCATGTCCAGCGGACCTCCCCCGTAAATCCCCGCTGGGCCGGACGCGCCCGGGGACAAACCCCTGTGACGCGCCCGGCGGGCCGTTCAGCGCTCCCGTACCCGCACGACCTCGAGCGCGGGCGAGGACAGGATGTCCTTCTCGCAGAACCGCGAGGTCACCCACCGCTCCCCGGAGTACAGCCGGGTCTGGTCGGCGTGGTGCGGCGAGGCGGGGTTCGAGGACTGGGAGTACGACAGCAGGGTCCGCGCCACCGGGCACCGGCCGCCGTCCCAGCCGACGGCCTGGAGGTAGCTGGAGCCCGTGGTCACCTCCGTGTAGCCGCCCCGGGCCGGGTCCCACACCGGCTCGATCTTGTTCCACACGCCCAGCGACTCGGTGCCGCCGGACACGGGAAGACGCTCACCGCCACGCACCACGAACTGGTGTGCGCCGAGTCGCGCGTCCAGCGGGACGCCCGCCGCGCGCAGCTCGGCGACCGCGTCCGCGAGGGCGGTGGTGAAGCCCGGCTCGGCCGTGTTCAGGGTGTGCGGAGTGCGGACCGGGTCGGCCGGGGAGAACGGCACCTTCCACAGCCGGTCCGCGGGCACGGACGCGATCAGCTTGCGCCAGAACCGGTCGAACAGCAGGGCGCCCCGGCTGCCGGTGTCCACGGTCCGGTCCCAGGCGGCGAGCACGTCACACGCTTCCCGTACGTCGACCGGCGCGCCCTTGCTGCTCGTCGCCGTCCCGCCCGGCAGCCCGGCGCAGGCCTTCGCCGCGTCGGCCGCGGCCAGGTCGCCCGCGGGCACCCGGTTGGCGAACTGCTGCCGCTGGAGGTCCCGTACGGTCAGCTCCCCGCGGCCCGCCATCGCCGCCACGTCCTCCAGCGCGCCGCGCGTGCGCAGGGAGCGCGGGGTGCCGAGGTCGCCGAAGACCCGCTCGTACCCGGTCAGCGGCCGGTCCGCGTTGGCCAGCCAGGCGCTGTTGTTCGAGTTCTCCGCGTACGGCGCGTCCTTCAGCGTCGGCATCCGCGCGGGCCCGAAGATGCCCGCCTGTACGGCGTCGGCGTCCCGGCCGAGGGCACAGTCGCCGCGCGAGCCGTCCAGGACCGCCACCCCCGACGAGGGATAGGTGACCTTGCCGAGCGCGGTGGAGCAGCGCCGGGCGAGGTCGTCGGTGATCCGGGGGAGCACCTGCGACTGGGTGAACAGCGTGTGCCCGGACGAGTCGGCGGCGATGGTGTTCACCCACGGCAGGCCCTGGGTGTCGCGCAGCGCGTCGAGCACGTCGTCCGTGCTCCGCGCGGTGCTGAAGCCGAGCGCGGTGTCGGACGCGCGCAGGTTGGCCGCGTTGGGGTCGTTGAGGGCGTACGCCGTCGTCGTGGTCCACGGCAGCGGCAGACCGCTGCCGAGCCCGCCGACCACCGGGCCGTAGCGCGTCCACCACTGCGTGCGGGTGACCGGCGCGCCGTCCTTCACGGTGACGGTGACCGTACGCTTCGTCATCCGCTCGGGCCGGCCGTCGACCAGATAGACCGTCGGGTCCGCCGGGTCCAGGGTCAGCTGGTGCAGGTTCAGGGTGACGCCGGTGGCCACGGTGTGGCTCCACGCCACCCACGCGTTGTGCCCGATGGAGATCGTGGCCGACCCGAGCAGCGAGCCGCCCGCCACGTTCAGCCGCCCGGGGATGGTCTGCTGCGACTGCCAGAACCGCCGCCCGCCGTGCCAGGGGTAGTGCGGGTTGCCGAGCAGCAGGCCCCGGCCGTTCGCGGTGGTCGCCCCGCTGAAGGCGACCGCGTTGGAGCCCATGTCCGAGGCCTGGGCGGCGAAGAGGTCCCGTGCGGCGCGGGCGGTGTCCTCGGCTTCCGGAGTGCCGGTGCCGGTGCCGGTGCCAGTGCCGGTGCCGGCACCGGCGGCGGACCGCGCCGGCGGACGCGCGGCCGTGATGCCGTCCACGGCCCGCCCCTGCCCGCCGAGCACCGCGATCGCGTGCCCCCGCGCCGCCACGTCCAGCGTCGTCACCGGCCGTACCCAGGCGGCGCCCGCGCACGCCGGGTCGGTGATCCGGTTCTCGCGCAACCAGGCGTTGTAGCCGGCGGCGTAACCCCGCATCAGCTCCTTCGACGCCCGGCTCGGACCCGCCGGGGCGGGCTGGGCGAGCAGCTTCTCGACCGTGCCCGCGTCGCGCACCCCGCGGAAGTACAGGTCGCTGGAGAGGTTGGTGGCCGCCGAGGAGAGCGAGGCGTCGGGCGCGGCGTCCGGCCCGAAGTACCGGGACCGCTCGCCGCGTACGGTCACGAAGCCGTCGGCGAGGACGCACACCTGGTCCGCGGCCTGCGCCCAGCCGGTGCCGAAGCCGAGGTCGGCCCAGCTGTGTCCGACGATGTGCGGTATGCCGTACTCGGTGTACCGGATGACGGCGGACAGCCCGCCGTGCGCGGGACGGTCCTCCCGGCCGTCGGGCGCGGCGGCGGCCGCGGGCAGACCGGCCGTCGCGGTGAACAGGGCGACGGCCGTGACCGTGAGCCGTCTCGGACGGATGCGCATGGAGCCTCCCGACATCATTGGGGGAAGGGGCGGTTGAGCGTACCAACGGGTATGTGCCGGATGCATGGGTCCGGCGCGGTGTTCGTCTCGCTCTCTTGACCCCGCACGGCCCGGGAATCGAGGATCGGGGGCCATGAGGCCCGGACACGGCAGCACGGTCGACGGGGTGCTGCGACGCAGCGCCCGCCGCACCCCCGCCCGCGTCGCGGTGGAGTACCGCGACCGCCGGTGGACGTACGCGGAGCTGGACGACGCCGTCTCCCGAGCCGCGCGCGCCCTCCTGGACCGGGGCCTCAGCCCCGGCGACCGCGTCGGCGCGTACGGCCACAACTCCGACGCCTATCTCATCGGCTTCCTCGCCTGCGCCCGCGCCGGCCTGGTGCACGTGCCCGTCAACCAGCACCTCACCGGCGACGACCTCGCCTATCCGGTCCACCAGTCGGGCATCTCCCTCGTCCTCGCCGACCCGGACCTGGCCGGCCGGCTGCCCGACGGGACCCCGGTGGTGCCGCTGCGCGACGCCGTCGGCTCCCTGCTGGACCTCCTCGCCTCCGCCCCGCCGTACGACGGCCCCGAGGCGCGCGCCGAGGACCTGGTGCAGCTGCTCTACACCTCCGGCACCACGGCCCTGCCGAAGGGCGCGATGATGACCCACCGGGCGCTGGTGCACGAGTACTTGAGCGCCATCACCGCGCTCGACCTGAGCGCGGGGGACCGCCCGGCGCACGCGCTGCCGCTCTACCACTCGGCGCAGATGCACGTCTTCCTGCTGCCGTATCTCGCGGTCGGCGCGACGAACATCGTCCTCGACGCCCCCGACGGCGACCGGCTCTTCGACCTGATCGAGGCCGGGCGGGTCGACAGCCTGTTCGCCCCGCCCACGGTGTGGATCGGCCTCGCCGGCCGCCCCGACTTCGCGACCCGCGACCTCGGCGGGCTGCGCAAGGCGTACTACGGGGCCTCGGTCATGCCCGTACCGGTCCTCGAGCGCCTGCGGGCGCGCCTGCCCCAACTGGCCTTCTACAACTGCTTCGGACAGAGCGAGATCGGTCCGCTCGCCACCGTCCTCGGCCCCGACGAGCACGCGGGCCGCCTGGACTCCTGCGGCCGGCCCGTGCTGTTCGTCGACGCCCGCGTCGTCGACGAGGACGGCAAGGACGTGCCCGACGGCACACCCGGCGAAATCGTCTACCGCTCCCCGCAGTTGTGCGAGGGCTACTGGGACAAGCCCGAGGAGACCGCCGCCGCCTTCCGCGACGGCTGGTTCCGCTCCGGCGACCTCGCGGTCCGCGACGCGGACGGCTACTTCACCATCGTCGACCGCGTGAAGGACGTCATCAACTCCGGTGGCGTCCTGGTCGCCTCGCGCCAGGTCGAGGACGCCCTCTACACCCACGAGGGCGTCGCCGAGGCGGCCGTCGTCGGCCTGCCCGACGAGAAGTGGATCGAGGCGATCACCGCCTTCGTCGTCCCGCGCGGCGAGGTGAGCGAGGCCGAGCTGATCGCGCACGCCCGCGAGCGCCTGACCCCCTTCAAGGCGCCCAAACGCGTCGTCTTCGTCGACAGCCTGCCCCGCAACGCCAGCGGCAAGATCCTCAAACGGGAACTGCGGGACCGCGGTTGAACGACGGAGTGAGCGACGATCCGGTCGAGGCACCGGGCGCGCGGCAGGCGGTGTCGGTGGTGATACCGGTGCTGCTGGACGGCGAGCCGGACTGGGAGCGGGGGCCGCTGCCGTTCGGCACCGAGGAGCGGCGCTGGGACGCGGAACGCCGCGGCCAGTACTACGCGCCGGCGGCGGCACGCGCTCTCTACGGACGCCGATGGCACCGCAGAGCGTCGGTCACCGAGGGCCCGCTGACGCTGGAGGGCCTGGAACTGCTGCGGGTGGCGACACCCAAGGAGCCCCGGCACGCGCTCGGCGTACTGCACTTCGCCGTACGCGATGTCCCGCTGCCGGCGGTCCTGCGGGGGATCGGGCACCGGGCGGGCGCGGGCCCCGATCCGCTGACCGGGGCGCTGGATCCGGCCGTGCTGTTCGGCGGCGTGGCCGACACCGCGCCGCCCCGGGCCCCCTTCGCGCTGGCCCGGCCGTACACCGTGGCCTTCTTCAGCCCCGGCGCCACCCACACCGCCGTCCTGCGCGAGGCCGACGGCCGGCTGCCCGTCTCGGCCGACCGCCGGCTGCGCGAGCTGGCGTGGCGGTCGACGGAGGCCGACAACCCGTCCCCACCGGAACGCGTCGAGGGGATCTCCGCCGAGGCGATCCGCATCTCCGCCGACTGGAGCGCCCTGGTCGGCCGCCACGGCGCCGCGTTCCTCGGCCACCGGCCCGACCAAGGACCCGGCGACTTCTACGAATTCGCGGCGGTCCAGGCCCGCGCGGTGTACCTGGACGCCCTCCTGCTCGGCATGGTCCAGCGCGACCACCTCGACGCGCTCACCGACGAGCTGTCCCAGGTCTTCGACAGCACCCCGGGACTGGCCCGGCGGGTGTCCGCGCTGGAACGGCACATCGCCGTCTTCCGCAGCACCTGCTGGCGCCGCCACCAGACCGTGCACGGCCCCGCCGACGGACTGCTGCGCGCCTTCCAGGCCCAGCACCGGCTGCCCGAACTGTTCACCGACATCCTGGCCGAGGCCGCCGACTACAGCCGGATCGTCCAGACCCGCGAGAGCCGGCAGATCGCGGGAGCCCTCGGAGTCCTCACCGTCCTCGGCCTGCCCCTGGGCACCGCCCTCTCCGTCCTCCAGGTGCTGGGCGACGAGAACCCCTGGCACCTCCTCATCGCCCTCACCGGCGCCCTGGCCGCCACCGCCGCGGCCCTCACCACCCGGTACGGCCGCCTGGTCGTGGCCTCCCTGCGCGGCACGCCGCGACGCGGGCGGGAACGCGACTGACTCAGCGCTTCGGCCGCAGGTCCACGATCCGGCGGATCTTGCCCACCGACCGCTCCAGCGACTCCGGGTCGACGATCGCCACCGACACCGACACCCCGATGCCGTCCTTCACGGCCGCCGCGATCGAACGGGCGGCGGCCTCACGGACCTCGGGGCCCGCGTCGGGGCGGGCCTCGGCCAGGACCGTGAGGGCGTCGAGCCGGCCCTCCCGGGTGAGGCGCAGCTGGAAGTGCGGGGCCACGCCCGGGGTGCGCAGCACGATCTCCTCGATCTGCGTGGGGAAGAGGTTCACCCCGCGCAGGATCACCATGTCGTCGCTGCGTCCGGTGACCTTCGCCATCCGCCGGAACACCCGGGCCGTGCCCGGCAGCAGCCGGGTGAGATCACGCGTGCGGTAGCGGACGACGGGCATCGCCTCCTTGGTGAGCGAGGTGAAGACCAGTTCCCCCTCCTCGCCGTCCGGCAGCACCTCGCCGGTGACCGGGTCCACGACCTCGGGGTAGAAGTGGTCCTCCCAGATGTGCAGCCCGTCCTTGGTCTCCACGCACTCCTGGGCGACGCCGGGGCCGATCACCTCCGACAGGCCGTAAATGTCGACCGCGTCGATGGCGAACCGCTCCTCGATCTCCCGCCGCATCCGCTCGGTCCACGGCTCGGCGCCGAAGACACCGACGCGCAGCGAGGTTCCGCGCGGGTCGACGCCCTGCCGTTCGAACTCGTCCAGCAGCGTGAGCATGTACGACGGCGTGACCATGATGATGTCCGGCCTCAGGTCCTGGATGAGCCGGACCTGGCGGGCGGTCATGCCGCCGGACGCGGGGATGACCGTACAGCCGAGCCGTTCGGCCCCGTAGTGCGCGCCGAGGCCGCCGGTGAACAGGCCGTATCCGTACGCCACATGCACCCGGTCGCCCGGCCTGCCGCCCGCCGCGCGGATCGAACGCGCCACCATGTCCGCCCACATGGACAGATCGCTTTCGGTGTACCCCACCACCGTGGGCTGCCCGGTCGTCCCGCTGGAGGCGTGGATGCGGCGGATACGGTCCTGCGGTACGGCGAACATCCCGTACGGGTAGTTCTCCCGCAGGTCCGCCTTGGTCGTGAACGGGAACCGGGCCAGATCGGCGAGCGAGTGGCAGTCGTCCGGGTGGACACCGGCCTTGTCGAAGGACTCCCGGTAGAAGGGCACGTTCGCGTACGCGTGCCGCAGCGTGGCCCGCAGCCGCTCCAGTTGCAGCGCCCGCAGCCCTTCCGGATCGAGCCGTTCTCCCGCGTCCAGCAGCTCCGTCGCTTCCGCCATGCGGACTACTCCCTCACCAACCGCACCAATCCGGGCGACCGATCATTCGGTCGAGGTCGTGGAGATCAGTAATCCAGCCCCGGCGGCACACGCGCAAGAGGTCAGCGCGCACTTTCTCGCCCACGCGGGACCCCGCCCCGCCCGAACTGCCTTGCGGCAGCCGGCGGGCCCCGGCGATCATCGGCGCCATGCCGACCTTCAGCGCCCCCGACGGAACCCGCCTCGCCTACCACCTGCGCGGCGCGGGCGACCCGCTCGTCGTCCTCCCCGGCGGGCCCATGCGCGCCTCCGCCTACCTCGGCAACCTGGGTGGACTCGGGCGGCACCGGCGGCTGGTGCTGCCGGACCTGCGCGGCACGGGCGAGTCCGAGGTGCCCGCGGACCCGGCGTCGTACCGCTGTGACCGGCTGGTCGACGACGTGGAGGCGCTGCGGCGGGAGCTGGGTCTGGAGCGGATCGACCTGCTCGGGCACTCGGCGGGCGGAAGCCTGGCGATGCTGTACGCCGCCCGGTACCCCGATCGGGTGGCGCGGCTCGTGCTGGTCACCGTCACGCCCAGGGCGCTGGGCCTGCCCGCGACGGCCGAGGACCGGCTGGCGGCGGCCCGGCTGCGAGCGGGCGAGCCGTGGTTCGAGCGCGCCTTCCCGGTGTTCAAGGCCTGGCTCGCGGGCGAGCGCGACTTCGACGACGCCCTCGTGCCCTTCTTCTACGGCCGCTGGGACGCCACCGCCGCCGCGCACGCCGCCCGCGAGGAGGCGGAGACCAACGAGGAGGCCGCCGACGTCTACGGCTCCGAGGGCGCCTACGACCCGCCCGCGACCCGCGCCGCCCTCGCCCGGCTGACCGCCCCCGTCCTCGTCCTCGCCGGCGAACTCGACGGCGGGCCGAGCCCCGCCCTCGCCCGCCGCGCCGCCGCCGTCCTCCCGCACGCGCGGTGCGTCGTGCAGCCCGGTGCCGGGCACTATCCGTGGCTCGACGACCCGGAGTGGTTCACGGACCGCGTCACCGCCTTCCTGGCCGCCGGCTCCCGCGCGGACCGGTAGTCCCCGGGGGAAAGGTCCCCCACACGTGGCCTGTCCGCCGCGGGACCCGATCGCTAGGCTGGCCGCGGACGACGAATCGGGAGGAGCACGGACGTGGCCGAGAGCACCACCCAGCACAAGCCGCTGACCGGCTGGGACAAGCCGGACCTGGACCTGAGCAAGGCCGAGTGGCAGTCCGGCAGCCGCGGACTCGGGGATGTCCAGATCGCCTTTGTCGAGGGGTTCATCGCGATGCGCAACAGCGGCCGCCCGGAGAGCCCGTCCCTGATCTTCACCCCCGCCGAGTGGGGAGCGTTCGTGTCGGGGGCGCGGGAGGGCGAGTTCGACCTCACCTGACCGGGGGGACCGGCCGGCCGGGGAGCCGATCCGGGGGTTCACCGCCGCTTTTTCCGGACACGTGACGCCGTACGGCGCTCCGGGGCCGCCGCCTGCGTCAGGCTGGCCCCGGAAGCGGCGGATCGCATTCCGGAGGTGAGGAACCCATGGACACCCTGCCGGTCATCGCGGCGTTCGACGGTTCGGACGACAGCCTGCGCGCCCTCGACTGGGCCTTCGACGCCGCCCGCAGGCGCGCCGCGACGCTGCGCGTGGTGCACGTACGGCAGTACGCGGCCTGGGCCCCGGCCGGGATCGCGCTCCCGATGCCGCCACGGGCCGCGACCGACCCCGTGCTCGACCAGGCACGCGACTATCTCGACGGGCGCACCGGCCCGGCGTCGGTGGAGCTCGTCGCGGTGGACGGCGCACCCGGCGCCACCCTGCCCGAACTCGGCGCCGAGGCCCAGCTCCTGGTACTGGGCTCCCGGGGCCGCGGCGGCTTCACCAGCCTGCTGCTCGGCTCCAACGGGCTGACCACCGCGCGGGACGCCGAGTGCCCGGTCGTCGTGGTGCCCCGGCCCGGACGCGAACTCGACGGCATCCCCCCGGCGGCCCCCGGCCCCCGCGTGGTCGTCGGCCTCAACGTGGACAGCCCCGACGACGCCGTGCTCGCCTTCGCCTTCGCCGAGGCAGCCCTGCGCGACGCCCGCCTCCAGGCGGTCGCGGCCTATCCGTGGCCCGTGCAACTGTGGACCGGCGCGCCCGGGGAGCTGCTGCCCACCGGGATCGACCAGGACGCCGTCGAACACGAGATCCGGGTCCTCGCGGAGGGCTTCCTCGCCCCGCACCGCGCCCGCCACCCCGAGGTCGAGGTGGAACCGTACGTCGCACCCGGCGACGCGGCCGGACAACTCGTCGCCGCCGCTCAGGGCGCCACCCTGACCGTCGTCGGCCGCCACCGCCGCCGCCTGCTCGCCCCCGCCCGCATGCTCGGCTCGGTCACCCACGCCGTCCTCCTCCACGCCCCGAGCCCGGTCGCGGTGGTCCCGCCCGCTCCCCCGGAGGACGGCGGCTGAGACCGGCCTCCGGCCCTGGCCGCGACGCGGCACCGGCGAGCCGCCCTGGCCACCGCCACCGGCCCCACGCGACGTGCGGGGTGACCGTGGCCCGCACGGGCCGCGGCGGCACGGACGCCCGGCGCTCCCTCTCGGTCCGAGCCGCGATCGCCTTCCCGGACCTCGGCCCCGACGGCCCCGAGCCGCACCGCCGGCTGTTCACCGCGGGCCCGGGCGCCGCGGCCCGCCCGGGCCCGGCGCCCTGGGGGACCGCAACCGGCGCAGGGTGTCCTGGCCCCGGCCCCCGCAACCGGCGCAGGGTGTCCTGGCACCGGCCCCCGCCCCGCAGCCCCCGCGCGCCGAGCCGCCCCCACAGTCGGCGCACTCGATCCCGTCGAGCCGCATCCCGCCCGGCGCCGATGCGGTGCGGCCACGTACCATGGCGACATGTCGTTCCTCCGCCGCCGCAGTGCCACTCCCGCCGGGCCCGACTTCGACGTACTGGCCATGGATCCGGGCGACTGGCCCGGCAATCTGGGCGCGGGCCTGCTGCCCGCCCCCGACGGCAGCTGCCAGGGCGTCTTCCTCCGTTACGACCTGTTCGGCGGCCGTGGCCCCGCCATGATCATCGGCAACCTCCCCGAGGGCTCCCCGGCCCGTGAGGTCCCCGAGGGCCAGGTCCCCTTCGAGGTGGCCCAGCTGCTGCTGGCGCTGGAGAACGACGAGGAGGTGACCGTCGTCGGGACCGAGGACGTACCCGTGATGCAGGGCGACAACCTGCTCATCGTGCGCCGCGTCAAGCTCTCCGAGAGCCGGATCTCCTGCGTCCAGTTCGACCGCAGCGACAACGTCCTGGTCACCATCGCCGCCTGGGACCGCCCCATCACCGACGACCTCTACGCCCTGCTGAAGCCGCTCCCGGCGGAGCTTTTCCAGCAGGGCTGAGGCCCGCGCGTCACCCGGCCGACGGCACCACGTCGACGTCGGCCGCCCGCACGAACGCCACCCGGTGGCCGAACTGGATCTCGTAGTAGAGGTCCTTGCCGGTCACCACGCGGTGCGAGCCGGTGTCGTAGGTGACCGCGTAGTAGTACTCGCCGGGCAGCCGCTCGCCCACGACATAGCGCTGCCCGGCCGGCAGCTTGTACGGCAGCGGCGTCACCGGCTGCGCGGGCACGCCCGCCGGATAGGCGGAGGCCTCCGGATAGGCGCGGCCGTAGACCGGGACGCTCGTCCGGCCGTCCTTCGGCGTCACCACCACGCCCCTCGCCGGGACGGCCGCCGGGGACTTCTTCGGGTTCTTGAACCAGGCCTTCTGGCCGAGATACCAGATCGCCGTCCAGTCACCGGAGCGGTCCGCCACCGCGTACTGCTGCCCGGTGGAGACCCGCGAGCCGATGTCGTTGACGCCGGTCGTCGAGTCACCGCCGCCCGGACGGAGACCGATGTCCTTGACCAGCGGATACCCCTCGCCGGGACCGGAGTACAGCCGCACCGCGCTCGACCCGTGCACCGCGCACGGCTCGCCCCGGGAGACGCAGCCGGTGAACTCCGGGCGGTTCGCGGCGTAGTCCGGGCGGATCGTCACCACACCGGAGCCCTGGCCCGCCGTGGGCTGGAACGGGCGGCCGAGCAGCGTGAAGTAGTGCTGCCAGTCCCAGTACGGCCCCGGGTCGGTGTGCATTCCCGGCACGGTCGCCGGGGTCGGGCCCGGCACGTTGTCGTGACCGAGGATGTGCTGCCGGTCCAGCGGGATGTCGTACGTCTTCGCCAGGTACCTCACCAGCCGCGCCGACGAGCGGTACATGGCCTCCGTGTACCAGGCGTCCGGCGACGCCAGGAAACCCTCGTGCTCCAGGCCGATCGACTTGGCGTTGACGAACCAGTTGCCCGCGTGCCAGGCCACGTCCTTCGCCTTCACATGCTGGGCGATGTGACCGTCGGTGGAGCGCAGACTGTAGTGCCAGGACACATAGGTGGGGTCCTGCACCAGATCCAGGACGCCCTCCCAGCGGCCCTCCGTGTCGTGCACGATGATGTAGTCGATCTCCTGGGAACGGGGCCGGTCGGCGAGGTCGTGGTTGCCGTAGTCGCCGTCCCCGAACTCCTCGTACGGTGCCGGGATCCACTCGCACGACACCGTCGGCGGGCACTCGGTGCCCTCGGCGTCGGCGGTGCGCAGACCCGCCTGCCGCAGCCGGGCGGTGTCGGGCACCAGGTCCGGCTGCGCGGGCAGGGCGACCCGCTGCCCGGCGTCCGTGCGCCGCTCCCCGCCGGCCCGCAGCACGTCGTACACGTCGTTCGCGTACGCCGCCGCCGTGGCGGTGTCGTCCGCGCCGGAGAAGCGGGCCACCGCCGCGTACCAGTCCGCCGGATCCGCGCTCGGCGGCGCCCCCAGCTCCCGCTGCGCCGCGGCGAGCAGCGCCGCACCGCCGGCGATGTTCGCGGCCGGGTCCGTGCGCAGCCGCTCGGGCGCCAGGCCGGTCAGCTCGGCGGCCTTCGTCAGTGTGGTGAGACGGGCGGGCAGGTCCGTGACGTGCGGTACCTCGGCCGTGGGGAGCAGCGGCGGGCGGGAGTCGTCGCCGCGCGGGTCCTCCGTGTCCTCGGAGTGGTGCGGGGGAGCGGTCGCCAGGGCGGTACGGGCGTCGGTGAGGTGCATCGGGCCGTAGCCGCCGACGACGCTCGGCGCTCCGGCGTGGGTGTCCCAGCGGGACTGGAGGTAGGACACGCCGAGCAGCACGCTCTGCGGCACGTCGTACGTCTCGGACGCGGCGGCGAACGCCTGTTGCAGACCGCCCGCCGTCTCACCGCCCTCGGCCGGGGCGGCGCCCAGCAACGGCAGCAGCAGAGCCGCGCCGGCCACGGCACCGGCGACACGCCGTCCGGGTCTCGGCCCGGCGGCTCGACGGGAATCGGTTCCGGAACCTCGCAAGGCAGCCTCCTGGGACGGTCGGGCGCGATGAGCCGTGCGGAGCCTGACAGTGGTACCGGCTCTCCGACGATCCGTCAATCATGCAAGACACCGAGCGACTTCCCACGTCAACGCGGTTCGGCGGGAGTTTCGCGGCGGCGGGACGCGGGCCTGCGAAGCGTCACTGGCGTACACCAGTGGGGGTGGCGGGGCGCTGATGTGAGGTCCGTCGTGCGCGGACATGACGGGGTCCGCGGTGCGCGG
The DNA here is from genome assembly GCF_044547145.1 of Streptomyces sp. NPDC052773. Classification (NCBI taxonomy): domain Bacteria; kingdom Bacillati; phylum Actinomycetota; class Actinomycetes; order Kitasatosporales; family Streptomycetaceae; genus Streptomyces; species Streptomyces sp. NPDC052773. Next base: position 89,918 of record NZ_JBITZX010000013.1, on the reverse strand, counting down.
ACATGACGGGGTCCGCGGTGCGCCGTCGTCGTCGGCGCGCCGCGGACCGCGATCCCCGTCAGCGAGTGCCGACCGCCGCGCGCACGGCCCGGCGGGCCAGCTGGCAGTCGTCGTGCAGCCGCCGCAGCAGCAGCCGCTGCTCCTCGCCGGACTGCGCGGCGGCCGGGTGGGCCGCTCCCGGTGCCGCCGGGGGCGTCTCGTGCATCGAACGCTGTACGGCCGTCTCGTAGGTGCGGATCTCCCGGGTCAGGACCAGCATCAGATTCACCAGGAACGCGTCCCGCGAGGCCGGGCCCGCGGACTGCGCGATCTGGCTGATGTGCCGCCGCGCCGCCGGGGCGTCCGCGAGCACCGACCACAGTGTGGCGAGGTCATAGCCCGGCAGGTACCAGCCCGCGTGCTCCCAGTCCACCAGCACCGGACCGGCCGGCGACAGCAGCACGTTCGACAGCAGCGCGTCCCCGTGGCAGAACTGGCCCATGCCCTGCCGTCCGGCCGCCATGGCGATGCCGTGCAGCAGTTTCTGCAGGTCGCCGAGGTCACGGTCGGTCAGCAGTCCCAGCTCGTGGTACCGGTTGATCCGCGCCGCGTAGTCCAGCGGCGCGTCGAACGTGCCCGCCGGCGGCCGCCAGGCGTTCAGCCGGCAGATCGCGCCGAGCGCCGCCCGGATGTCCGCCCGCGGCGGAGCCTCCACGGGGTGGCGCTGCAACGCCGCCGCCCGGCCCGGCATCCGCTCGATCACCAGGGTGCAGTTGTCCGGATCCGCCGCGATCAGCCTCGGCACCCGCACCGGAGGGCGGTGCCGGACGAACGAGCGGTATGCAGCTATTTCGTGCCGGATCCGCTCCGCCCACACGGGGGAGTGGTCCAGTAAACACTTGGCGACGGCCGTGCTGCGCCCGGTCGTGCCGACCAGGAGCACGGACCGCCCGCTGCGCCGCAGGACCTGCACCGGTGCGAACTCCGGGCAGATCCGGTGCACCGACGCGATGGCCGTGCGCAGCTGGGCGCCCTGAGGGCCGGACAAGTCGAGTCTCCCGCTGAGCGGTTGGGTGAACCCCCCGCCGCGCCGCGCCGTGCCCTGTCCGAGCACGGGGGAGGCCGGGCGCGCGGGGGCGAGGTAGGGGCCGCCGCCACCCGGGCGGGGGTACAGCGGCCGGGGCGGGGCGGACACGGAGGACGATGCTGCGTACATGGGCGATACAGATCCCTTCGTGTGCCTGCGTCTGCAAAACGCCTCCCGACCCGGCCGTCCGGGTACACCCTGGGGAATGCACCTGTCGCATCAGGGGCGACCGGGTCGGGGTGGCGCGTTCCTACCTGACACCCGATGGCCGGTGGCACACCATCTGGCGGACCCTGGCGAACCCTGGCGAATAGTCGCCCGGCATGTCTCACCGGGCTAGTGTCAACTCAGCCGAGTACCTGGGGGCTTGACGTGAGCGGACAACCCAACACCCGCCTTGCGGACCTGTTCGGCCTGGCCGGCTGGTCCAAGGGGGAACTCGCGAGGCTGGTCAACCGGCAGGCGGCGGCCATGGGCCACCCCCAGCTGGCGACCGACACCTCGCGGGTGCGGCGGTGGATCGACATGGGAGAGATCCCGCGCGATCCGGTGCCGCGGGTGCTGGCGGCGCTGTTCACCGAGCGTCTCGGCCGTGTCGTGACCATCGAGGACCTCGGTCTGGTACGGCACGGGCGTGCGGGGAAACGGCAGGGCGGCGGGAATGCGCAGCATCCCGACGGAGTGCCGTGGGCGCCCGAGCGAACCGCCGCGGTCCTCACCGAATTCACGGGAATGGACCTCATGCTCAACCGACGCGGTTTGGTGGGCGCGGGCGCCGCGCTCGCCGCGGGATCCGCACTCAGCAGCGCCATGCACGACTGGCTGCACACCGACCCGGCCCTGGCGGCCGACGCCCCCCGTTTCGACGATCCCCTGCACGCCGACCCCGCTGGGTTCGACCGCTACGAGGCCGCCCCCATCGGGTCGCAGGAGATCGAGGAGCTGGAGCGCTCGGTCGAGGTGTTCCGCGCCTGGGACGCCGCCCGCGGCGGCGGGCTCCAGCGCAAGGCGGTCGTGGGCCAGCTCAACGAGGTCGGCGGCATCCTCGCCTACCACCACCCACCCCATCTGCAACGGCGCCTGTGGGGCGTCGCGGCCAACCTCGCCGTCCTCGCGGGCTGGATGTCGCACGACGTCGGCCTGGAGCCCACGGCCCAGAAGTACTTCGTGATCGCCGCCCATGCCGCGAGAGAGGGCGGTGACCGTCCCCGGGCCGGCGAGGCGTTGTCGCGGGCGGCCCGCCAGATGGTGCACCTGGGCCGGCCCGACGACGCGCTGGACCTGATGAAGCTCGCCCAGTCCGGCTCCGGCGAGGAGGTGCTGCCCCGCACCAAGGCGATGTTCCACACCATCGAGGCGTGGGCCCAGGCGTCCATGGGCAAGGGCCAGGCCATGCGCCGCACCCTCGGCCAGGCGGAGGACCTCTTCGTCTCCGACAAGGGCGACGTGCCACCGCCCAGCTGGATGCAGCTGTTCAACGAGGCGGATCTGTACGGCATGCAGGCCCTCGCCTATCGCACGCTCGCGGAGTTCGAGCCGGGGGCGGCCGTGCACGCCCAGCACTACGCGGACAAGGCGCTGGCCCTGCGGGTCGACGCACAGGAGCGGTCGAAGATCTTCGACCATCTCTCCATGGCGTCCGCCTGCTTCATCGCCGACGACCCGGAGCAGGCCGCCGGGTACGCGCGCCTCGCGCTGGTGTCGATGAGCTCCAACTCCTCGCGCCGCACCTGGGACCGGCTGCGACAGATGTACCGGCTCACCGCCCAGTACGCCACCTACCCGAAGATCCAGGAGCTGCGGGAGGAGATCAAGCTGGCCCTGCCGAAGGACCAGGCCAGGAAGCTGGGCGGCGGCAACGCGGCCCGCGCGTGAGCGTCATCGGCCGACGAGAAGAACGGACACCGGACCACGCGCAGGACCGCACACCGGACAACGCGCCGGTCCACGCGAGCATCGGGCGCCGAGGAGGAGCCGGGGCGCCACGCGCTACGCGGTCACCCGGGCGACGAGCACACAGGCATCGTCCTCACGCCCCGTCTCACCGAGCTCCTCCACGACCGCCCGCACACAGTCCTCCGCGGTGCGCGCCGCGGCGAACCGCGGGGCCAAGGCGAGGAGTCGGTCCCCGGCGGCCGGATCCGCCGCTCGCCCGGGCACCAGCCCGTCGGTGTGCAGCAGGAGCAGGTCGCCCGCCTCCAGGGTCTCCTCGGCCTCGCCGTAGCCGGCACCGGAGGTCGCGCCGAGCAGGACGCCGTCCGGCGCGCTCAGCCTGCGTCCCGTTCCGTCGCGGAACAGCAGGGGGGCGGGGTGATCCGCGTGGGCCCAGACCAGCGTGCGGGTCTCGGGGCGGTAGCGGCAGCAGACGGCGCTGCCGAGGGCGGGCTGGGCGGTGGTGTCCAGCAGCTGGTTGAGCCAGGCCATCAGCGGGCCCGGCCGGGTGCCGGCCATCGCCATGCCGCGCAGGGCGCCCAGCAGCATCGCCATGTGGGAGGTGACGGCGGGGCCGTGCCCGGTGAGGTCACCGACGCTCAGCAAGGTGTCGCCGCCGGGGAGTTCGAGCGCGTCGTACCAGTCGCCGCCCACGAACGTGCTCGTCGTCGCGGGCAGATAGCGGCCCGACAGGTCCAGGCTCTCCCGGCCGTGGTGCGGGAGCCGCAGGGTGCCGCGCCATGCCGGCAGCACGGCCTCCTGCAGCTCGACCGCAAGCCGGTGCTCGGTCTGTGCCTGGTGCCGGTGGCGCTGGAGCGAGTCACGGGTCTCGCTCACGGCCCGCTGGCTGCGGCGCAGTTCGCTGACGTCGCGCAGGACCGCCCACATCGAGGCGGTGCTGCCGTCGGCGTCGAGCACGGGCTCGCCCATCATGTGCACGGTACGGACCTCGCCGCCGGGGCGGACGATCCGGAACTCGTCGTCGATACGCCGGGCGTCCACCAGGCAGCCCGTGACCATCGCGGTCAGCTTCGGACGGTCCTTCTCGAGCACCAGGGACGGCAGTTCGTCCAGGGTGAGCGGGGGAGTGGCGGGATCGCGGCCGAGGATCGCGTACAGCTCCGGGGACCAGGTGGCCGCGTCGGTCAGCAGGTCCCACTCGGCGCTGCCGACCCGGCTGAGCAGCGAACCGCTCGCGGCCGGCTCCGGTGCGGTGCGGGCGGCCGGCACCGCGGCCTGCGGCGCCGGTGCGGGGCGCGGCCCATCGCGCAGCTGGGCCAGATGCTCGTCGAGGTCGTTCAGCTGATGCAGCGCCAGGTCGTACAGGGCGCGCTCCCAGCGGCCGCGCGGGTCGTCGTCCGTTCCGTCCCCCCGGGTGTCCCGTCGTACCGCGTCCACCTCGCCCTTGAGCCGCCGCGCCTGGGTGATCAGGGCGTCGACCTGGCCGCGTCCGGGCGGCTGGGCGGCTGGGTGGTCCGCGGAGAGATGGGACGGCATGACGTACTCCGATGCGGGAACGGTTGGCCAAGGAGAAAAAGGGGGGACCGCTATGACTGTTGCACAGCCCGAGACGCCCCGTAAGGGATTCGGCAACACACGATACGGTGGTGCTTCTGGCATATGCCAGAGTCTTCCCGGAGTGGCTGCGGCGTACCTCGGGCGTACGTCATCCGGTGTCCAAGTCGTAGGTCACGTACGCGACTTGACTGACTGTCGGGCGCTCGAAGCGGCGCTCATTCGCTTGTTCGACGCACCTCTGTTCCAGGTCGTGCGGTACTTCTCGACGAAGTGACGCGGATCACAGAATGTGACGGGCCTCAGCGCGCTCGTACTGGCACACCGGCCCGATCGCGCACCCGCAGGGAGACGCCCATGGAACCGACCCTCCAGCAGACCGCGAGCGCCCGCCTGATCACGGCGGACGAGCAGGAGAAGCCCGTGCCCGCCGTGCTCCGGTACACCGCCGACGACCCGTTCGCGGTGTACTTCGACTTCCCGCCCCACGCGGCCCTGGACGGCGAGGCGGTCAGCTGGACCTTCGCCCGCACCCTGCTGGAGGAGGGGCTGCGCGGCCCCGCCGGCTGCGGGGACGTGCATCTGTGGCCGTGCGGCCGGGAGCGCACCGCGGTGGAGTTCCACTCGCCGTACGGGCTGGCGCTCCTCCAGTTCGACACGGCCGCCCTGCGCCGGTTCCTGCTGCGCAGCTACGCCGTGGTGGCCGCCGGTCGGGAGGATGTGGCGGAGGCCGTCGACCGGGGGCTGAGCAGTCTGTTCGACGAGGTCTGAGTCAGGCCCCCGGGCCCGCGTACAGCGCCGGGCGCGGGGCGAGTTCCACGGCCATGCGGCCGCCGCCCTCCAGGGAGCGGACCCCGGCCTCCGCGACCGCCGCCGCCGCGTACCCGTCCCAGGCGCTCGGGCCGGTCACCCGCCCCCGCCGGGTGGCGTCCACCCAGGCCTGCACCTCGCGGTCGTAGGCGTCCGCGAACCGGACGAGATAGTCACGCGGCACCTCCTCGCGCGCCTCGCCGTCGGCCGTCACCACCATCGTGTGCCGCTCACCGATCCGCGCGCTGCCCGCCTCGCAGACCGCCTCGCAGCGCACCTGGTAACCGAAGCCGCAGTTGACGAACACCTCCACGTCCACCAGAGCGCCCGCCTCGGTCTCGAACAGCACGAACTGCGGGTCCAGCAACCCCTCCGGGGCCAGCGCGGACGGCCGGGGCCGCACCACCGTCACCGCCGTCAGCTCCTGCGCCAGCAGCCAGCGGGCCGCGTCGATCTCGTGCGCGACGGAACTGTCGATCAGCATCGCACTGGTGAAGTCCGGCGGGGAGGAGACGTTGCGGTGCACACAGTGCAGCATCAGCGTCCGGCCCAGCCGCCCGGAGTCCAGCAGCTCCTTGAGCCCGCGGTACTCGGCGTCGTAGCGCCGCATGAACCCGATCTGCGCGAGCCGCCGCCCGAGCCGCGCCTCCGCCTCGACCACCCGCAGCGCGCCCGCGGACTCCGGCACCATGGGCTTCTCGCACAGCACCGGCAGCCCGCGCGCGAACGCCGCGCGCAGCGCCTCCTCGTGCGCCGGGCCGGGGGAGGCGATCAGTACGGCGTCCACGCCGGGCGCGTCCAGCGCCGCCTCGGTCTCGGTGTGCACGGTGACCCCGTCCAGCCCGGCCACCGCCTCCTTCGCGCGGTCCGGGTCGGGGTCGGCCACCGCGGCCACCCTGGCGCCGCTCACCACCTGATCGAGCCGCCGTATGTGATCGGCTCCCATGTGTCCCGCACCCAGCACCGCCACACCCAGCAGGTCACCCACGCCCGTACTCCCTCTCGCCGACCTCGTCGACCTCGCCGACCGTCCCGGCGTAGCGTACGGGCGGGGTCGCGGGCGCCGTCAGTGGCGCGGTGCCCCGGTTGCCGCCGGTCAGTAGCGCAGCACCCCGGCGATGCCGCCCGCCTCGCCCAGTGTGCCGTCGGGGACGAAGCGCACGTCGGCGCCGGTCTCCAGGCACTGCTCGACGACCTCGTCCACGATGTCCTCGCGGGCGTCGAGGTCGCCGCTGTCGGCCGGGACCAAGTGGTCGCCGTCGTCGCGCACCGTCACCCGGTAGTTCTCCTCCACGGCGAGCAGCCGCACGCGGGCCTGCTTGGCGTTCTGCCAGACCTCGTCCACGCCGGCCACGAACTCCCGGTGGCCGCGGGCCGCTTCCAGCTGGTCGGCCACGCTGTCCACGGTGCGGGCCTCCTCGGCCTGGATCAGCGGGCGCAGCGCCTGCCAGACCGCGTCCGCGGAGGCGTGCGCCAGACCGCCGCGCGGGACCTGGGCGGCGCCCTTGGTGGCCTCGCCGACGTCGTTGAGGAGGGCGAGCGCGGCGGGCTCGCCGGTCACGTACAGCGGGCGCGGGCTGTCGCGCAGGACCGCGCCGACCGCCCGGTCGGCCTCACGCAGGAAGTGCCGGGTGCCCTCGTCGCGGTAGGCACTGCGCTGGTCGCCGACGCGCTCCTGGCGCTCGGGGTCGAAGTTCTCGGTGTCGCGGATCATCGGGAAGCCGCCGGCGTGCTCCTCGGCGACCCGGTCGGCTCCGCCGTTCCACAGCGTGATCCGGTCGGACGCGACCGACAGCACCCAGAACGGCCGCTCGGCGGCCTGCGCGGAGACCAGGTTGCGGGTGAGGAAGGTGTCCGAGAGCACCACCCGCTCCGGCACGGGCCGCGCCAGCGACCACACCTGGTGCTCACCCGGCGCCGCGAAGATCACCAGACCGTCCTCGGTGTGCGTGAGATCCACCTCGGCCAGTGCCTGGTCGAGGTGGGCGACGACATCGGCCCGCCGGTCGCGGGGCACCGCGGGATCGTGCTCCAGCTGTTTCTTGGCCTCGGCCACCACATTGCGCAGCCGGACCGGGTCCTGGGCCTTGTCCGGCTCACGGCGGTGGGTCGGCGTCAGCACGGAGACCGCGGGGTAGGGGCGCGGGCGGCGCAGCTCGGCGAGGGTCGTGGGACTGAGTGCGTGCTCCATGACAGCACCATAGGACCGATTCACCTTCCGGGCATTCGGGGAGAAAATCCCAGGTCACTCCTGGTCCTCCGGCCCGCAGGAACTGCCGTTCGGCGGCAGGGAGCCGTACAGCAGGAAGTCGTCGACCTTGCGGTGCACGCACTTCGAGGAGCTGTATCCGGTGTGCCCGTCGCCCTTGTTGTCGAGGACGACCGCCGACGGGCCGAGCCGGCGTGCGGTCTGCACGGTCCAGCGGTACGGCGTCGCGGGGTCGCCGCGGGTGCCCACCAGCAGCAGCTTCGGGCTGTCGACGTCCTTCACCTGCTCTCGGATGAAGTCGGTGCCCGGAGGGCGGCCGTAGCAGAGCAGCACCTCGGTGAGCCGGTACCGGCCGAAGACCGGCGAGGCCTGCTCGTACGCGGCGCGCAGCCGGTCGAGGTCGCGTTCGACCTGGTCGGCCGTGGGGCGATCGGGATCGTCCGCGCAATTGATCGCCATCAGCGCCGCGGCGAGGTTGTCGAGGGGGATGTCCTCCTCGTCGGCCAGGCCGCCGTCGGTCTCCGGTCCGGTCTCGCGGCGGCGCGTCTCCTCCCGGCCGCCCGGCGGGACGCCCGGGAGGAGATAGCCGCCGGTCGCGAACGCTTCGATGCGGTGGGTTTCGCCGTCCTCCATGAGGGAGGCGAGGGCCCGCTCCAGCGACGGCCACAGCTCCTTGCTGTAGAGCGCCTGTCCGATGGCGCCCACCAGGTCCTGGCCGGTGAACTCGTAGCCGAAGTCGGTCGGCACCGGGTCCCGGTCGAGCGAGCGGACCAGGCGCAGCATGTCCTCCCTGGCCCGGCGCGGGTCCTGGCCGAACGGGCAGGCGACGTCCTGCGCGCACCAGTCGAGGAAGTCCTCCAGCGCGGTCTGCTGCCCCCGCGCCCCCGCGATGCCCTGCTCGGTGAGCGGTTCGGTGAGGGTGTCCACGCCGTCCAGCGCCAGTCGGCCCACGCGGTCGGGGAACTGCTTGGCGTACACCGCGCCGAGCCGGGTGCCGTAGGAGAAACCGAGGTAGTTGAGCTTCTTGTCGCCGAGCGCCTGGCGGATGACGTCCAGGTCGCGGGAGACGTTCACGGTGCCGATGTGCGGCAGGACCGGCCCCGAGTGCTCCTCGCAGGCGTCGGCCTCCTTGCGCAACTGCCGCAGCAGCGCCCCCGGATCGCGCAGGACCTCGTCGGTGTCGTCGGTGTTCTCCGCGGCCTGGAAGGAGTTCCCGCAGCTGACGGGGGAGGAGCGGCCGACTCCGCGCGGGTCGAAGCTCACCACGTCGTAGCGGTCGGTCAGGTCCATGTACTCCCGGCCGCCGCCGGCCAGTCCGGCGAGGCCGGATCCGCCGGGGCCGCCGAAGTTCAGCACGACCGAGCCGTGGCGGTCGCCGCTGGCCCGGTAGCGGGCGAGGGCCAGGTCCAGGGTGCCGGCCTGCGGGCGGGCGTAGTCGAGCGGGACGGTGACCTTGCCGCACTGCATGTCCTTCGGCATGTCCATGCCCTGGCAGCGGCCCCACGCGACCTTCTGGCGGTAGAAGCGGGTCAGGTCGGGCTGGCCGTCGCCCGTGGCCGCCACCGCCGGAAGTCCCGCGCACAGCAGCGTCACGGAGAGGGCCCCGATGAGTGCGCGGCGCCGCGGTGCGGGCCGCCTCGACGGCTTTGCCGGCATCGATGCCTCCAGGGCGCCGGGCTGCGGACCGGGGAACGGCACCCTCGCTCACCATAAGCGGACGCCGGAAGGGGCGCCTCCGGGCGGGGTGGGGCGGCCGGAGCGTCGTCTCCTGTGCGATTTTCGGCCAGGCTGAGGAACGTTTCATCGCTCTATCGGCTGCTCCTGTCGCTAGATGGGATGAACGGTGGACACGCCGGGACCCGATCCATAACCCGGATGGTTCCCTCGTTGTCTGTCCGGTGCGGGTGAGTGCCCGCGTGTCTCTCTGGAAGGCAGGGAACCTATGAGACGGGTTACCCGAAACGGTGTGTTCGCCGTCGCCGCCGCGTCCGGTGCGATGGCTCTCACGATGCCCGCGCACGCCGACTCCACGGCGGAGGGCGCCGCGGCCGGCTCGCCCGGCGCGATCTCCGGCAACACCGTCCAGCCTCCGGTGCACGTGCCGGTCAACGTGTGCGGGAACACCGTGAACGTGGTGGGGCTGCTGAACCCCGCCGCGGGCAACACCTGCGTCAACGAGGGCGGCGACGGGAAGGACTCCTCGGGCGGCGGCGCGACCGCGGAGAGCGTCACGCAGGACTCGCCCGGCGTGATCTCCGGCAACGGGGTGCAGCTTCCCGTCGACCTCCCGGTCAACGTCAGCGGCAACACCGTGGACGTGGTCGGCATCGGCAACCCGGTCACCGGCAACGAGTCCGTCAACACCCCGGGCGGCGGGCCGAAGAACCCCGTCGAACCCGAGCGGCCCGGCAACCCGAACACGCCCGGCAAGCCCGACGTGCCGGTGAAGCCGCAGCCCGAGACCGGGACCCCGCCGGTCGAGGCGGAGCCCGAACCGGCTCACGCCCCGCAGGCGGAGCAGCCGCCCGCCCCGTCCGTCCTCGCCGACACCGGCACGGACGCGATCCTGCCCGCCGCCGCAGGCGCGGCGGCCCTCGTCCTCGGTGGCGCGGCCCTGCGCCGCAGGTTCCGCCCGGGCGAGAGCCACTGACCGTCCGACCTGCGGTCACCCGACGACGGAAGGCCCCCGGACGCCACCGCCCGGCAGGGCCTTCCACGTTCTGCGTGACACGGTGCGCGCGATGGCGGCGCTGGAGCGCGAGGGATTCCTGCGGCGCTACGCGCGGGCCGGGGACGGCGCGCCGGACGGCGAGGACGCGTTCGTCGACTGCTCGCTGTGGCACGCCGACGCGCTCGCCGCGACCGGAGAGCCGGGCCGGGCCTGGGACGCCTTCGAGCGGGTGCTGTCGGTCCGCGACGACGTCGGCCTGCCGGCCGAGCCGTGGGACCCGGTCACCGGCCGCCAACTGGGCGACGCTCCCCACGCGTTCAGCCACTTCGCCCTGGTCGAGGCCGCCTTCGCCCTTCGGTCACGACGCCCGGCCACGCGGCGCCGACACCGCCGTGAGCAGCACCATCCCCGTGTCCCCGTGGTCGGGCAGCGTCGGGTCGGAGTCGATCCGGGTCACCTCCAGACGCTCCGTCAGCGGCTCGAACACCTCCCGCACCAGCTCGGTGTTCACGGGGCAGCCCGGCCAGCGCGACTCCGGTCCGATCCGGTAGGTCGGCATGTTCTCCATGAACGCGGCCACCAGATGCCCGCCGGGCACCACGCACCGTACGAACACCCGGCAGAACTCGGCGAACTCGGCCGGGTCCTCGGTGGCGCCCTCGGCGACGAAGTGCATGGACGCCAGCTCGTACGTCCCCGGCGGCAGCGCGCGCACATCGGCGTGCACCACCTCCACCGGCGCCAGCGCCGCCGCCAGGGTGGCCGGCACCGCCGGGTTCAGCCGCCGGCACAGCGCGTGGAACGGCAGCCAGCTGGTGTCCGGGTGGTCGAGGATCTGGTGCCGCAGATAGGCCACGTTGCCCGCGCCCGCCTCCACCGCGTCGATCCGCCGGCTCACCGCCGAGGCGAGGATCAGCGGGTAGAGGTTGGGGCCCGCGCCCAGCTCCACGCTGCGGGCCAGCCCGTGCGGCGGCAGCCGGCGGTAGTACGCGGAGTGGTGCGCGATCACCGCCGCGTCCGCCCGGTGCAGGGTGCGGTAGTTCTCGGCCAGGTAGTCCGCCACCGGCCAGCGGTCCCAGTCGACGTCGTCGTTGTGTGTGCTCCGCATGCCGGTCACCTCTTCACCGACTGATCCGAACGGCTGCGGGACCGCAGCGGGAAGCGGGCCGCCAGCCGGGTCAGCACGGCGTTCAGCCGGTCGATGTCCTCGTCGGAGTTGAGGGCCGTGATCTGGATCCGGAAGCCGGCCCGGTCGCGCGGGACCAGCGGGTAGGCGGCCGGTGTCACACAGATCCCCTCCCGCCACAGGAACGCGGCGACCTCCTCCAGGTCGCCGGGGTCGGCCAGCGGGACCTCCACGATCGGCAGCCGGTCCCGGTTGAGCGTGTCGGCGCCCAGCCCGTCGAGATGGTCCAGGACCCGCTCCGTCCTGCGGTACGGATCCGCCCGGGGCGCGTCGCCGCGCCGGTCGTTGACGTCCAGCCCGGCCAGCGCCGTCGCCGGCGACGCGGTCGGCGGGGGACCCGAGTACCGATACGGGCCGGCGGTCGTCTTCAGCCGGTTCTTCAGCGGGGTCGGCAGCGCCACGAACGCCAGCAGCGACGAGTGCGCCTTGGAGAACCCGCCGACCGGCACGCTGTCGTCGTACGACTCCCCGCGGTACCGCACCACGCCGTTGCCGCGCGCCCCGTACCGGCACGGCTCGCCCGGCCCGCGTTCCCCGATCACCCCGAAGCCGTGCGTGTCGTCGACGTACAGCGTCGCCCCGTGCGCCCGGCACACCGCCGCCGGCGCCGGCAGGTCGGCCACGTTGCCGGTCATGCTGTCGACGCCGTCCAGACACACCAGCCGGGGCGCCCCGGCCGGTGCGGCGGCGAGCATGCCGTCCAGCTCGTCGGGCCGCCCGTCGTGGAAACGCCCTCGTCGGCCAGCACCGGGATCACCGAGCCGCGGGCCACCAGACAGCCGTCGTACACCGTCTTGTGCGCGGACGCCTCGACGAACACCTGCCAATTTGTCGATCTTCAGTACGTCGATGGGGAAGTGGCCGGCCGCCGGCACCCACCAGGGCCACCGGTGCGCGGGCCGCTGGAGCCGCATCCCCGTGACGAGGGCGGCGGCGCCCGCGAGACCGATCACGGCCCACAGCGGGGTGCGGGTCGCGGGGACCGTCATGTAGCCGACGGTGGCGACCACGACCAGCGCCACATGAGCGGCCATCAGCCGCTGGGCCGGCAGCAAGGGCAAGCTCCTCCTCGGCCCCGAGGAGACCGGGCCGTCGACGTGGCCGGTTTCCTCTCGATCGTAGGCATCGGCGGTCGGCACCTGCATCTCGGGCGGCCTGGGGCCGCGCGGGGGCGTCACGGCTGCGCGGCACCGATGCCGCCCCGACTCCGCGGTCCGGGCGAGCAGATCGTTCAGCCCGGCGGCCGCCGGGCGGATCCGGCGTAGCCGTCGGGGTCGAGCTGCTGGAAGTGCCAGGCGTCCCGGCACATCGCGGCGAGGTCGCGGGTGGGCCGCCACCCCCAGGCACGGGCCACCGCGCCCGCGTCCGCGACCAGCTCGGGAACGTCACCCGGGCGGCGTCCGACGACCTCGCTGGTCGAGCTGCGCGCCATGGACGACGCGCCCGAGGAGCCCGATCCCGCGTTTCGCATCGGGCTGCACCGCATCTCGGCCCAGGAACTGCCCCGGCTGCGCGCGACCGCCCCCGCCCTGGCCGACGCCGGCGGGCCGGAGGCGCCGGCGGCGGGGCCGGACGCGCTGCTCGACCGCTTCGCGTGACGGTCAGGGGGAGGGGGCGCGGAAGAACCGGCGGTGCAACGCGCGTACGTCGTCGGCGAGTTCGGGTACCGGGCCGTCCACCTCCACGCCCGGCGCGACCTCGTTCACCGGCAGCGTCCGCACGGGCGGCGCGGGCACGCCCCACTCCGCCAGCCAGGAGGACAGCTGCTCGGAGGACGCCACGTACACGATCCGGCCGAGGCCCACCCACGCGTGCGCGGCGGCGCACATCGGGCAGTGCTCCCCGGAGGTGTAGACGGTCGCCGCCGCGCGCTCCTCGGGTGTCAGGTGCGCCGCGGACCAGCGGGCCAGCTCGAACTCAGGGTGCCGGGTGCGGTCGCCGGACGCCACGCGGTTGTGGTCCTCGGCGAGCACCGTGCCGTCCGCGCCCACCAGCACCGAGCCGAACGGCTCGTCACCGGCGTCCAGAGCCTGCTCCGCCAGCTCCACGCAGCGCCGCAGATACGGCAGTTCGGTCTCCTTCACGACCATGGCGTACGGCCCTTCTCGCGATGTGATCACGCCAGTTTAGGCCTGCCGTCCGGACGTCAGGGGGTGTCCGTCCGGACGGCAGGCACCGAGGCGTGCGTCCGCACTGTGCTGGTCGCGCGCCGGTGTCAGTGCCGGACCCTCGACACCTTCGTGCGGTCGAGAGCCACCACGCCCAGCGCGGCGAGGGCGATCTGGATGAGCCATTCGACCCAGTCGACGCCCTTGGTGTCGCCCACGCCGATCCCGGCGGCGAGCGCCGAGCCGAGCAGCGCGGCCACGATGCCGACCAGGATCGTCCACAGCACTCCGATGTGCTGACGGCCCGGCACGACCAGGCGGCCCAGGATGCCGATGACGACGCCGATCACCAGGGCGCTGATGAGGCCTGATATCTCCATCTCCGCTCCTCGTGTTGAGAGACTGCCGGGTTTTCGTGAACGACACCCGCTCGCATGCGGGTGCCCGCCGAACCCCGGACCACTCTTCCGGTGATCCGCGGCACCGCGCCGTACATGACGAGGCCGGCCCGCGGGGGCCGGCCTCTCTGTCTCTCCCTGTCTCCCTACGTCTCTCCCTGTCTCTGCACGCCTGTCTCTACGGCCGGGGGGCGCTCTTCGCGGCCGTAGCCGCGCAGACCATGCCCAGGACCACGGCCAGGGCGCCGATGATGATGTTGTTCCAGATCACGCCCGCGTCCGGTCCGTCGCCGACGACCCACGGGGAGACGATCATCCACACGCCCAGAGCGCAGCAGGCCCAGCTCAGGCCGTACATGCGTTCCGGAGCCCGGGTGAATCCGAGCGCCAGCAGGCCGATCGCGATGCCGATGATCAGATTGTGCGGCACAAGGTTGGGCTGGCTGGTGGTGTAGTGGACTATCCACGGGGACACGGCGCAGTACAGACCGAGGAGGAACACCGGTCCGTCCACGAGCGCCACATCACGACCGCCGAGCACGCGGTCGTACCGAGCCCGCATCTCGGAAACATCGGGGTGACTGCTGATGTCACCTCTGGCGGGCGAGACGTTGGCCATGACTCGTCTCCTTTGACTAGCAGGCCGTACTGCGTCGGGTGCGGCAGGCGATGAGCGAGCCGCACATCTTCATTCTGCTCTTATTTATCCTTTATGTGTAGGTCTGGGTAAGGGCGGCCAGCTGGGCGTCGCGCACCGGCGCCGTCAGGCCCTGGATCAGCAGGAACATGCCCTCGCGGGCGCGCCGCTGGGCCGGGCTGTCCAGGCTCATGGTCCGGCCGCCGCCGGCCACCACCGCGGCGGTCGTGGCCGCGCGCATCAGGTCGAACGCCCGGGTGCGCAGCTCCAGCCGCTCCTCGATGTGCTCCTGCGGGACGGGATGGTCGGCGAGCGCGTACGCCCGGCGCCGCACCTCGTCCAGCCGGCCGCGCAGCGCCTGCGCCGTCTCCCGCGCGCCGGGGTTGTCGTCCAGCAGCCGCAGTGCCGCGTACGCCACCCCGAAGACGGCCGGGGAGGCGTTGGCGCTGCGCGGGATGTCGACGAGGGCGAACCGCTCCTGCGGAGTGCGCAGCACCACCGACTCCTCCGGCACCCGCAGACCGTCCAGCTCCAGGGACACGGTCCGCGCGGCGGTCAGCGCGGCGAGCCGCATCGGCGGCGAGGCGCGCAGCTCCGGCTGCTCCCGCGCCTCGGTGAACGCGAACACCAGCTCCGCCGCCTCGGTCACGCCCGCGAGCAGCATCACGTCGTTCAGGCCCCAGCCGGTGTACCAGGGCACCGTGCCGTCGAACCGCCAGCCGCCCCGCTCGGCCGTCGCCCGCACCGGGACCCGGGGGAAGGCCCGCACATGGGCGTACGCGATGCCCGCCATCAGCTCACCGGAGGCCAGCGGGCGCAACAGGCGCTCACGCACCGGGAGTTCCGAGCGGGCCAGCAGCCGTACCGGTGTGTGGTGCTGCGTCTGCACGAACCAGGTCGACCCGCACGCCCCGGCCAGGATCTCCTGGACCTCCCGCGCCACCGCGTCGGGCGCCCCCGCACCGCCGTACGCCTCGGGCGCGCTCACCCCGAGCAGCCCCGACTCGCGGACGGCGGCCAGATGACCCGGCGGCAGCCCCTCCTGGTCGACCCGCTCGGCGTGCGGGAGGAGCAGTTCGCGCGCGAGATGTCGGGCTCGGGTGACGAGGGGGTGCGGTGTGGTGGTCATGGGGCCATTGTCCCGAGGGGGCGCGCGTCGGGGCGGTGGCGGGACAGCGGGGGAGGGGAGTGGGCGGGTGAAGGAGTCAGCGGCGAGGGAGTCAGCGGGTGAAGGAGTCAGCGGGCGGGTGACGGGCTTCGGTCCCGGATGGTCGGTTCCTGGGCCGCCGCCTTCGCGATGTTGCGGGCCATGCCGCCGAATACGAGGGCGTGGAAGGGGGACACGCCCCACCAGTAGGCCTGGCCGAGCAGACCGCGTGGGTGGAACAGGGCGCGCTGGCGGTACCGGGTGCGGCCGGCCGGGTCCGTCTCGGCGTACATCTCCAGCCAGGCCAGCCCCGGCAGCCGCATCTCGGCCCGCAGCCGCAGCAGCCGCCCCGGGTCGATCTCCTCCACCCGCCAGAAGTCCAGCGAGTCACCGGCCCGCAGTCGCTGGGCGTCCCGGCGTCCGCGCCGCAGTCCGACCCCGCCGAGCAGCCGGTCCAGCCGGCCGCGCACGGACCAGGCGAGCGGGAAGGAGTACCAGCCGTGCTCACCGCCGATGCCCTCGACGACCCGCCACAGCGCCTCCCGTGAGGCGTCCACCGTGATCTCCCGCTCGTCTGTGTACAGACTGCCGCCCGCCCAGTCCGGGTCCGTGGGCAGCGGATCGCTCGGGGCGCCGGGCACCGAGGCGTTCGACCAGCGGGTGTCCACGCGGGCCTCCCGCACCCGCTGGAGGGCCAGCCGTACCGCCTCCTCGAAGCCGAGCGGATGCCCGGGCGGATCCGGGACGTAGCGTGCGATGTCGTGTTCGTGGCACACGACCTCGTGGCGCAGCGACTCGGCGAGCGGCCGGGCGATGGACGCGGGCACCGGGGTGACCAGGCCGACCCACTGGCTGGACAGGCCGGGCGTGAGGACCGGCACGGGGACGACGAGACGGCGCGGCAGACCGGCGACCCGCGCGTAACGCTGCATCATGTCGCGGTACGTCAGCACTTCCGGGCCGCCGATGTCGAACGCCCGGTTCACCTCCGCCGGCATGCGCGCGCTGCCGACCAGGGCGCGCAGTACGTCCCGTACGGCGACCGGCTGGATCCGGGTGTGCACCCAGCTCGGGGTGACCATCACCGGCAGCCGCTCGGTCAGATACCGCAGCATCTCGAAGGAGGCCGAGCCGGAGCCGAGAATCACCGCCGCCCGCAGCACGGTCGTGGGCACACCGGACTCCAGCAGGATGCGGCCGACCTCGGCGCGTGAGCGCAGGTGCGGCGAGAGGTCCCGCTCGGGGACGCCCGCCGGGGTGAGGCCGCCGAGATAGACCACGCGCCGCACCCCCGCGGCGCGGGCCTGCCGGGCGAACACGGTCGCCGCCCGCCGGTCCGTGTCCTCGAAGCCCTTTCCCGTGCCCAGCGCGTGCACCAGGTAGTACGCCACGTCCACGTCCCGCAGGGCCGCGCCGACCGAGGCGTCGTCCGTGACGTCCCCGCGGACGATCTCCACCTCGCCCGCCCACGGGTGGTCGCGCAGCTTGCCGGGGGACCGGGCCAGACACCGCACCTGGTGTCCGGCCGCCAGCAGTTCCGGGACCAGCCGCCCGCCGATGTAGCCGGTCGCGCCCGTCACCAGGCAGCGCAGGCGCTCATCCGCCGTGTCGTCACCGTTCATCCCCTCGGTCCCTCTCTCGTCCCGCGCCGCGCCGCACCGGGCCGCACCGCGCCCCGGTCGCGCGGAACCCGTGCGCCCGTGTGCTCGTGCGCCCGTGGTCTCGCGGCCTCCTGATGACTTCCACGGAACGGGCCGGCGTGGATGCGCGCTGCGCCGGACGGCTGACGCGCGCTTCGCCGCCGCGGTGCGTCCCGCAGGTCCCGCGCACCCAGCCCCGGCCCGCGTCGAGCCGGGCCGGGGCTGTGCACGGCGGGCGGGGCGGGCGGTTCGCGCCGGGCCCGGCGCGCGTCGGAGTCGGTGCAGCGCGGTGCGCTGCGAGCGGTGCGGTGCGGTGCGCTGCGAGCGGTGCGGTGCGGTGCGCTGCGAGCGGTGCGGTGCGAGCGGTGTGGTGCGGTGCGGTGCGATGCCGTGCGGGCCGGCGCGGGACCGGATCGAGGCTGGGCGCGCGGCCAGTCCGCGCCGGCCGGTGGCGGACCGCAGCCGGCCCGGTCGCCGCCCGAGACCGCGCGCCCGTGGCTCCGGACCGGCCGGTCCGAGGGCGCGCGTTCCGGTCGGCGCACCCCCGCCCGGCCGAGCGCGCGCCCACGGCTGACCCGGAGCCGAGGCCGCGCGCGACCGACGTCCCGGGCCACCCCGCCACCCCCAGGTCCGCCTCGGGACCGGACCGCCTGCCGTCGGCGCGGGCACCGACCGGTCGGGTGGCGCCCGGCGGTGGTTCTATAGGCTGATCACGTGGCCACGGAAGACGACCGGGAGCAGCCGGCACGAGACTCGGAGCCCGGCGTGGGCGCCGGGTCCGACCTGCACTCCTTCGCCGTCCAGCTGCGCCGGCTGCACGGCGAGATCAACCGCCTGATGCACGGCTTCGCCGGTGAACAGGGGCTGCACGTGACGGACGTCCAGGCGCTCTCCGCGATCCTCGACGCCGAGGAGCCGATGACCCCCGGGCGGCTGCGCGAACACCTCGGCCTCACTTCCGGCGCCGTCACGGCGTGCCTGGACCGGCTGGAGCGCGCCGGGCACATCCGGCGGGTGCGGGAGAGCGCGGACCGCCGGGTGGTCCACCTGCACTACGCGGCCGACGCCCGCCCGGCCGCGCGGGTCCACTTCCGCCCGCTGGCGGAGGCGACCCAGGCCGCCACCGACCGCTTCGACGAGGACGAACTGGCCGTGGCGCTGCGCTTCCTCACGGCGATGAACGAGGAGCTGGGCGGGCGCGAGCCCCGCAGCGGCCACTGAAACGACGGATTCCCCTATCCCGCGTCCGGGTCCCGCATCCAGGGGCCGCCCGTCACCGGTGGAGAGTACGTCGCCTAGGATCACCCTCGCCGCGAGATAACTCAATCATTGAGATTCTTTTCCGTTGAGTTAGTTGTCGCTCTGACCGACCACCCTGCTACGCCGGAGCCCGGAGACCATGCCCCCCAACCCCCGACGCGCCCGTCTGTTCGTACCCCTGCTGCTGCTCGCCGTCTGGCTCGGCATCGGCGGCGCCCTCGGTCCCTTCGCCGGCCGGCTCGGTGAGGTCGCGACCAACGACCAGGCCGCCTTCCTGCCGCGCAGCGCCGAGTCAACGGAGGTCATCGCCGAACAGCGGGCGTTCCGCCAGGAGGAGACGCTGCCCGCCGTCGTGGTGTGGACCGGCACCGACGACGCCTCCCTGGCCGACCGTCGCGACGAGGCCGGCCGCGTCCTCGCCTCGCTCACCGGCACGCCCGGCGTGGCAGGACAGGTCTCCCCGGCGCTGCTCGCCGAGGACGGAAAGGCGCTCCAGGGCGTCGTACCGCTGCGGCCCGACCTCGGCGACGACCTCCCCGACGCGCTGGAACGGATCCGTACCGCCGCCGAACGCGTCCCCGGCACCACGGTCCAGACGGCCGGACCCGCCGCGACCCAGGCCGACCTCTCGGACGCCTTCGCCGGCATCGACGGTCTGCTGCTCGGCGTCGCCCTGGCGACCGTCCTGGTCATCCTGCTGCTGGTCTACCGCAGCGTGCTGCTGCCGCTGGTGATCATTTTGGGCTCGGTCTTCGCGCTCGGCCTGGCCTGCGCGATCGTCTACGCGCTGGCCGACCGGGGCGTGGTGCGCGTCGACGGACAGGTGCAGGGCATCCTCTCGATCCTCGTCATCGGCGCCGCCACCGACTACGCGCTGCTCGTTACCGCCCGCTACCGCGAGGAACTCGCCGCCCGCACCGACCGGTTCGCGGCCGTCACCGCCGCCGTACGGCGCTCCTGGGGCGCCGTCGTGGCCAGCGCGGCCACCGTCGCGCTCGGGCTGCTGGCTCTGCTGCTCAGCGATCTGACCAACAACCGGGCGCTGGGCCCGGTCGGGGCGATCGGCATCGGCTGCGCCGTTCTCGCGTCCCTCACCTTTCTGCCCGCCGTCCTGGTGCTGCTCGGACGCGTCGCCTACTGGCCCGCCAAGCCACGCCCGGCCGCCGATCCGACCGGCGGCACCGGGATCTGGCAGCGGATCGCGGGCCTGGTCGACCGGGCGCCGCGCCGGGTCTGGGCGGTGTCCCTCGCCGCGCTGCTCGCCTGCGCGGCGTTCGCGCCCGGCCTCGCCTCCAAGGGCGTGCCCCTCGACGAGACCTTCGTCAACGACGCCCCGTCCGTGGCCGCGCAGGCCACCCTCGGCCGGCACTTCCCCGGCGGCTCCGGCACCCCGGCCGTGGTCATCGCGGACGCCGACCGGCTGCCCCGGGTGCTCGCCGCGGCCCGGGCCACCGAGGGCGTCGCCGCGGCGGCCGCGGTCACCGGGAACGGCCGTCCCGGCGGCGAACCGCTCGTCGTCGACGGACGGGTCCGGGTCGACCTCACCCTGCGCGCCGCCTCCGACAGCGACGCCGCCCAGGACACCGTGGCCCGGCTGCGGACCGCGCTGCACGCCGTGCCCGGTGCCGACGCCAAGGTCGGCGGCTACACGGCGCAGCGGTACGACACCGTGCGCACGGCCGAGCGGGACCGCGGCCTCATCGTGCCCGTGGTGCTGGCGATCATCTTCGTCATCCTCACGGTGCTGCTGCGCTCCCTGCTGCTGCCCGCCGTGCTCGTTGCGACCGTGGCGCTCAACTTCCTGGCCACGCTCGGCGTCTCCGCGCTGGTCTTCCCGCACGTGTTCGGCTTCACCGCGACCGACCCGTCCGTTCCCCTGTACGGATTCGTCTTCCTCGTCGCCCTCGGCGTCGACTACAACATCTTCCTGATGGACCGGGTCCGCGAGGAGTCCCTCCGGCACGGCGTCCGCCGAGGCGTGCTGCGCGGCCTGGTGAGCACCGGTGGGGTGATCACCTCGGCCGGTGTCGTCCTTGCCGCCACCTTCGCCGCGCTCGGCGTGATCCCGCTGGCCTTCCTGGCGCAGATCGCCTTCATCGTCGCCTTCGGCGTGCTGCTCGACACCCTCGTCGTCCGCTCCCTGCTCGTCCCCGCCCTGGTCCGCGACATCGGGCCACCCGCCTGGTGGCCGGGCCGCCTCGCGCGCACCCGCGTCCACGACGGCACGGAGACCGGCACGCGGCCGGAGACCACGCGGAGTTGAGCCCGGACCGGCACTCAGGGCGCCGCATGCCCAGGGGGCGCGCGGGTACTCGGCCGGGCGCGGACCACCGTACGGCACGACCCGACCCGAGCAGGCCATGAAGCTCTCGTTCCTCGACCCGCTCTTCGCCACCCCCGGCCCCTGGGCCAGTGTCTACCTCGACACCACCCGGAACGGCGACGATCCCGACGGGGCCGTCGCCGCGCGCTGGCGTCACCAGCGCGACGCCCTGCTCGCCCAGGGCGCCGACATCGCCACGGTCACCGCTCTGGAGGAGGCCGTCGGGACCTCGGACGCCCCGGGCCAGGCGCTGTTCGCCGCCCACGGCCGCCTCGCCCTCGCGGCGGACCTGCCCGACCCGCCCGAACGGGACCACGCCCGTTTCGACCCCCTGCCCGACGCCCTCCCGCTCGCCCTGCGACGCGCCCCCGACATCCCCTACGCCGCGATCACCATCACGCGCTGGGAGCCGCCCGCGGAGGAGCCGCCCTTCGACGGCCCCGACACCCTCCACGCCCCCGAGAGCTCCCACGCCACCGAGGCGCACGACGCCATCGACGGGCACGACGCCTACGGCGGGCTGGACGATCTCGACGGTTACGACGGCTACGACGGTTACGGCGGCTCCGACAACTACGACGACTTCGAGGACTATGACAGCCACGAGGGCGACTTCCCGGGCGTCGCGCCCCCCGCCGACGCGCCGCACATCCTCCTCACCTGCGAAACCGGCCACTGGCCCACCGGCCGCGTCCACCCGGGCCCGCGGCTGACCCGGCGGGTCCCCGTCGCGGAGTGGCAGCGGACGGCCCCGCTGCTGGCCCGGGAGCTGACCGACCTGGCGGACCGGCACGCCGCGGAGGTGGTCCTCGTCTGCCGTGACGCGGGGGACCCCTGGCTGTCCGGCGTCCTCGTCAACCGGCTGCCCATCCACCTTCAGAACCGGCTGACGACCGTCGACGAGGAACCCGGGACCCTCGGCCCCGGCACCCCGCACCCCCATCTCGCCCGCCTCCTGCGCGGCCGGCTGCGGTCGGCCGACCAGCACCAGCTGGACACCTTCTTCGCCCAGCGCGCCCGCCACCGGCCCAAGTCGGAAGGCGTCACCGCGGCCGTCACCGCCCTGCAACGCCGGCAGGCCCGGTCGCTGCTGCTCACCGACGCGCTGCGGCTGCCCGAGCGGCTGTGGTCCGGTGCCGACCCGACGCAGATCGCCCTGTCGGCGGCGGAGCTGGAGGCGTACGGCACGCCGTCCGTCCACGAGGAACCCGCGGGCGCGGCCCTGCTGGCCGCCGCCGTCCGTACCGGCGCCGAACTGATCGTGCCACCGTCCGACCGGGTGCCCCTGACGGACGGCATCGGCGTGGTGCTGCGCTACCGCGACGCCGCCGACATGGCCATGACCGCCTGAGCACCCACCTATCCCAACCCCCCGATCACCGCATCCCTGCCTACCCTGGAAACGTGGCTCGTTCCAACGACGAGGTCGCCGCGCTGTTCTCCGAGTACGCGGACCTGATCTCGATCACCGGAGGGGACGCGTTCAAGGCACGCGCCTACGAGAAGGCCGCCCGGGCGATCGGCGGTCACCACACCGATGTCGCCGGCCTGGATGTGAAGGGGCTCCAGGAGATCCCCGGGGTCGGCAGGTCGGTCGCCGAGAAGGTGGTCGAGTACTTCCGCGACGGCAGGGTGTCCGCCGTGGAGGCACTGCGCGCGAAGATCCCGGCCGGCGTCCGGCGCTTGACGGCCATCCCCACGCTCGGTCCGAAGAAGGCCCAGGTGCTCTACGAGGAGCTGGGCATCGCCTCCGTCGACGAACTCGTCGACGCCATCCACGCCGAACGCCTGCGCGACCTCAAAGGCTTCGGGCCCCGCACCGAGGAGAAAATCCTCCACGGCATCTCCCTGCTCCGGTCCGCCGGCGACCGCGTACTGATCGACGTCGCCATGGACACCGCGGAGACGATCGTCGGCGAACTGTCCACCGTCACCGGCTGCCTGCGCTGTGCCTACGCAGGCTCCCTGCGGCGGGTCCGCGAGACGATCGGCGACATCGACGTGCTGGCCGCCGCCGAGGACTCGGGCCCGGTCATGCGGGCGTTCACCGCACTGCCCTTCGTCACCGAGGTCGTCGCCCAGGGCCGGACCAAGACGTCCGTGCGCACCGCCAAGGGCCTCTCCGTCGACCTGCGCGTCGTACCGCCGGAGTCGTGGGGAGCGGCCCTGCAGTACTTCACCGGGTCGAAGGCGCACAACATCCGCACCCGCGAACTGGCCGTGCACCAGGGCCTGAAGCTCTCCGAGTACGGCCTCTTCGACGCCGAGAGCGGTGAACGGATCGTCTCCGGGACCGAGGAGGACGTCTACGCCCGGCTCGGCCTGCCGTGGATCCCGCCCACCCTGCGCGAGGACCGCGGCGAGATCGAGGCCGGGCTGCGCGGCGAACTGCCCGAGCTGGTCACCGAGGACGACATCCGCGGCGACCTGCACACCCACACCGACCTCACCGACGGGCTCGCCCCGCTGGAGGACATGGTCGCCGCGGCCGCCGCGCGCGGCTACGCCTACTACGCGATCACCGACCACGGACCCGACATGGCCATGCAGCGCATGACGGACGAGCGGATGCTCGCCCAGCGCGAACAGGTCCGCGCCCTGGACGGCGCCTACGGCCGGAACGGGCGGCGCCGGGCCACCGGCAGACAGGGCGGGATGCGCCTGCTGCACGGCGCCGAGCTGAACATCGGACCCGAGGGTGACGTCGACTGGTCCGCCGACTTCCTCTCCGGGTTCGACCTGTGCGTGGCCTCCGTCCACTCCCACTTCAACCAGGACCGCGACGCCCTCACCCGCCGGATCGTGCGCGCCTGCGAGAACCCGTACGTCAACGTCATCGGCCACCCCACCACCCGCATCATCGGCAAGCGGCCCGGCATCGACGCCGACCTCGACGCGGTGTTCGCCGCCTGCGCGCGCACCGGCACCGCCCTGGAGATCAACGCCCACCCCGACCGGCTCGACCTGCGCGACGAGGACATCCTGCGCGCCAGGCGGCATGGGGTGAAGTTCGCCGTCGACAGCGACGCCCACGCCGTCGTCCACCTGCCCAACCTGCGCTACGGCGTGGGCACCGCCCAGCGCGGCTGGCTCACCGCGGACGACGTGATCAACACCTGGCCGCTCACCCGGCTGCGCCGCTTCCTGCGCAAGGGCCGAGGGAGATGACATGAGACTCGTCGAGGAAACCCCGCACCGCTTCCGCCTCGACCCGCACGGCGCCATGCGGGTGCCCGGCGTGGTCTTCGCCACCCGCGACCTGCTCGCCGACGCCGAGCAGTCCCTGACCCAGGTCGCCAACGTCGCCACCCTGCCCGGCATCGTCACCGCCTCGTACGCCATGCCCGACATCCACTGGGGCTACGGCTTCCCCATCGGCGGCGTGGCCGCCACCGCCGTCGACGAGGGCGGGGTGATCTCCCCGGGCGGCGTCGGCTTCGACATCTCCTGCGGCGTACGGCTCCTCGCCGCCGACTGCGACCGAGCCACCCTGGCCCCCGCCCTCGGCGCGATCATGGACGGCCTGGACCACGCCATCCCGCGCGGCGCCGGACCCGGCGGGGTCTGGCACCCCCGCCCCGGCGAACTGGACCGCATCCTCGAGGGCGGCGCCCGCTACGCCGTCGCCCAGGGCTACGGCGAGGAACGCGACCTGGTCCGCTGCGAGGACGGCGGAGCGGTCGACGACGCCGAGGTGCGCGAGGTCGGCCAACGGGCCCGCGAGCGCGGCCTCGGCCAGGTCGGCAGCCTCGGCTCCGCCAACCACTTCCTGGAGGTGCAGCAGGTCGCCGAGGTGTACGACGAGAGCGTCGCCGCCGCCTTCGGGATCACCGCCGGACAGGTCTGCGTGATGATCCACTGCGGCTCGCGCGGCCTCGGCCACCAGATCTGCACCGACCACGTCCGGGCGATGGACCGCGCCATGGCCCGCTACCACATCACCGTGCCCGACCGGCAGCTCGCCTGCACCCCCGTGGACTCACCCGAAGGCCGCGCCTACCTCGGCGCGATGGCCGCGGCGGCCAACTACGGCCGCGCCAACCGCCAGTTGCTCTCCCACGCCGCCCGCAGAATCTTCCGGCGCGCCGCGGGCGTCCACCTGTCCCTGGTGTACGACGTCTCCCACAACCTCGCCAAGCTGGAGACCCACCCCGTCGACGGGCGGCCCCGCCGGTTGTGCGTGCACCGCAAGGGCGCCACCCGCGCCTTCCCGCCCGGCCACCCCGACCTGCCCGCCGACCTGCGGGAGGCCGGGCAGCCGGTGCTGATCCCCGGCACCATGGGCACCGCCTCCTACGTCCTCGCCGGAGTCACCGGCGGCGACGCCTTCGCCTCCACCTGCCACGGCGCCGGCCGCCGGATGAGCCGCCACGAGGCCGCCCGCACGGTCACCGGCCGCGAACTGCGGGCCCGCCTGGAACACGCCGGCATCGCGGTGCGCCCCCGCTCCTGGCGCGGCTTGTCCGAGGAGACCCCCGAGGCCTACAAGGACGTCACCGCGGTCGTGGCCGCGAGCGAGGGCGCGGGGCTGTGCCGCACGGTGGCGCGGCTGGTGCCGCTGGGAGTGGTGAAGGGCTGAGACGCCGAGCGGCTTCTGCCCCCGGGGCCGGTCAGACGTCGACCGTCACCGTGCACGACCAGCCGTATGCGTCCGGCCGGATCCGCAGCTCGTGCCAGGCGACCGCCTTCGGCACCGCCCCGGTGATCTCCACACTGCCCAGGTCCGCCATCGTGAACCGCACGTCGAGCGCGTCCTCGGCGGACCCGGCCGCCACGTCGACGGGGATCTCGCCGTGCACCTCGAGGCGGTAGACGACCTCGTCGAGCAGGGCCGCCAGCAGCTCCTCGTCGCCCTCGTCGGGCAGCCGCGCCCGGGCCACCCCGGACGGCCGCGCCCCGGCCACGTCCGCGAAGGACTCGACCAGGCCGCGTACGGCCTCCATGAGGCAGCTGTCCCGGTCGGCTCCCCATGCCTCGATCCGTACGTCGGCCGTGTGCCCGGACCTCCGGTGCCCGCTCGCACCCCGCCGCCGGACCGCGATGTCGTCGTCCGTGTCACCGACCATGCCCCGCCGAGTTCCCCGCCCCGCCGCTCCGCACACGGCCCTCGACCAGGAGATACGGCGCGTCGAACACCAGGCTGCCGTCGCCGGCCCGGTTGTGCGCGGCGAACAGGGCGGCGAGGTCGGCACGGGCCCGGTCCCAGCGTCCGGCGCGCTCCAGGGCCAGGCGATGGGCGCGGATCGGGCCGGGCTTGCCCTCGAAGACGGACACCGCGTGCGCCACCGACGGATACCGGACCCGCACCCGCGCCACCCGGCAGCGCACGGTCACCGGCAGCGGCGCGAACCACGCCTCGACCCGCCCGGCTTCGCCCCACCGGGTGGGCCCGCCAGGGGCGGGTGGGGCGTCCAGATGGCGCAGGACCGTGGGGGCGATCCGGCCCATGATCCCGTCCGGTGTCCACGAGGCGATCGCGAGCCGCCCGCCGGGCCGGGTCACCCGCACCAACTCGGCGGCCACGCGCGCCGGTTCCGGCGCGAACATCACACCGAATGTCGACAGGACGACATCGAAGGTGCCCGCCGGGAACGGCAGCAGCCGGGCGTCCCCGGCCACCCAGCCGACCGGGCTCCCCACCCGGCGCGCCCGCTCCGCCGCGACCCGCAGCAGCCCCGCCTCCGGGTCGAGCCCCACCACCCGCGCCCCGGACCGCGCCGCGGCCAGCGCGGCAGGACCGGAGCCCGTGCCCACGTCCAGCACACGCGGTGCGCCGGACAGCCCGGCCAGGGCCGCCTCCACCACGTCGTCCGCCGCGTGGGCCCAGGCGTCCCCGGCGGCCGTGTAGTCGCCGCCCCGCCACGCGCCGCTCACCGCAGGCCGCCCTCGTCGAGCCGCAGCAGCCGGACGCCGTGCCCGGCCAGCGACTCGGGCAGCGCCGCCAGCGGCGGCAGTTCCTCCACATGGCGCACTCCGGGCGCCAGCGCGCCGTCCATCAGCACCCGCACCGCGTGGGCGGCCACCAGACCGGTCACCCGGCTCTGCCCGCGCCCGGTGAGCGCGTACGCCGCGTGCCGGTCACCATCACCCCACGAGGCACGACGGCCGCGTGCGGCAGCGTCGCCCCACGAGGCAGCCTCGCCCCAGGAGGCAGCGTCGCCCCGCGAGGCACCTCCACCCCACGCGTCGACCCGCACCACGAAACCGTCCCCGCCGACACGCACCCGCCCGAGGGCCCGCGCCAGCCGCCGCTGCACCACCGGCCGGGCGAGCGGTCCCGCGAGTCCGGCGCGGCGCGCCGCGAACAGCGCGGCGGTCAGCGGGCGCGAGTCCAGGCACAGCCGGGTGGTCACCCGGGGGACACCGAGGGTGCGGGGGAGGGTGCGGGGGAGGGTGTGCTGGTCGGAGAAGGGGAACGGGTGCGCGGTGCGGGTGCCGTGACCGGGCAGCCGCACCCGCCGCGGCGCTGCCCGGACCGGCTCGGACAGGCCGGCGAGCGTCCAGCGCAGGGCGTCCGTGCCGTGGTGCTCACCCGTGCCGAACAGCAGCGTCAGATCGATCCGCCGGGCACCGCCCACCGCCTCGTGGGCACGGCGGGCGAGCAGGTTCGTCAGGCCGGGCGCCACCCCGACGCTGAGCACCGCCGTCGCCCCGGCGCTCACCGCGACCGTGTCCAGCCCGGCGACCGCGTCGAGGAGACCGGCGGTGGCGCCGACGTCCACGAGATGCACGCCGCGCTCCAGACAGACCCGCGCGACCTCCGCGTCCGGCGGCTCCACGCACAGCACCACCGCCGCCACGTCGCCCAGCCGGTCGAGCACCCGGCGGAACCCCTCCGGGTCACCGGCGTCCACGCGGACGCCCCCGAGGCGCCGTACCCGCTCCGCGTCCCGCCCGGCGGGCACCACCCGCCCCGGGAACCAGCCGCCCAGACGGGATGTCACCGCCGTACCGACCGCGCCGTAGCCCCCGACGACGAGCACCCGTCCGGCCGGGGGTGCCCCCGGCGGCTTCACTGTAGTCATACTCCAGTGAATTACACTGTAGTGTCACTACAGTCAAAGAGTGAGCCACCGGGAGCAGATCCATGCCGATCACCCGCGCCGAGAAGGCCCGCCGCACCCGGCAGCGGATGCTCGATGCCGCCGCCCGCCTGTTCACCGAGCGCGGCTGGACGCGGACGACCGTGGAGGACGTGGCGCGGGCGGCCGAAGTCGGCGTGCAGACCGTGTACTTCACCTTCGGCAACAAGCGGGCCCTGCTGAAGGAGGTGCTGGACGTCGCCGTCGCCGGTGACACCGACCCGGTCGCCACCCTCGACCGCCCCTGGGCGCGGGAGGTGCTGGCGGAGCCCGACCCCGCCGCACAGCTCGCCCGCCAGGCCGCCGGCGCGCGCCGCGTCCTGGAGCGCGCCGCACCCGTCCTGGAGGTGGTGCGCACCGCTGCCGCCGCCGAACCGGAGCTGGCCGGGCTGTGGCGGCTCAACCGCGAGCAGCGGCACACCGTCCAACTCCGTTTCGCCGAGGCCCTGGTGGCCAAGACGGCCCTGCGCGACGGCAACGACGCGGCGTCCGCCGCGGACATCGCGCTGACGATCCTCGGCCCGGAGACCTACGACCTGCTGGTCACCGGCCGCGGCTGGGCGGCGGACCGCTGGGAGCGCTGGGCCGCCGAGGCGCTCGTACGACAGCTGCTGCCCTGACCCAACACGCCCGCGCCGCCCGCGTCCGTGCCCGCTCAGCCCGCCTGACCGGTCACCGGGTAGTGGTCGGACAGGTTGGTGTACGTGTAGGAGGTGCCCCGACTCGACACCGTCCAGGGCGCCGACGTCTCCTTCACCACGTCGTTCTTCCACACCGCCGGACGGGTGTGACCGGCGCGGTGCAGGACGTGGTCCAGGTCCTCGCGCGGGTCGTCCGGGTAGCGGTCGCGGGCGATGGAGTTCTCCTCGGTGTCGAAGGAGTACGGGTGCCCGGTGCGGGCGTCGGCGCCTACCAGGCCGCCGTCGGCGAGCATCGAGGCGTACTCGGCGCTGTGCGAGTCCACGTTCAGGTCACCCGCCACCATGACCTGCTCGCTCGCCGGGATGTTCTTGGCGTCCAGGAACGCGTCGATCGCCTTGAACTGACGGCTGCGCATAGCGGGGGCCTCGCCCGGGTCGCAGCCCGGGTCGGTGGACTGGGCGTGCGTGCCGAGGACATGCACCCTGGCCCCGTTCACGTTCAGCACGACGTACGCGAAGCCCTTGTTGGACCACCAGTCCGCCCCGCAGGCGTCCTTGTAGACGTACTGCTCCTTGCGCAGGATCGGCCACTTGCTGAGCACGGTGACCCCGCCGTCCTCCGGCGTCGTCGACGAATAGGCGCCGCCCGTCGCGTCCCAGCCGTCCTTGCTCCGGCCCACCACCGGCGTCTGGTACGGGTAGGCGGCCGAGGCGGCCCGCTTCAGCGCGTCCGAGGAGGAGTTGTCGAAGGCCTCCTGGAGCACGACCACGTCGTTGCCCTGGAAGAACGGCGCCTTCGCGATCTCCGCCGCCCGGTGGTCCTGACCCCAGTTCGGGTAAAGGCTCTTGCTGAACAGGAACACGTTGTACGACAGGACCCGCACCGGCGGCGTCTGCTCGGCGGCCGTGGCGGTGGGCGCCGTCCCCGCGAGCCCCGCGGTGGCGAGGGCGAGGGCGAACACGGCGGCGCCGGGGGTGCGGCGCGGGGCGGACAGCGGCACTGGATCTCCCTGTGGGTGAAGGGGGTTGAGTGGCGCCGCACATCAAACCACCGGGGATTACTCCCAGGTAACTACCGTGCGCGAAAAGAATGTCGGGCAGACGTCAGATCACCCACCGCCCGTCCCGCATCAGCTGCCGCCCCGCCATCTCGTGCTCCCCGCGCATCGCCTGCACGACCAGCGGCCGCACCCGGAAGTACGCGTACGAGGGAGCGTCCTCGCCCGGATTCCACCCGTACTTGGCGGTGTACGCCCGCACGGTCGCCGCCGGCACCTCGTCGCGGGTGAAGACCTCCGCCTCCCCGTCGATCAGCACCACGTCCCGGGTGTCCCCGAGCGCCAGCCGGACCCGGCGGCCCTCGCGCAGATTCCGCCCGGTGGGATTGGTCGTCCGCGTCGCCAGCCACACCGCCTCCCCGTCCCACAGAAACCAGAGCGCGACCAGCCACGGCGTCCCGCCCGCATCCGCGGACGCCACCCAGACGTCCTCCTCCCGCGCCAGCCGGTCCAGAACGTCCCGCTTGCGCTGGGCGGGGGTGCGAGGGGTCTTGGTGATCTCCATGGGGGGACGGTAAGGCCGGCGGGGGCACACGCGCCTCGGTCCCGGGACGGACGGCCGACTCGGGCGGAGGCCGTAGGGGATGTCTTTCCGATCATCTGCTCGTTGGACTGATACGGCGGCCGGCCGCCCGTGCACAGCCTCTTGGCGCCCTCTGCAGCCTCACTCACTTGCGTACCGCTGCCCGCCTGACCCGGCATGTTGATCCTCCAGCAGGTCAGCAGAAGTTGAACCGCCCCTCCCTGAACCCGTCCCTGTAACCCTGGCGGAACCCACGTTCGTAGTCGCGGTTGCGGTAGTCGAAGCCGCGCCAGTCTCGTCGGCAGTTGTCGTCGGCATCTCGGTAGCCAATCCGGAAGCCATCCCTGTAGCCGCGTCGGTAGTCTCTGGGTGCCTCAGGGACAATGACGGCCGCACTGACGTGAGTTTCGCTAGGTGTGGCGGCAGAAGCCTGCTGAAAGCCGACCGGGGTAAGGGCGACGGTTGCGGCGATGGCCGAGCTCAGCACGGCGGCTCGCATCCTCCTGCTAGAGCGCATGGCCTGCCTCCTCGGACATGGGTTACGTACAGGTAATATCAACCGTACTCGCCCATATGGGGCTCGCAACTCGCTGCACCAGCGCGGCAAAACCGCCACACTGGCCGCATGGAGTCGCAGATGATCCGCCCCGGCTGCCTCACCACCCACCAGACCGCCCGCTTCCTCGGCGTAGGGCTGACCGGACTCCGCAGCATCGTCCATCGCGGTCAGCTCACTCGCGCCGGAGGCACCCCCCGCCAGCCCTGGTACGCGGTCGCCGACATCACCGCTCTCGCCGTGAAGCGCGCCGAACGCAAAGCCGCTTGACTGCAGGTCAGACCAGGCGCAACGATCTCGGCGTACAACTGTGCCCTCAACCGGCACCCGCACGCCGCTCGGAAACTGAGCAACAGAGGTCCCCAGCCCGCTGGCCACGACCCTTCTCTCGCTCACGATGAAGCCACCGCTCACGTCGGCCGAGCCGGGTTGTGCTTGACGGGCCTAGTGAGCGTCTTGTCCATCACGCGTCGAGCCAGATGAGGGTGCTGAAGATGTAGTCGTACTTGGTGTTGTGCTTCTTGGTGGGCGACTCGTCGACCAGGGTTGATTCACCGCTTCGGCAGCTCGTGTGCGTGCCCACGACACAGTCCGGGTTCGGCAGCTTCCAGAAGTCCGGGTCGTCGTGGTCGGCTTCGGAACACGCCCCAGCCCCGCCCGGCGCTCCCCGCCCAGGTCGATCTTGTCCGTGTTGCTCAACACGCCCCGGGCACCGAGGACCTGGCCGACTTCACACAGCTTGTTGTCGTTGGCCGGGTCGCTGTCCTCGTTCACCGTGCAGTCCGCCCCGCCGGCGCACTTGGAGTAGTTGGTCAGCAGCGGCGTGAACTCGAACTGGTACGTGCCCGAGGTGAAGCGGTGCCCCTTGAACCACTCGGACTGCGACCGGCACACCTCCTGCATCATCACCAGGTGGGGCGCGTAGTTGTCGATCTGTTCGGGGATGTACGGCAGCTTGTCCGTCTTGCCGTTGTTGCACAGGTCGCCGCAGATGTTGGGGCTGACGGTCCTGAGCCCGACGGTGGTCGCGTTCGCGGCCCCCGTGCCGGACCGCTCCGTGTCGGACACCGCCCCCCCCGTCGACCGCGCGGGCCCTCAGCAGGTCGACGCCGCCCTGGGCCGGCCCGGCCATCAGGACGACGGCGAGAGAAGACGACTGGCATCCGCGAGGTTTTACGTATAACCTCTCCCGTCAATCCCCTCCGGATCCCGCCCCCGAAAGGTCCCGATGAGACGCATCGCCCTGGTCACCCTCGTCGTCGACGACTACGACGAGGCGATCCGCTTCTACACCGAGGCGCTGGGGTTCCGGCTCGCCGAGGACGCTCCGCGGCCGGACGGCTCCCGCTGGGTGGTCGTCGAGCCCTCCGCGGAGGGAGCCGGCACCGCGCTGCTGCTGGCCCGTGCCAAGGGTGAGGTCCAGCGCGAGCGGATCGGCGACCAGACCGGCGGCCGGGTGGGCTTCTTCCTTCACACCGACGACTTCGCCCGCGACCACGCCCGGATGCGCGCCGCGGGGGTGACCTTCCTGGAGGAGCCCCGGCACGAGCCGTACGGCACGGTCGCCGTCTTCCGCGACCTGTACGGCAACCGCTGGGACCTGCTCCAGCCCGCCACCGCCTGATCCACCCCGGACACCCGCTCACCGAACTGCCGAGGAACGAACCGCACCATGTCATCTACGCGCATAGACACCGACCTCCTCCGCCGCCTCCCCAAGGCCGTCCTGCACGACCACCTCGACGGCGGCCTGCGCCCCGCCACCGTCGTGGAGTTGGCCCGGGAGGTCGGCCACACCCTGCCCACCACCGACCCGGACGAGCTGGCCGCCTGGTACTACGAGGCCGCCAACTCCGGCGACCTGGTCCGCTACATCGCCACCTTCGAGCACACCCTCGCCGTGATGCAGACCCGCGAGGGCCTGCTGCGCACCGCCGAGGAGTACGTCCTCGACCTCGCCGCGGACGGCGTCGTCTACGCCGAGGTGCGGTACGCGCCCGAGCTGAACACCAACGGCGGGCTGTCCATGCGCGAGGTCGTCGAGACGGTGCAGGAGGGCCTGGCGGCGGGCATGGCCAAGGCCGCCGCGGCCGGGACCCCGGTCCGCGTGGGCACCCTCCTGTGCGGCATGCGGATGTTCGACCGCGTCCAGGAGGCCGCCGAGCTGGCCGTCGCCTACCGCGACGCCGGAGTCGTCGGCTTCGACATCGCCGGCGCCGAGGACGGCTTCCCGCCCGCCGACCACCTCGCCGCCTTCGAGCTCCTGCGCCGCGAGAGCGTGCCCTTCACCATCCACGCCGGCGAGGCCCACGGCCTGCCCAGCATCCACCAGGCCCTCCAGGTCTGCGGCGCCCAGCGCATCGGTCACGGCGTCCGCCTCACCGAGGACATCCCCGACCTCGCGGCCGGCAAGCTCGGCCGACTGGCGAGCTGGGTGCGCGACCGCCGGATCGCGCTGGAGATGTGCCCCACCTCCAACCTCCAGACCGGCTGCGCCACCTCGATCGCCGAGCACCCGATCACCGCGCTGAAGGACCTCGGCTTCCGGGTCACCCTGAACACCGACAACCGCCTGGTGTCCGGCACGACCATGACCCGCGAGATGTCCCTGCTGGTCGAGCAGGCGGGCTGGACCGTCGAGGACCTGCGCACGGTCACCGTGAACGCGGTCAAGAGCGCGTTCATCCCGTTCGACGAGCGCAAGGCCCTCCTCGAGGACGTCGTGCTGCCGGGCTACGCCGCGGCGCTCTGAAGCAGCCCGCGCACATAGGCGGCCTGTCCGACGTGCTGAAGATCGTCGGACAGGACGCTGACCAGCCGTACGCCGAGGCTGACCGGCGGATCCCAGTTCTCGTCCACGATGCGTTCGAGATCCCTGGCGGTCAGCCCGCGCACGAACCCCAGCGTCTGCTCGTGCACGGCGTCGTAGTAGCCGGTCAGCAGGTCGGGGGAGTCGACCCGCACCTTGGCGACCTTGGCCGGGCTGTGCCCGTACCCGGTGTCGCCCAGCGGCAGCTTCAGCCCGAACCGCTTCGACCAGTCCTGCGCCAGCCACACCTGGTCGAGCCCGGAGGCGTCGGCGATGTGGTCGTCCTGGACCCGGGTGAGATGCCAGATCAGCCAGGCGATGGAGTTGGCGTCGTCGGACGGCCGGGCGTTCAGCTCCTCGGGCCCGAGACCGTCGACGGCGGCATGGACTTCTTCCTGGATACGGCTGTAGCCGTCGATGAGGACGTCCTTCGCATGCATACGTCCACCATGACCCGGACGCCGCTCACGCGCCCCCCGTTTCCAGCAGCGCCATCAGCGCCCGCGCGGCCGGGCTGGTGGCCTCGGGTGGCGGCAGCACGGCCACCGTCTCGTACGCGGCCTCGCCGGTGCCCTTCAGGGGCAGCGCGGTGAGTGACGGGCGCTTGTGGCGGAAGTGGTGGGGGACCACGGCGATACCCAGGTTCTCGCCCAGCAGGTCGAGCAGGCTGTGCACGTCGTTCACCTCCAGCGCCACCGTCCGCCGCACGCCCGCGGCGGCGAACGCGGCGTCGGTGGTCCGCCGCGGCCCCCAGTCGGGGTGGAAGTCGACGAACACCTCCCCGCCGATGTCCCCCGGGGTGACGGCCGCCCCGGCCGCCGCCAGCGGATGGTCCGCATGGCACAGCACGGTCATCGGCTCGCTGGTCAGCGCCACGGCCCGCAAATGCTCGGTGTCCGTGTCCGTGCGCACCACGAACGCCAGGTCGAGCCGCCCCGCCGCCACCTCCTCGGCCAGCGCCCCCGAGCCCGCCTGCCGCAGCCGGATCTCCACGTCCGGGTGGCGCCGCCGGAACGCGGCGAGCAGCCCCGCCACCGGCACCCCGGCGATGCACTGCTCGGTGCCCAGCGCGAGCGTGCCGCGCAGCACGCCCTGTACGGCGGCCACCGCCTCGTGCGCCGCCCGCACCCGGTCCAGCACCCGCTCCGCCTCCACCAGCAGCGCCCGGCCCGCCTCGGTGAGCGTCACCCGGCGCGTGGTGCGCACGAACAGCGGGGTCTGCAGCTCCCGCTCCAGTGCGCGGATCGACGCCGAGAGGCCCGACTGGGAGACCATGAGCCGTTCGGCCGCCCGGGTGAAGTGCTGGTCCTCGGCGACCGCGAGGAAGTGCCTGAGCTGGCGCAGTTCCATGACCGAGAAGCGTAATCGCTGAATCCCATCGGATTCTTCTGTTGGACCACTGGTCGCAGGTCACGCCAGAGTAGGGGACGGTTCCGCCGGCACCGGCCCACGGAACCGCCTCCCGTGTGCCAACCCCTCTGGAGTCGCGTTGTACACCGCACACCCCGACCGCTACGCCGCCATGCCCTACCGGCGCACCGGACGCAGCGGCCTCAAGCTCCCCGCGCTGTCGCTCGGCCTGTGGCACAACTTCGGCCCCGACCGCCCGGTGGAGACCCAGCGCGCCATCCTGCGCCGCGCCTTCGACCTCGGCGTCACCCACTTCGACCTCGCCAACAACTACGGCCCGCCGCCCGGCGCCGCCGAGTCCGCGTTCGGCGAGGCGCTGAGGGCCGACTTCGCGCCGTACCGCGACGAGCTGGTCATCTCCACCAAGGCCGGCTACCTGATGTGGCCCGGCCCGTACGGCGAGTGGGGCTCCCGCAAGTACCTGCTGTCCTCGCTCGACCAGAGCCTGAAGCGGATGGGTCTCGACTACGTCGACATCTTCTATTCGCACCGCCCCGACCCGGAGACTCCGCTGGAGGAGACGATGGGCGCCCTGCACTCCGCCGTGCAGCAGGGCAAGGCGCTGTACGTCGGCGTCTCCAACTACTCCGCGGAGCAGACCCGCGAGGCCGCCCGCATCCTCGGCGAGCTGGGCACCCCGCTGCTGATCCACCAGCCGCGCTACTCGATGCTCGACCGCCGCCCCGAGGAGGAGGGCCTGCTCGACACGCTGGACGAGCTGGCCGTCGGCTCCATCGCCTACTCCCCGCTGGAGCAGGGCGTGCTCACCGCCCGCTACCTCGACGGCATCCCGGAGGACTCGCGGGCCGCGAGCGACAGTCCGTTCCTGAACTCCGACGCGCTGACCGAGGAGCTGGTCGGCAAGCTGCGCGCGCTCGACGAGATCGCCAAGTCCCGCGGCCAGTCCCTGGCGCAGATGGCGCTCGCCTGGGTGCTGCGCGGCGGCCGGGTGACCTCCGCGCTGGTCGGCGCGAGCAGCCCGCGGCAGCTGGAGGACTCCGTCGCCGCGACGGAGAACCTGGACTTCGACGCGGACGAGCTGGCCCGCATCGACGCGGTCGTGACGGCGTAGTTCCGATCTTTTTCCGATGCCCGGAGACGGCCGCCCGGCGGCGTCCGTCTCCGGGCATCCGGCATTCGGATCACCGACCGAGGCGCTCCTCGATCCGCACGGTCACCGAATCGCCCTCCTCCTTGCCGATCGCCCGCCGCACCTCCGCTTTCACCGGCAGTTTGTGGGTTCCGTCGCCGAGAGCCATGAAAGAGCTGCGGAAGGGATGTCCGTCGACCGTCCCGCGAATCCTGATCAGTCCACGGGTGCCGAAATAGGCGGCCGATTCCGGCCAGACGACATACGTCCAGCCACCCTGCTCCGGGCTCTTGCGGAGCACCGCGGTGAATTCCACGTCCACTTTTCCAGTCGCGTCCATACCCATGAGGACTCCGGCCCGCGGCGAAACTCATCGAGGCCGTCGCCTTCCGGCCAATCACGGCTGCGGAATATGCCAGGAGAGTGGCCGGAAAGGCATGGTGACAGTGGTTCAAGAGTGAAGATACTCGACGTCAGGGGCAGTTCACCGCACAGGAGCCGCACGGAAAGCGAGCCACCACCGGCAAGCGAGCGACGCGACGGGGGAGGAGAACGTGCACGACGAATTCCTGTGCCATGTCACCGCGTACGGGACCTGCGGCGGACAGCGCATCGGAGTACCGCTGGGCACCTACCGGGCGCCCACCCTGGCCCTCGCCCTGTGGTGGCTGCGCGACCGCGCCACCTGGATCGCCGAACGGCTCGACCCCCACCCCGGCGACGCCCCCTACCCGCCGAACGCGCTGGTCCCCGTAGGCGACACCGTGCCCGACGTGCCCGCCGTACTGCGCTCCTGGTGCGCGGACGCGGACCGGCAGGAGCTGGTCGCCGACGAGCTGGCGGCCGGACGGCTGGTGCGGATCGCGGTCAGCGACGACACCACCGAGTACGAGCTGCTGGCCGAGTCCGTCGACGCCCTGCGCATGCAGCGGACCATCCCGGCGCTGATCGTGCCCGTGGCCTGACCCCACCCCGGGTTGGTGACCTGGGACGGTCAAGCACGTATGTGGGCCGATCGGTAGAATTCTGCGCATGGCGGAGCGGCCGGGCGCGTCCACGGCACCCGAACTGATCCTGGAGACCGAGACGGGGATCACCGTGATGACCCCCGTCCACGACTACCGCGTCGGCCGCGACCCCCGCAGCGACATCGTCCTCGACGACGACCGCGTCTCCTGGCACCACGCGGTGCTCCACCCCGAGGACGACCACTGGACGCTCCAGGACGAGCACAGCACCAACGGCACCTACGCCGACGGCCGTCGCGTCGACCATCGGTGGGTCGGACCCGGCACCGTCATCCGCCTCGGCAGCCCCACCGACGGGCCCCGCATCGTGCTGAGCGGACTCACCGGCCCGCCCGCCGAACGCCCCGCGGCGGTCTCCCGGCCCGCCCTCACCCACACCTTCCGCCGGCCGGCCAGCGTCCGGGCGCTGCCCGCCCGCACGGTCCGCATCGGCCGCGGCGCCGACAACGACCTGGTCGTCGACGACCTGATCGTCTCCCGGCACCACGCCGAACTGCACGCGCACACCGACGGCACCTACGAGATCGTCGACCTCGGCAGCCACAACGGGACGTACCTCAACGGCGTCCTCGTCACCAGCGCCGAGGTCCGCCCCGGCGACATCGTCGGCATCGGCCACTCCGACTTCTGCCTCGTCGGCGACCAGCTCCAGCAGTACGTCGACACCGGCGAGATCTCCCTCGACGTCCAGGACCTCACCGTCACCGTCGACCGCGGCCGCAAACGGCTGCTCGACCACGTCTCCTTCCCGGTGGGGGAGAAGTGCCTGCTCGCCGTCGTCGGACCGAGCGGCGCCGGCAAGTCCACCCTGATGAACGCGCTCACCGGCCAGCGCCCCGCCGACCACGGCACCGTCCTCTACGACGGCCGCGACCTCTACCACGACTACGCCGAGCTGCGCCAGCGCATCGGACTCGTCCCGCAGGACGACATCCTGCACACCCAGCTCACCGTCCGCGCCGCCCTCTCCTACGCAGCCGAACTGCGCTTCCCGCAGGACACCGCCAAGGCCGAGCGCCGGGCCCGGGTCGAGGAGGTCATCCGCGAGCTGGGTCTCGAGGCCAGCGCGGGGCAGCGCGTGCACAGCCTCTCCGGGGGCCAGCGCAAACGGGTCAGCGTGGCGCTGGAGCTGCTCACCCGGCCCTCGCTGCTCTTCCTCGACGAGCCGACCTCCGGCCTCGACCCCGGCATGGAGCGCTCGGTGATGAACATGCTGCGCGGCCTCGCCGACGACGGCCACACCGTCATCGTCGTCACCCACAGCGTGCTCAGCCTCGACGTCTGCGACCGGCTCCTGTTCCTCGCCCCCGGCGGCAGGGTCGCCTACTACGGCCCGCCCGGCGACGCCCTCGCCTTCTTCGGCTTCGAGCACTGGCCGGAGGCCTTCGAGGCGTTCGACCTCGGCAGGGACCGCGACTGGGCGGCTGAGTACCGAGACTCGCCCTTCCACCGGCGCTACGTCGCCGAGGCCAGCGCCCAGCCCCGGCTGCCCCGCGCCGGCCCGGTCATCATGGGGCCGCCGCCCAGCCCCCGCGGCACGGGCGCCCAGCTGCGCACCCTGGTCCGCCGCTACTGCGCCGTCCTCGCCGCCGACCGGGTCTTCCTCGCCGTCATGGTCGCCCTGCCGTTCGTGATGGGCGCCATGGCACGCGCCCTCGCGGGCGGCGAACTGACCCGCCGGAACGCGCTGAACGTGCTGCTGATCCTCTGCGTCGGCGCCGTGCTCACCGGCGCCGCCAACGCGGTGCGGGAACTGGTCAAGGAACGGGTGATCTACCGGCGGGAACGGGCCGTGGGCCTGTCCAGACCGGCGTACCTGCTGTCCAAGGTGGTGGTGCTCGGCACGATCACCGTGCTCCAGGCCGTCGTGCTCACCCTGGTGGCGCTGCTCGGCGTGGACCTCGGCGCCCCCGGCGGCGAGGGGGTGGTGACCCGGCCGCTGACCGAGATCACCATCGCCGTCGCACTGCTCGCCTTCACCGCGATGATGCTCGGCCTGACGGTCTCCGCCCTGGTCCGCAAGGAGGAGGTGACGATGCCGCTGCTGGTCCTGCTCGCCCTCGTTCAGGTCGTCTTCTGCGGCGCGCTGCTCACCCTCGACGACGTGCCGGTCCTGGAGCAGGCGGCCTGGCTGGTGCCCTCCCGCTGGGCGTTCGGCGCGATGGCCGCCACCGTCGACCTCGCCCGGCTCTCGCCCGGCGACCTCACCGGCGATCCGCTCTTCGAACACACCATCTGGGTCTGGCTCCTCGACGTCGGGATGATGATCGTCCTGTCCCTGGCCCTCGGCCTGCTGGTCTCCCACCTGCTGCGCCGCCGGGAACCCGCCGTGATGCGCAAGTAGCCGCGAGCCGTGCCGGGCGTCGTGAGGCAGGCGCGACCGTGCGGACCTCCCGAGACACCCCTAGCGCGCGTCCCGTAGCTCGCCGGGCCTGCGGAGCCACCGGGCGACCAGCGCGCCCAGGAAACCGGTCACCAGGCCCCACAGCAGGGCGAGGCCCAGCGCACCCCACCAGCGGGGCCGCAGGAACAGCTGCTGGGAGAGATCCCCGCCCAGGTCGCCGATGCCCAGCACGGTCAGTCCGAAGGCAGCGGAGATCCGGCCGAGCAGGCAGATCATGAGGACCGTGAGCAGAAGCGCCACCGCCATGTGCGCGGCCTGGCGCCACAGCGGGACGCCGGCCGGTGAGCGGACCGCCATCAGACACGCGGCCGCCGACAGCAGCACCGCGGCCAGCGGCAGCAGCCACCAGACCCGGCCGTCGTGCTCGCCGAGCGTGCCCAGGTTGACGGCGCTCACCTCCCCCGACCGCATCACCCGGTCCAGCACGTTCGGCATCGGCAGGGCGAACGGCCCCTCCACCCGCCCGTCCCAGGTGGCACCCGTCCCGATCGTCAGCGCCGGCCACACCAGGTTCGGCAGCCCGAGCAGGACGACCGCCAGCGTCTCCACGGGCTGCCCGCGCGTCACCGCGACCACCAGAGCGATGACGACGCCCAGCACGACGTAGGCCAGCAGCAGGGCCACCATCGCGTACGCCGCCGGACGCGCCGCCTCCTGGAACCGCAGCACGCGTCCCGGCAGCGGCACCCCGCGCGTGACGAGCAGCGCCAACACCAGCACCCCGGCCAGCCACAGCACGCCGAAGACGAGGGTCAGCGGCGCGTCCGTGGTGAACCCCACCTCCGGTTCGAGGCCGAACAGCTCCCCGAGGTCGCTGATCAGCCCGTCGCCGAGGGAGAGGGTGAAGGTGTGCCGGGCGCCGAGCGCCAGCCCCATCAGGGCGAGCAGCCACAGCGCGCCGATCCGCGCGGCCCAGCCGGCCAGCTCACCGGCCCCGGCCACCGCCCGGTGCCGCAGCGGCCACAGGAAACCGGCGCCGAAGACCAGGGCGCCGACGAGCGTCACCGACAGCGGAATCACCGTGAGACCGCCCTCGGCCCCGGCCAGCCGCCCGGCGCTGCCCGACAGCTCGACACTGCCGCCGACGGCGGCGACGACGGTCGCGACGACCACCTTCGGAAAGGCGCCGTCCGGGATGTCGGTCGCTCCGGCCGCCCACAGTCCGAGCGTGGCGACGACGCCCATGGCGAGCACCCCGGCCAGCGTCACGGCCAGGGCGAGCGCCCACCCGGGGCGGGCGCCGGCCCGGGCGGCGGAGTTTGGCAGACTCACAGGCCCACGCTAAACAGCACTCGTCGGCCGCGCCCGCCGGGAGGGCCGTCCGCGTCGCCGGTGTGACGACCGCTGCACTGTGGACTGGTCCGCCGGGCTCGGGGTACGAGGACTGGTGCAGCTTTATCCGGCCAAGCCGGTTTGGGAGAGAGAACGCATGATCGAGCACCGGGACGGCACGGTCGCACCCTCCGGTTTCGACGTGTCCGTGGAACCGCTCCGGCGGGCGGCGCACTACACGGGCGAACCCGGGTGCATAGCGGAGGCGCGCGCGTTCGCCGCGCAGTTCCTGAATCAGCTCGGCACGGAGTGGTGCGCCGACATCACCAGGCATGCCCAGGAGACGGTGCTGCTGGTGGTCAGCGAGCTGGTCACCAACGCGGACCGGCACAGCGACGGCCCGTACATCCTGGACCTCGAGGGCACGGACGGCTCGGTCACGGTCTCCGTCTACGACAGCAGTGACGCCCTGCCCCGGCGTTTCCCCCGGGACCCCGAGCGCATCGGCCGGCACGGCCTGGAGATCGTCCACGCCCTTGCGTCCCGCGTCGCGGTCGAGCGGGTGCCGGTCGGCAAGCGCGTCTGGGCCGTGGTGGAGCTGGGCGAGGGGTGAGCTGAGCGCCGCGTCGCGGCGATCGCGGGGCGACCCGCGCGTCACAAGCACACAAGACAAATACACAAGCGCACAAGCGTGAAAGTGCACAGGCACCCAGCGCGCGAACGGCACAAGCGCACCAGGGCAGGGCCCCGGAGCAGGCCCCCCGGAGCGTGAACCGGCGGGAGCACGCCCCGGACGCCGTCGGCCCGCCCCGAGGGCCCCGCGTCTCAGACCCGGCTCTCAGACCCGGTTCTCAGACCCGGTCCAGCTCCCCGAGCATGCCCTCCCGCAAGCGCACGATGATCCGCTTCAGCAGCCGTGACACATGCATCTGCGAGCAGCCGAGCTGTTCACCGATCTCGGCCTGGGTGGCCTCCTCCACGAACCGCATGTGCAGAATCCGCCGGTCCCGCTCGTCCAGCTCGGCCATCAGCGGGGCCAGCGACTGGAAGTCCTCGACGAGCCGCAGCCCGTGTTCCTCGACGCCGATGAAGTCGGCCAGCACGGCCTCGCCGTTCTCCGGCCCGTCACCGGTCAGCGCGGCGTCCAGCGACGAGGAGTTGTAGCCGTTGGCCGCGATCTGGGCCTCCACGACCTGGTCCTCGGAGAGGTTCATCAGCGTGGCCAGCTCCGCCACCGTCGGCTCCCGGTCGAGCCGGCTGGACAGCTCCTCGCGCGCCTTGGCCAGCTCCACGCGCAGCTCCTGGAGCCGGCGCGGGACGTGCACCGCCCAGGTGGTGTCCCGGAAGAACCGCTTGATCTCGCCGACGATGTACGGCAGCGCGAAGGAGGTGAACTCCACCTCGCGGGAGAGGTCGAACCGGTCGATGGCCTTGATCAGGCCGATCATGCCGGTCTGGACGACGTCCTCCATGTCGTCCCCGCGGCCCCGGAACCGCCCCGCGGCGAACCGCACGAGCGACATGTTCATCTCGATGAGGGTGTTGCGCGCGTACTGGTACTCGTGCGTCCCCTCCTCGAGCTCCTGCAGCCGGCGGAAGAACTGACGGGACAGCTCCCGGGCGTCACGAGGCGCCACGGCGCGCGGGTCCACGACCACCTGCTCCTGCCCCCCATCCGTCCCGGCCCGCGTGTTTTCCTCGACGAGCGGAGCCTGAGACCCGGTCACGGCGGTGGCGGTGTCCATTACCTCTCCCACGAAAGTCATGGTGCGACGTCTGCCTCTTCCGGATGATGCTGTCATTCTCTGTCCTCGCGTCGATGGTGACGCACCCGTGCGGGTACCCGGGGTGTGCCCGACCATGCACTCTTGGTGCCGGGGCGGCGTGAAACATTCGCTGCGCACGCCCTCCCGGGCCCCCTCCGGAGCGCTGCATTCCCTGCACCGGGCGGGCGAGCGGCGTATCGGGGAACGCGCGACGACGGCGACGAGATGGCTGGTAGCGGCCCTGCCGACCGGGTTGCGCAGGCCGGCGACCCACGCCGCAGCCGGGTGGTTCGACGGTCCCGGACGGGCTCCCGACGCCCGGGTGGACGCCCCGGGACCGGGCTGGTTGCGCGAGCCGGACCGCGCGCACCCAGCGCGCCCCCACACCACCCGTACGGAGAGCACCGCGCGGGCGGGCACGCTCCCGGGGCGGCCGACGTACCCCGTCTCGTCCGGATCCTGACCCGCCGGGCGATACGTCCGATTCCACCGAGGGCGGAACGCCGCGCCCTTCCCGCGCGGCGCCCCGCTCCTAGGCTGAAGAGGTGACGAACCAAGCGCCGAACGAAGCCCGTGTCATCCCGCTGCGCCCCCGCCCCACCGAACCGGCCCAGCGCGGCCCCGCCCCGCGGCAGGCCCCCAGGGAGCCCCTGTGGCGCGACCTCGTCGGGGACGTCCTGCGGCGCGAACGCCTCGCGCAGGAGCGGACGCTGAAGGACGTCGCCGACGCGGCGCGGATCTCCATGCCGTATCTGTCGGAGGTGGAGCGGGGCCGCAAGGAGGCCTCCTCGGAGGTGCTGGCGGCTGCCGCCCAGGCGCTGGGACTCGGTCTCGGCGACCTGCTGACGCTGGCTCAGCGGGAGCTGGTCCGGGTCACCTCCCGGTCCGCCCAGCGCGGCCGTACGACCACCACCTCGTCGCACGACGGGCTCTGCCTGGCCGCCTGAGGGCCGGGCCCGGCCGCCCGGTCCGGCTGCCGAGCCCGGCTGCCGGCGTCTCGGACCGTCGCCAGACGCCGGCTCGGACCGTCGCGCGACGCCGTCTCAGACCGTCGTGAGGCGCCGGCTCAGGACCTCGTCGGCCAGCCCGTACGCCACCGCCTCCGCCGCGGTGAACACCTTGTCCCGGTCCATGTCGGCCCGCAGCGTGGCGATGTCGTGGCCGGTGTGCCGGGA
Organism: Streptomyces sp. NPDC052773; assembly: GCF_044547145.1. NCBI lineage: Bacteria > Bacillati > Actinomycetota > Actinomycetes > Kitasatosporales > Streptomycetaceae > Streptomyces > Streptomyces sp. NPDC052773. Next base: position 46,202 of record NZ_JBITZX010000013.1, on the reverse strand, counting down.
CAGCACCTCCTCCACCTGGGAGCGGATCCGCACCATCTCCTTCGCCTGGAGCGACAGATCGGCGGCCGTGCCCTGGCGTCCGCCGGAGGCCGGCTGCCCGAGCAGCACGCGCGCGTGCTCCAGCACGAACCGCCGCCCCTTGTCCCCGCCCGCCAGCAGCACGGCCGCCGTGGAGGCCGCCTGGCCGACGCAGAACGTGGAGATCGGCGCCTTCACGAACGTCATGGTGTCGTAGATCGCCATCAGCGAGGTGTACGAGCCGCCGGGCGAGTTGATGTAGACCGCGATCTCGTTCTCCGGCGCCGCCGACTCCAGATGGAGGAGTTGCGCGATGACGACGTTGGCCACGCCGTCGTCGATCTCGGTGCCGAGAAAGATGATCCGCTCGGACAGCAGCCGGCTGAACACGTCGTACGACCGCTCGCCCTGCGGGGTGCGCTCGACCACGTGCGGAATCGTGTAACCCCCCATGACTACAGCCCCGTCCGTCGACGCGTCGCGGCCGGCAGGATCTCCGCGAAGGAGTCCACGATCCGGTCCACCATGCCGTACTCCCTGGCCTCCTCGGCCGTGAACCAGCGGTCGCGGTCCCCGTCCCGGGCGATGGTCTCCGCGCTCTGCCCGGTGTGCTCCGCGGTGATCCGCTCGATGGTGCGCTTGGTGAACTCCAGGTTCTCCGCCTGGATCTCGATGTCCGCCGTCGTCCCGCCGATGCCGCCCGACGGCTGGTGCATCATGATCCGCGCGTTCGGCAGGGCGTACCGCTTGCCGGGCGCGCCCACGCTGAGCAGGAACTGCCCCATGCTCGCCGCGAATCCCATCGCGAGCGTCGAGACGTCGTTGGGGATCAGCCGCATCGTGTCGAAGATGGCGAGACCGGCGTGCACCGAGCCGCCCGGGCTGTTGATGAACAGGCTGATGTCGGTCCGCGGGTCCTCGGCGGACAGGATGAGCAGCTGGCTGCAGACCCGGTTCGCGGAGACCTCGTCGACCTGGGTGCCCAGCAGCACGATCCGCTGCCCGAGCAGTTGTGCGGCTAGATGGTCGTCGAAGCGGGTCCGGGGGGTGTCGCCCTCCTCGGCCCGCGGCGTAAGCGTGCTGAGTGGAGTCATCGGTCCTCCTGGTCGTGGCTCGCATGCCGTCGACTCCACTCTCGGCCGCGGACGGGGCCCTCAGACGTTTTCTCTGCCCGCGGCAGATTCGCCACGGGCAGAGTCCGCGCTCAGCCCTGCTCGCGCAACTGCCGGAAGAACGCCCGTACGTCCGCCACCAGCAGGTCCGGCTCCTCCATGGCGGCGAAGTGCCCGCCCCGTTCCAGCTCCGTCCAGCGGACGATGTTCTCGGTGCGGTCGGCCTTGTGCCGCAGCGGGAGCTGGAGTTCGGCCGGGAACAGGGCCACGGCGGTCGGCACCGTCGACGGCTCGGCGGGCGCGGCGGCGCGGCCGGTGGCGTGCGCCCGCTCGTAGTAGACGCGGGCCGAGGAACCGGCCGTGCCGGTCAGCCAGTACAGCATCACGTTGGTCAGCAGCCGGTCCCGGTCCACGGCCTCCTCGGGCAGCTCCTCGGAGTCCGTCCACTCCCGGAACTTCTCGACGATCCAGGCGAGTTGGCCGACGGGCGAGTCGGTCAGCGCGTACGCCAGGGTCTGCGGCCGGGTGGCCTGGAGCACGGCGTATCCGGTGCCCTCGCGGGACCAGTCGCTCCACCCGCGCCAGGAGGCGAGCGTGCGCTCCCGCTCCTCGGGGTCCAGCGCCGCCAGTTCCTCCTCGGTGGGCTCGGTGGTCGCCTGCGCACCCGGCAGCAGGTTCAGGTGGACGCCGAGGACCCGGTCCGGGTGGGCGCGGCCCAGCTCGCGGGAGACGGCCGCGCCCCAGTCGCCGCCCTGCGCGCCGAACCGTTCGTAGCCGAGCCGCCGCATCAGTTCGGCCCAGGCGTCGGCGATCCGGCCGGCCTCCCAGCCCGGTTCGGCCGTCGGCCCGGACAGCCCGAACCCGGGAAGGCTCGGCACCACCACGTGGAAGGCGTCGGCCGGGTCCCCGCCGTGCGCGGCGGGATCGGTCAACGGCCCGACGACGTCCAGGAATTCCACGATCGATCCCGGCCAGCCGTGGGTGAGGATCAACGGAGTGGCGTCCGGCTCGGGGGAGCGGATGTGCGCGAAGTGCACGTTCGCCCCGTCGATCGTGGTGGTGAACTGCGGCCACTCGTTCAGCCGTGCCTCGGCGGCCCGCCAGTCGTAGTCGTGCCGCCAGTGGCGCACCAGCTCCCGCAGATAGTCCGCGGGCACCCCGTACGACCAGCCCACCCCCGGCAGCTGGTCCGGCCAGCGGGTGCGGTCCAGGCGGTCGTGGAGGTCGGTGAGCTCGGCGTCGGGAACGGCGAGACGGAAGGGGCGGATCGCGTCCGGGGACGGTGACGTCGTCATGGCCGCGATGCTAGTTGCCTGGGGCGACGGCGCCGCAGGGATTAATCCGGGCCGACCGGGTCGCAGGGATGAATCCGTGGCCGACCGAGCGGTAGGGATGAATCCGTGGCCGACTGAGCGGTAGGGATGAATCCGCGGCTGACCGAGCGGTAGGGACCAACCCCGGCCGACCGGGCCCTCGGGATCGAACCCCGGGCCGACCGATGAGTTTTCCGGCCGGCGGCGGTCGACACTCACGACCGATGACCGCGTTCCACCCCTGGAGGTACTCATGGCCGCCGACGGATTCACCACCTGTCTCTGGTTCGACACCGAGGCCGAGGAAGCCGCCCACTACTACGTCTCGATCTTCAAGAACTCCGCCATCGGCACGGTCGCCCGCTACCCAGAGGAGGCCCCCCGCCCGGCCGGCACCGTCATGACCGTCGAGTTCACGGCCAACGGCCAGCGGTTCCTCGCGCTGAACGGCGGCCCGGAGTTCAAGTTCAACGAGGCGGTCTCCTTCATCATCCACTGCGAGAACCAGGAGGAGATCGACTACTACTGGACCAAGCTGACGGAGAACGGCGGCGAGCCCGGCCCCTGCGGCTGGCTCAAGGACAAGTACGGCGTGTCCTGGCAGGTCACCCCGGACCGGCTCGACGAGATGGTCAGCGACCCGGACCCGGCGAAGGCACAGCGCGCGATGACGGCGATGCTGAAGATGGGCAAGCTCGACATCGCCGCCCTGGAGAAGGCGTACGCGGGTCAGTGACGGCTCAGCCGCCGCCCCGGGCCGCCGTGCCGACCGCCTCGGTGATCTCCCGGGCGATGCGCAGGACACCGGGGGAGCGGACCGGGCACGGCTTCGGGGTGGACGTCGTCGGGGCGAGACAGAAGTGCAGGTGGTCGTCGTCCCGGTGCAGGGCGGTCCGGCCGCTGCCCGGCTCGGTGCAGTAGTCCGGGTGCGCGCGCTCCCAGGCGGTGCACGGCAGGTACCGGACCCAGGTGTAACGGCCGGAGGCGGGGCTGACCGCCCGGCCCGCGTCGGCCACCGCGTCGCCGGATGCGGCGGCCCGCTCCGTGTAGACGGCGTTCACCTTTCGCACCCGCTCCGGGGTGATCGGGTCCGGCCCCTGGAGGACCCACACGATCCGCGGTGGGGACTGGCCCCCGGCCCGCGCGATCTGCCCGGCGAGCCGCCGCGCGTCGGCGGCGTACCGCCGGAGATAGCGGTCCGGTGCGGCGTCGTAGGTGATCCCGTCCATGCAGGGGGTGTAGCCCCAGGCGTTCCCCCAGAACTGGAGCACCACGACGTCCGGCCGCACCGAGCGCACCAGCGCCGCCGCCTTGTCCGCGTCGGGCACGAGGGACCGCTCGCCGGTGCCCTCCAGGTAGTCGCAGAGGGTGGTGCCGGAGTACGGGGCGCTGGTGTAGCGGGCCTTCAGCTCGCGGCGCAGCTCCTGCCCGAGGACCCGCTGGTTCTCCATCGCCAGCGAGTCGCCGAGGTAGAGCACCACCGGCGGCTCGGCGGGAGCTTGCCGGTGCGTGGTGGGCGAAGGCCCGGGCGCCGCTGCCCCGGAAGCCGATGCCCCGGGCGACCGCACGGCGGGCGCCGACGGCGCGGCCTGCGGTCCGGCGGGTCCCGACGAGGGGTCCCCGCACCCGCCGAGCAGCACCGCACCGGCCAGGGCCCACCCCGCCGCCCACCGTCCGCGCATCCGGCCACTCCCGCCCCGCCACCGACAGGGCTCCCCAGGCAAGCACAGCCCGGTGTCGGACGGAAGACACACGCCGGACGCGCTCGGCCGGAAGCGGCCGAGAGTGGCCGAGATTGGCCGGGAGCGGCCGGAGAACGAGCCGGCGGCGCACACGGCGCCCGGCGGCGGACTCGCCGCGCGGCGCGCCGTTCGCGTGGCTAGCGTGAGGAAGCGGACCATCCGGCGAGATTGGGAGAGGGCCACGATCATGGCCGTGAAACCTGAGGGACACCCCTGCTGGGCCGACGCGATGTTCACCGACATCGACGGCGCCAAGAGCTTCTACGGCGACGTCCTCGGCTGGACCTTCGGCGAGGCGCAGACGGACTACGGCAGCTACACCGAGGCCTACCGCGACGGCAAGGCGGTCGCCGCCATCGTCCCGCCGATGCCCGGCCAGGAGGAGGACCGGTCGCAGTGGTGTCTGTACTTCGCCTCCCCGGACGCCGCCGCCACCGCCGGAAAGATCAGGGAGAACGGCGGCGAGCTGATCATGGGGCCGATGTCGGTCGGCGACGTCGGCAGCATGTGCCTGGCCCGCGACCCCGGCGGCGTGGTCTTCGGGGTGTGGCAGGCGGGCAGCCACGAGGGGTTCCAAGCCGAGATGGGCACCCCCGGCGCCTACTGCTGGGCGGAGGTCTTCACCCGGGAGCCCGAGAAGTCCGACGCCTTCTTCCCGGCCGTCTTCCCGTACACGGCCCAGCAGATGGAGGACGACGACATCGACTTCCGGGTCTTCAACGCGGCGGGCGCGCCCGTGCTGGGCCGGATGAGGATGACCGACGACTTCCCGCCCGACGTGCCGCCGTACATCAACGTCTACTTCAGCGTCGCCGACTGCGACGACGCCATCACCAAGGCCACCAAGCTCGGTGCCGTGCTCCGGTTCGGGCCGATGAACAGCCCCTTCGGGCGGTTCGCCGCGCTCACCGACCCGCAGGGCGCGAACTTCTCGGTGATCGACACCACGACCACCGAGGGGGACATGCCGCAGCTCACCGAGGTGTCCTGACCGACTCCGGCGACCGGCGCCCGGCCCGGCCATGGCATGATCGGGCGCATGCGTGAACGAGTGGTGGCCGCGTGCGACGGGGCATCGAAGGGAAACCCCGGGCCGGCGGGCTGGGCCTGGGTCGTCGCCGACGAGACGGAGACTCCCGCCCGGTGGGAGGCGGGCCCGCTCGGCCGGGCCACCAACAACGTCGCCGAACTGACCGCTCTGGAGCGGCTGCTGGCGGCGACGGACCCGGCCGTGCCGCTGGAGATCCGGATGGACTCGCAGTACGCGATGAAGGCCGTGACCACATGGCTGCCCGGCTGGAAGCGCAACGGCTGGAAGACCTCCGCCGGCAAGCCGGTCGCCAACCAGGACCTGGTCGTGCGGATCGACGAGCTGCTCGACGGCCGCTCGGTCGAGTTCCGCTACGTCCCCGCCCACCAGGTGGACGGCGACCGCCTCAACGACTTCGCCGACCGCGCCGCCAGCCAGGCCGCCTCCGTCCAGGAACCGGCGGGCAGCGCCCTCGGCTCCCCGGAGCCGCCGCCCGCCCCGGACGCCCCGGTCAAGGCGCAGCGCGGCCGCCGCGCCCCGGGGGCCCGCAAGAGCGGCGGCGGCTCCACGCGCACCATCAAGGCCAAGTTCCCCGGCCGCTGTCTGTGCGGCCGCTCCTATGCGGCGGGTGAGCCCATCGCCAAGAACGACCAAGGCTGGGGCCACCCGGAGTGCCGCACCGCGCCCGTCGGCTGAGGCAGGGGGAGGCAGAGAACCGGCCCCGGCGCACGGTCCACAACGCACAGGGCGCGGCGTGCACAGGGCACGCCGCGCCGGGAACGTACGTGCGTCACACCTCGCCGCGCCAGCCCCCGGTCTCCTGTCCGCGCTGCTCGATGAACCGCTTGAAGCGCTCCAGGTCGCCCTTGGCCTGCCGCTTGACGAAGCCCAGCTTGTCACCGACGTTCTCGGTGACGCCCTCCGGCTGGAACTCCATCTGCAGCATCACCTTGGTGTGGTCGGCGTCGAGACGGTGGAAGGTCACCACGCCGGCCTGCCGGGCGTCGCCGGCGACGGTCGTCCAGGCGACCCGCTCGTCCGGGATCTGCTCGGTGATCCGCGCGTCGAACTCCTTCTGGACCCCGTCGACCTTGGTCACCCAGTGCGTGAGCGTGTCGGTGCGCTGCTCGACGCGCTCCACCCCGCTCATGAACTCGGGGAAGGTCTCGAACTGCGTCCACTGGTTGTACGCGGTGCGCACGGGGACGGCGACCTCGATGGATTCCTCGACCTGCGACATGCCGCGGTCACTCCTTTCGTCGTTCGTCGGACGGGTCCGGGGCGGGTACCCGTGACCGGCGCGGGGATGCACGCGGAGTGACCAGGGCGTCCGGCGGTCAGTCGGTGTCGAAGGTGTAGTGCGGGGTGTGGTCCAGGAGGGCGGCCGGGGTGGTGTCGTTCCACGGCTTCATCGTCTCGTCGAGGTCCACCACGTTCGGTGTCCCGGCGGCGGGGAGATAGCCCGCGTCGGGGTGGCGGCGCTGCCACTCGGTCCACAGCTTGTCGATGTAGGCGTGGTGGAGCCAGAACACCGGGTCGTTGGGCGACATCCCGGTCGCCATCTGCCCGCCCACCCAGACGTGCACGCGGTTGTGCAGATTGACGCCGCGCCAGCCCTCCAGATGGTTGCGGAACCCGTCCGAGCCGCTGTTCCACGGCGCCATGTCGTACGTCGCGATGGCGAGCACCGACTCCACCTCCGCCCGCGTCGGCAGCTCCCGCACGGCGGTGCCGAGCGCACGCCGCAGATACGTACGCCCGTCCACGCGCACGTTGATCGGCCAGTTGCCGGTGGACGCCGCGAACGGGCCGTCCATCACCCGGCCGTCCAGGCTGCGCCCGGTGCCGCCCATGAAGTCCGGCGCCCACAGCGAGGACCGCGCGGTGCGGTCCGTGGACCAGTCCCAGTACGGCAGCGCGACCGAGGCGTCCACCGACTGCAGGGCGCGTTCGAACTCCAGCAGGAATCTGCGGTGCCAGGGCAGGAACGAGGGTGAACGGTGGCCGGTGCGTTCACCGTTGTCGGTGTCACCGACGATGAAGGCGTTGTGGGTGGTGACGAACTCGTCGTAGCGGCCACTGCGCTTGAGTTCCAGGACGGCGGCGACGAAGCGCCGCTTCTCGTCGGCGGTCAGGGTGGCCTGGTTCTTGCGGACGGTCATGTGCTGCGTGCTCCAAAAGGCGTTGCGGGGCGGATCAGTTGGCGGGGAACGGCAGCAGCCGCGCGCCCTGGAGTTCGTCGACCGCGGCCCGTGCGGCGGCTCGCGGGGTGGGCACCGGGTCGTAGTGGCTGACGACGCTGATCCAGGTGCCGTCGGCGTTCTGCATCACATGCAGCTCCACCCCGTCGACGAACACCGCGTAGCCGCCGCCGTGGTGCTGGTGATGGCCCCCTCCGCCGGCCGGGCGGCCCTGTATCCGGCGGCCCTTGTAGACCTCGTCGAACGGGGCGGGGGCGGCCGGGGCGGCGGGGGAGTGGGAGGAGTCGGGTGAGCCGTGGTGGGGTGCGTCGGCGGTGGCGGCCGGGGCGGCGACCGCCTGGGTACCGGCCGCCGCGGCGAGGGCGGCGGCTGCGCCGAGGACACGGCGACGGCTGAGTTCCGGCATGCGGACCTCCAGGATGCGGTGGGTCGGATGACTCCGCATGCCTATCGGGGCGCTCGGTACCTGTGCGAACGGTTGGCTACGATCCGGACAATTACCCACATGTCGTACAGCGTTGAACGAAGTTGATCTTGCTGTCCGTGTTGGTCCGGTGGTGGCGGAACGGGCAATTCCTTCCCGAGGGGCCCTGTTTCACGAGGTAACTTGCCCCGGCTCGGCGACCGGAGTGGCGCGGCTCACGCCGTGAAGCTGACGCAAAGATCCGCCCCGGCGCCTGCTACCCTGCGTTGCCCCATGACCGCAACCGGTAGTCACCAGAGGTGCGCGTGAAGGTCGCCTGCGTCGGCGGCGGGCCCGCCGGCCTGTATCTGTCGATCCTGCTGAAGCTCCAGGACCCCGCTCACGAGATCACCGTCCACGAGCGCAACCCGGAGGGCTCCACCTACGGATGGGGCGTCACCTACTGGCGCGGCCTGCTCGACCGGCTCCACCTGCACGACCCCGAGTCGGCGCGCGCCCTCGGCGAGGCGTCCGTCCGCTGGACCGACGGCGTCGCCCACGTCGGCGACCGCACCGTCCGGCACACCGGCGACCAGGGCTTCGGCATCGGCCGCCACCGCCTGCTGGAGATCCTCGCGGCCCGCGCCCGCTCCCTCGGCGTCCGCCTGGAGTACGACCACGAGATCACCGCCGACCGGCTGCCCGACGCCGACCTCGTGGTGGCCGCCGACGGCGTCCGCAGCGCCCTGCGCACCCGCTGGGCCGACCACTTCGGCACCGAGGTGACGGCCGGCCGCAACTCCTACATCTGGCTCGGCACCACCAAGGTCTTCGACGCGTTCACCTTCGGCTTCACCGAGACCGACCACGGCTGGATCTGGTGCTACGGCTACGGCTACGGCCCCGACCGCAGCACCTGCGTGGTCGAGTGCGCCCCCGAGACCTGGACCGGCCTGGGACTGGACCGGGCGGACGAGGCCGAGGGCCTGGTCCTGCTGGAGAAGCTGTTCGCCGACGTCCTCGACGGGCACCGGCTCATCGGCCGCTCCTCGGGCGACGGCAGCGCCCCCTGGCTGACCTTCCGCACCCTCACCAACCGCACCTGGTACCGCGGCAACGTCGTCCTCGTCGGCGACGCCGCGCACACCACCCACTACTCCATCGGCGCCGGCACCACCCTCGCCCTGGAGGACGCCATCGCCCTGGCCGACGCCCTGCGCGAACCGACCACCGTGCCCGAGGCCCTCGCCCGCTACGAACGGCAGCGCAAGGCGGCCCTGCTGCCCGCGCAGAGCGCCGCCCGCTACAGCGCCCAGTGGTACGAGAACCTGCCCCGCTACATCCACCTCCCGCCCGAGCGCATGTTCGCCCTGCTCGGCCAGCGCCACTCGCCCCTGCTCCCGCACGTCCCGCCGCAGCTCTACTACCGCCTCGACCGGGCGGCAGGCAGCCTGGAGCCGCTGCGCCGGTTCAAACGCTGGCTGGGGCCGAGGGTCGCCCGCGCCGTGCACGCCCGCACCGTGGCGGGCGGACGCGGGTGACACACTGACGCCATGGAAGAGCGTGTATTCGAAAGATGGGGCCAGCGGGCGTCCGTCATCGGCCTCGGGACCTGGCAACTGGGCGCCGACTGGGGCGACGTCGACGACAAGGAAGCCCTCGCGGTGCTGGAGGCGGCCGCGGAGTCGGGCGTCACCTTCTTCGACACGGCCGACGTGTACGGCGACGGCCGCAGCGAGCAGACCATCGCCACGTTCCTGCGCGGCCGTCCCGATCTGCACGTCCTCGTCGCGACCAAGATGGGCCGCCGCGTCGACCAGATCCCCGAGAACTACGTCCTCGACAACTTCCGCGCCTGGAACGACCGGTCCCGCCGCAATCTCGGCGTCGACCGCGTCGACCTGGTGCAGCTGCACTGCCCGCCGACCCCCGTCTACTCCTCCGACGAGGTGTTCGACGCCCTCGACACCCTGGTCGCCGAGGAGCGGATCGCCGCCTACGGCGTCAGCGTGGAGACCTGCGAGGAGGCGCTCACCGCCATCGCCCGGCCGAACGTGGTCAGCGTGCAGATCATCCTCAACCCGTTCCGGATGAAGCCCCTGCGCGAGGTCCTCCCGGCCGCGCGGGAGGCCGGCGTGGGCATCATCGCCCGGGTGCCGCTCGCCTCCGGCCTGCTGTCCGGCAAGTACACCAAGGACACGGTCTTCCCGGAGAACGACCACCGCACCTACAACCGGCACGGCGAGTCCTTCGACCAGGGCGAGACCTTCTCCGGCGTCGACTTCGCCACCGGCGTCGAGGCCGCCGCCGAGTTCGCCGCCCTCGCCCCCGACGGGTACACCCCGGCCCAGCTGGCGCTGCGCTGGATCGCCCAGCAGCCCGGAGTGACCACCGTGATCCCCGGCGCCCGCTCGCCGGAACAGGCCCGCGCCAACACGGCCGCCGCCACCCTGCCGCCGCTGTCCGACGCCACGCTGGAGGCGATCCGGGACCTCTACGACCGGCGGATCAAGGACCAGGTCGAGAGCCGCTGGTAGCGCCCCGCGCACCGATGCCCCCTCGGCGGGGACAGTTCCGCCGCCGAGGGGGAACCCGGGGTGGAAGACATCAGATCGTTCACCACCGGGGAGGCAGAGTCGTGTCGGCCGCCGAAGACAACGCGAAGAGGCCCAGGGGACGCAACGAGACGGAGGAGGAGAGAGCCGACCGGATGTGGGTCGAGCTGATCCAGGAGGTGCGCGTCGCCCAGATGGGCGTGCAGATTCTGTTCGGATTCCTGCTGACCGTGGTCTTCACCCCGACGTACCGCGAGCTCCCGGACACCGACCGCACGATCTACATCGTCACCGTCGTCCTCGGTGCCGCCGCGACCGGCGCCCTGATCGGCCCGGTCTCCCTGCACCGGCTGGTCTCCGGCCGCCGGATCAAGCCGCAGGCGGTCAGCTGGGCCTCCCGGATGACCATCGTCGGCCTCTTTCTGCTGCTCGCCACCACCACCGCGTCGCTGCTGCTCATCCTGCGGGTGGCGACCCACGATCCCTTCGTTCCGTGGCTGGTCACCAGTGTCCTGCTGTGGTACCTGGTGTGCTGGTTCGGGATACCGCTGTGGGCCCGGCACCGGCACACCAGCCGCTGAGCGCCACCGGTCGGCCGTAGGTCTCCCCGGACGCCCCACGTGCCCGCGGAGACCTACGGCCGACCGGGCCTTCGCGGCCCCCGCTCAGCACTCCACGAGCGCGGGCCCCGCTCAGCGCTCCGCGCTCGCGGCCCGTGCTCAGCCCTCCGCGATGACCTCGGCCAGGAAGTCGTCCACCCGGATCCGCTCCCGGCCGGGCGGCACCACGGCGTAGGTGTCGCGCAGGAAGGCCGCGACCGCGGGCGCCCAGGCGAAGACCGCGGCGTGATGGTGCCCGCCGCCGGCGCGCGGGTCGCCGAAGAAGTCGAGCCGCAGCTCCTCCCACCGACCCGTCGCGACCGGCCGCATCCGGACGTCGCCCACGCCGACGGGCCGGCGCAGGCCGTCGGCCAGCATCTCGCGGTCCAGCCGCCACCGGGCGAGCACCCGGCCGTCATGGCTGAACACCGCGGTGACCGCGAACGGGTCCTCGGCTTCGTACCCCAGGTGGGCGAGGACCGGGAAGCGGTCCGCGGTGCCGGCCTGGAGTTGCACGACCAGGGTCCTGTGCACGAAGGGGTTCACCACAAGGCCTCCGGGGAGAAAGGACGTAGAGCCTTCCAGTACCCCCTTCACGCACACAATGCTCGGCCCTCCGGGTGATTCTCCCCGCTTCCCCTGGAAGGCTTCGTCCGCCTCAGTCGAGGGCGTCGTGCAGCGCCGGCAGGAGCGTCTTCGCCGACCAGTCCAGGAACTCCGGCTGCGATTCGCCGCCGATCTGCACCAGCGCGATCTCGGTGAAGCCGGCCTCGGCGTACGGGCGTACGGCCTCGACGAAGGCCTCCGGGTCGTCGCCGCAGGGAATGGAGTCCGCCACGTCGTCGGGCGTGACGAACTGCGTGGCCGACTCGAAGGAGTCGGGGTGCGGCAGTTCGGAGTTCACCTTCCAGCCGTTGCCGAACCAGCGGAACTGGGCGTGCGCCCGCTTGATCGCCGCGTCGCGGTCGGTGTCGTAGCACACCGGAAGCTGGCCCACCCGCGGCTTGCCCGCACCGCCGTGCCGGTCGAACGCCTCCAGCAGCCCCGACTTGGGCTCGGTGGCGATGACCAGGTCCGCCAGCCGTCCCGCCAGCGCACAGGAGCGGTCCCCGGAGACGGCGATGCCGATCGGCGGCGGCTCGTCGGGCAGATCCCACAGCCGGGCCGACTGCACGTCGAAGTGCTCACCGCGGTGGGTGACGTGCCCGCCGTCGAACAGGGCCCGGATGATCTCGACGGCCTCCTCCAGCATCTCGTGGCGCACGTCCACCGGAGGCCAGCCGCCGCCCACCACGTGCTCGTTCAGGTTCTCGCCCGAGCCGAGCCCGAGCCGGAACCGGCCCTCGGTCAGCAACTGCAGGGTCGCCGCCTTCTGAGCCACCACCGCCGGGTGATAGCGGAAGGTCGGGCAGGTCACGTACGTCATGAGCGGGATACGGGACGTCGCCTGCGCCGCCGCGCCCAGCACCGCCCACGCGTACGGTGAGTGCCCCTGCGAACGCAGCCACGGAAAGTAGTGGTCCGAGGTCACCGAGAAGTCGAAGCCGGCCTCCTCGGCCCGCACCACATGCTCGACGAGCTCACGGGGCCCGGCCTGCTCGGTCATCATCGTGTATCCGATTTGCACCATAACGGGCGAGTCCCCGGCCGGGCGGAGCGAAAACGGGACACGTGTGACCCGTGGGAAAAGCAGTCCGACCCGCCCCTCCCCACCCGCTGATCGCGGGGGAGAGGATGACCGCATGAGTGTGCGCCCGCTGCCTTCGAGCACCCCCGCCGCCCAGGGTGTCGACGCCTCCGGTGTCCTCGCCTTCCTCGACGCCCTCGACGCCGCCCCCGAGATCGAGCCGCACAGCCTGATGATCCTGCGCCACGGCCATGTCGTGGCCGCCGGCTGGTGGGCTCCGTACACCCCGGACCGCCCCCAGCTGCTGTACTCGCTCAGCAAGAGCTTCACGGCGACCGCCGCCGCGCTCGCCGCCGCCGAGGGACTGATCGACTTCGACGCCCCGGTGATCTCGTACTTCCCCGAGTTCGCCGCCGACATCACCGACCCGCGCAGCCGCGCCATGCTGGTCCGGCACGTGGCGACCATGGCCGGCGGCCACCTCGCCGAGACCCTCGACGCGGCCCGCGCCCTCGACCCCGCGGAGCTGGTGCGCGGCTTCCTGCTGCTGCCCCCCGACCGCGACCCCGGCACCGTCTTCGCCTACAACCAGCCCACCACCTACACCCTCGCGGCAATCGTCCAGCGGGTCACCGGACAACCGCTCACCGACTTTCTGCGCCCGCGCCTGTTCGACCCGCTCGGCATCGGCGAGGCCGCCTGGCTGCGCGACCGCACCGGCCGCGAACTCGGCTTCAGCGGACTGCACGCCACGACGGACGCCGTCGCCCGGCTCGGTCAGCTCTACCTGAACGACGGCGTCTGGGAGGGCGTACGGCTCCTGCCCGAGGGCTGGGTCGCCGAGGCCACCCGCCCGCACATACCGACCGCCGGAGGCATGGGCGACACCGACCGCGCGGACTGGGACCAAGGCTACGGCTGCCAGTTCTGGATGTCCCGGCACGGCTACCGCGGCGACGGCGCCTACGGCCAGTTCTGCCTGGTCCTGCCCGAACACGACGCGGTGGTCGTGACGACCGCCCAGACCGAGCGCATGCAGCAGCTCCTCGACCTGGTCTGGGAACACCTCCTGCCCGCCTTCGGCACAGCACCCCCGACCGGCCGCGAGCGAACGGAGGCCGCCCTCCGCGAGCGGCTGTCCCGCCTCGCACTGGCCCCGGCCCCGGGCCGGACGACGCCCCCGCAGCGGGCGGACGACTGGGCCGCCGCCGCGTTCATCCCGAAGGGCGGGGTCTGCGCCGCCCAGCCCGGCCTGTCGGCGGTCGCCGTACGCGAGGACGCGGACGGCTGGACGGTGGCGCTCACCGACGACGGCCACGACCTCGTGCTGCGCCTCGGCGACGGAGCGGGGTGGACCGTGGCCGAGGAACCCGTCCCCACGGCCGTCAGCGGCGGCTGGACGGACCCCGGGACGCTCGCCCTGGACGTGCTCTTCCTGGAGACCCCGCACCACCTGCTGATCACCTGCACGCTCCCGGACCGCACGTTCACCGCCCGCTGGAGCACCCAGCCCCTGCACGGCGGCCCGCTGCGCACCCGGCGCGCCCCGCGTCCGCCGTCTGCCTGACGGGGGCGGGGTTCGCCGGTCCGTCAGTCCGGCGGGATGCGGAAGGTGCGCAGGGCGGTGTCCAGGGCCCGCTGGTTCGCCGCCGCCTCGAAGTCGTCGGCGGGGGCCGTCCAGCGCAGCGAGTAGCCCCGGCCGCCACCGATGAGGAAGCCCCGCCCGAACGTGCGCACCCGGGTCCCGCCCTCCCCGGCGACCCACTCCATGTCGGCGGCCTCGCGGCCCTGGTACGTGGTCGCCCGGATCGCGCCGAGCCGCCGGTACCCGTCCGCGCCGCTCTTCAGCCCCGGCTCCACGTCGTCACGCCAGACCGCCACCGGGTCCGGGCCGACCCGCTCGCTGTAGGTCACCGCGAGCGTGCGGTCGTCGCCGTCCGTGCCGAGCACCACCCGGTACGCCACGTCCGAGACGCGGGTGGTGCGCAGCGGACGCCAGTCGTCGGGGAGGGCGACGGAGAAACCCTCCGGGGCGGCGTAGGTGCGGAATCCCTCGGGGAGCCCGGTGGGGCCCGGCGCGGGCGTACGCGCGGGCGGTTCGGCCGCGGGCGGGGTACCGGGCGGGCTCGGACGGGCGGAGCCGGGCGCCGACGGGCCGGTGCCGGCGCCTGTGCCGGAGTCGCCCCGCCCGCCCGGCCCGCCGGACGCGGACGGCCGGGCCGGCGGGGCGTCGGCCGCGGTGGGGCCGCCGTCCGGCAGGGCCATCGTCGTCACGAGGACGGCCACCGCGACCGTGACCACCGCCAGGGCCGTCCCGGCGACCATGGTGCGCCTGCTCCACCCCGGCGCGGCATGGCAGACGGCGGCGTAGGCGCGCCGCACCCGGGGCTGCGGCGCGCTCGGCACGGGCGCCCCCGGGTCCTCGTGCAGCACCCGCAGCAGGGCCGCGCGGACCACCTGCCGGGTCAGCCGCTCCCGCGCGTCCTTGCGCAGCAGCCCCTGGACGACCCGGGCGAGCGGCCCGGCGCGCACCGGGGTGCGCAGCGGGAGCCGGTCCACGCCCCGCAGCGTCACCTCCGGCCGGTCCCGCTCACGGAACGGCGGACGCCCCTCGACCAGGGTGTACAGCACGGCGCCCAGCGCCCACAGGTCCGCCGCCGGGCCCACGCGCTCGTCGCGGGCCTGCTCGGGAGAGGCGTACGACGGTGCCGTCAGCCGCGGGGCGAGGGTCGCCCCCGCCAGTCCGAAGCCGGTGACCACGACCGGGCCCCGCTCCGGCACGACGACCTGGCCGGGGCTCAGCTCGCCGTGCGTGACGCCCTCGGCGTGCGCCGCGTCCAGCACGTCCAGCAGCTCCAGCCCGATCCGCGCCGCCCGCACGTAGTGGAACGGCCCGCGCTCCGCGAGGAGTTCGCCGAGCGGGGTGCCGCCGACCCAGTCGGAGACGGTCCACAGGACGTCGTCCTCCACGACCGCGTCCAGCACCGGCGCAACCCGCCCGGGGCACAGCCGCTCCACCGTCTCCGAGACGCGGATCACCCGGCCGACGATCCGCCGCCCCCCGTCCCCGCCCGGCGCCTCCGGCAGCCGGGTCCCGGTGACCAGACACGGCCGGCCGGCCTCGATGTCCTCCCCGTACCAGCAGACGCGGTTCGTCTCGCGGTGGACGACGTCGAGGAGCCGGTACCTCCCCGCCACCGACTGCTGCGCGCCGACGTACGCCTCGCCCATGGTCATCCCTCGTTGAACGCCCGGCTCTCACCCTTTGCCAGTGGTACGAGAGTCACGGCGGCGCGCGTTCAACGCGCGGGCGTGTATTCGGGCCGGCGGCGCAGTTTTGACGACGGGTCAGTCTCCGTCCCGCCCGCCCCCTGCCCGCCCGCTACGAGCCCAGCACCCTCGCCCAGTCCCGTGGCACCCTCCCCGCCGGTCCCGGCGCCGGCTGATCGGAGGGGTGGCTGACGGGCGGGGCGAGCGCCGGGCCGGAGTCGTACAGCGTCTCCGTGGCGAAGTCCCAGAACCACTCCTCGCCCGGCTCGTAACTCTGCACCAGCGGATGCCCGGTGGCCCGGTAGTGGGCCGTGGCGTGCTGCGCGGGCGACGAGTCGCAGCAGCCCACGTGCCCGCACCGGGCGCAGCGCCGCAGATGGAACCACCAGCCGCCGTCGGCCTCGCACTCCACGCACCCGGCGCCGCTCGGCGGCACGCTCGGGTCGATTCCGTTCGGCTCGGTCATGCCGGTTCCTCCAAGGGTTGGGGAGGCGTCTCGTCCTCCGTGGCGGTGAGCGGGAGCAGCACCTGGAAGCGGGTGTCGCCGGGCACGGAGTCCACCTGGAGGCTGCCGTGGTGCTTGTTGACCACGATCCGCCAGGAGATGTCCAGGCCGAGCCCGGTGCCCTCGCCGACCGGCTTGGTGGTGAAGAACGGGTCGAAGATCCGGTCGCGGATCTCCGGCGCCACCCCGGGCCCGGTGTCCCGGAACTCCACCAGCAGCCGGTCGTGTTCGAGCGCGGTCCGCACCGTCAGCGTCCCCTCCCCGCCCGCGCTGTTGATCGCGGAGACCGCGTTGTCGATCAGGTTCGTCCACACCTGGTTCAGCTCCGCCGGGTAGGCGGGGATCGGCGGGAGCGTACGGTCGTACTCCTTGACGACCTCGATCCGCTCGCCGATCTTCCCGGACAGCATCAGCAGGGTGCTGTCGAGGAGTTCGTGGACGTCGGCGATGCGGTAGGGCGCGCGGTCGAGCTGCGAGTACTGCTTGGCCGCGTCGACCAGGTGGGAGATGCGGGTGGTGGCGTCCGCGATCTCGTCCATCAGCAGCTCGGTCTCCACCGTGTAGTTGAGCCAGCCGATCGCGCCCGGCAGCACCGATTCGTCGACGGCCGCGGCGACCTGGTCCAGCCAGTCCAGGTCGAGCCCGGCCTGCACGAAGGTGGGCGCGAGCCGCCAGCCGTCCGGGATGCCGTGGTCGTCCAGCCAGTCGGCGACGGCGTCCTCGCGGTCGGAGGCCTCCAGCGGGCTGAGCGCGGGCGCCTTGCCGACCCGCTCGGCGGTGCGCTCCTGGATCTCGATCAGATGCGCCAGCACCTCGCGCGGATACGGCCCCGCCGAGATGACGCTCAGCTTGTGCCGCATCTTCGCCACCCGCTCGCGCAGCGCCTCGGTGGCCCGCACGGCCGCCGCCGCGGGGTTGTTCAGCTCGTGGGTGAGCCCGGCGGACAGCGAACCGAGCGCCAGCAGCCGCTCCCGCTGCCCGATCATCCGCTGGGTGTTCTTCGAACCGAAGAACAGGCCCTCCAGCAGATGCACCGCCATCGGGAACCACTCGCGCATGATGCTCGCGAACGTGTCGGCGGGCAGCACGAAGAAGCGGGTCGGCTCGGTCACCCGCATCGAGTTGTTGTAGACCTGCCGGACCCGGTCGCCGATGTACGCCTGCATGGCGCCCGCGTACACCCCGCGCTGTGAGGTCCGGGTGACCTCGACGTCGTCGCCGCCGACCCGCCGGGACAGCACGACGGTGCCCTCCAGCATCACGTAGAAGCAGGTCGCGGGCTCGCCCTCGGTGTAGACGGGCCCCGGCTCGAACCGCTCCACCCGCCCCTCGGCGCACAGCCGGCCCAGCTGCTCCGGGCCCAGCTTCTCGAACAGGAAGAGCGAGCCGATCTCCCGCGGGCTGCACGGCATCGGCTGCCCGCTCACGACTGCTCCAGGTAGCGGTGGACGAGCATCACGGCCATGGCTCCCTCTCCGACGGCGGACGCGACCCGCTTCGCGGACTCGGCGCGCGCGTCACCCGCGACGAACACCCCGGGCACATTGGTCTCCAGGTGGTACGGCGGCCGGTCCAGCTCCCAGCCCGCGGGCGGCCGCCCGTCCGGGGTCAGGTCGGGTCCGGCGAGGATGAACCCGCGCTCGTCGCGCTCCACGGTGCCGTCCAGCCAGTCCGTCAGCGGGGCCGCGCCGATGAACACGAACAGCCACTGGGCGTCGACCCGCTCGCTGTGCCCGGTCGCGGTGTCCCGCAGCGTCAGCGCCTCCAGGTGACCGGAGCCGTGCGCGGCCTCCACGACCGTGCCGCAGCGCACCGAGATGTTCGGCGCCCGCTCGATCTGCTGGATCAGATAGTGCGACATGGACGCGGCCAGCGACTGGCCGCGCACCAGCAGCGTCACCGACTTCGCGCCGCGCGCCAGGTACATCGCCGCCTGCCCGGCGGAGTTGGCGCCGCCCACGATGTACACGTCCTGGCCCTGGCAGCCGGACGCCTCGGTCAGCGCCGACCCGTAGAACACCCCGCACCCGGTCAGCTCGGCCAGGCCCGGCGCGTCGAGCTGCCGGTACGACACGCCGGTCGCGAGGATCACGCTGTGCGCGGCGACCGCCGAGCCGTCGGAGAACCGTACGACCCGCGCGGACCCGCTGACCTCCAGGCCCGTCACCTCTCGCGCGGTCAAAACCTCGGCGCCGAACTTGGCCGCCTGCCGCCGCGCCCGGTCGGTGAGCTGCGCGCCCGACACGCCGTCGGGGAAGCCCAGATAGTTCTCGATGCGGGAACTCTGCCCGGCCTGCCCGCCGGTCGCCGACCGCTCCACCAGCACCGTGCGCAGTCCCTCCGAGGCCCCGTACACCGCCGCGCCGAGCCCGGCCGGGCCGCCGCCGACGACCACCAGGTCGTAGAACTCGGCGGCCGGCGTGGTCGCGAGTCCCACCCGCGCGGCGAGGTCCGGCGCCTCCGGCTCGACCAGCGGCGTCCCGTCCGGGGTGACCACCAGCGGCAGCCGGGTGCCGTCCTCCCCGGCCGCGGCCAGCAGCCGCCGCCCCTCCGGCTCGTCGGACGCGTACCAGCGGTACGGCACCTGGTTGCGGGCCAGGAACTCCCGTACGTCCGAGGAGCGCGCCGACCACCGGTGCCCGACCACCTTGGTGCTGGGCACGGGCCGGTGGTCGCCGGCCCGCCATGCCTGGAGCAGGTCGTCGAGGACCGGGTACAGCTTCTCCTCGGGCGGGTCCCACGGCTTGAGCAGATAGTGGTCCAGGTCGACGACGTTGATCGCGTCGATCGCCGCGTTCGTGTCCGCGTACGCGGTCAGCAGGACCCGCCGCGCCCCCGGATACACGTCCAGGGCCTGCTCCAGGAACTCGATGCCGTTCATCTGCGGCATCCGGTAGTCGGCGAGGATCACCGCCACCAGGTCGCCGCGCAGCTTCAGCTCGCGCAGCGCCTCGAGCGCGGACTCCCCGGACTCGGCACGCACGATCCGGTACGACGCCCCGTAGCGCCGTCTGAGATCGCGGGCGACGGCGCGGGAGACCCCCGGGTCGTCGTCCACGGTCAGAATGACGGTCCGCGCTGTGTCGGCGGCCTGTGCCATACGTCTCCCACCCCCGGCGGTCGGACATCCCGCCGCGGTGTCCCCGTCGTCACCAGGGCGGCTTCCGCCATCGTAGGTGCGATGGCCCGGCTTCGCTCAGGTATGCGAAAGGCCCGGTCAGGCGGTGTGGGCGCCCAGCACGCAGAACTCGTTCCCCTCCGGGTCGGCGAGCACCACCCACGACTGCTCGCCCTGCCCCACGTCCGCGTGCCGGGCGCCGAGCGCGAGCAGCCGCTCGACCTCGGCCTCCTGGTCGTCGGGGCGGAAGTCGAGGTGGAGGCGGTTCTTGACCGACTTGGCCTCCGGGACCGGGACGAACAGCAGCCCCGGCAGCCGCTCCGGCTCCGGCCGGATCTCGAACTCGTCGGGGGAGTCGTTGATCACGGTCCAGCCGAGGGCGTCGGCCCACCAGCGGCCCAGGGCGACGGGATCGGCGGCGTCGACGATGATCTGCTCCCAGACAAGGCTCATGCCGGCAGCGTAGGGAACACTGACGGTGATCGCCGAACGGACGAGTGACGGTCGAGGAAGAGGAGGCGGCGGGATGACACGCCCGATCACCGCAGGGGTGGACGGAACCGAGGAGAGCCACGCGGCGCTGGCCTGGGCGGCCCGGGAGGCCGTCCGGCGCGGGCGGGGCCTGCGCGTGGTGCACGCCTGGCGGTTCGCACCGCACGAGACCGTGGACGGCGACCGGGACACCCAGGCCCGCTGGGTGCGGAAGGCGACGGAGAGCGCCGTCCAGGAGGTCACCGAGCGGCACACCGGCCTCGACGTGACGACCGAGGTGGCGGAGGGCGACGCCGTCGGGACGCTGGTCGCCGCCGCGGCGGAGGCGGAGCTGCTGGTGCTCGGCTCGCGTGGACACGGCCGGGTCGTGGGCTTCCTGCTCGGCTCGGTCGGACAGCAGGTGATCGCCGAGGCCGCCGCGCCCGTCGTGCTGGTCCGCTCCGGGGGCCGCGCCGCGGACGAGGCGGAGGGCCGCGAGATCGTCGTCGGCCAGGAGGGCGATCCCGAGGACGGCGCCGCCGCGCTGCGGTTCGCGTTCGAGACGGCGGCGGCGCGCGGGGCGACCCTGCGCGCGGTGCGGGCCTGGACGCTGCCGCCGGTCTTCGCCTACAGCCCGGCCTCCCTGAAGCTCCTCGACGAGGCCGGCGGCCCGGTGCCGTACGAGAAGAAGGCGCTGAGCGAGGCGTTGCAGCCGTGGCGGGAGCGGTTCCCGCAGGTCCCGGTGGTCGAGCACGTCGAGATGGGCAGCGCGGGGCAGGTGCTGCTGGACGTGTCCGCGCGGGCCCAGCTGGTGGTCGTCGGGCGCCGCGCCCGGCGGACCGCCGTGGGCGCCCGGATCGGCTCCGTCGCCCACGGGGTGCTGCACCACGCGCCGTGCCCGGTCGCGGTGGTGCCGCCCGCCTGATCACTCGGGCGCCGGGGGCTCCAGGGTCTTGCGGGCGCGCGGCAGGATGTTCTCGACGTAGTCCTTCACGGCCGTGTCGAGGCCGATGTCGTGCTGGGCCCGCTCGGAGAGGTACCAGCGGTGTTCCAGCAGCTGGTGGTAGATCTCGGCCGGGTCCATGCCGCCGCGCAGCTCCGGCGGCACGGCGCGGACGGTGGGCCGGAACACCTCCCGCACCCAGCGGTGCGCCAGCACCTCCGGGCGGGCCGCCAGGGGGTCGCCGGGCGCGTAGTCGTCCTGGGTGGCCATCCAGGACTCCAGGTCGCTGAGCAGCCGCCGCGCCTGGTTCTCCTCGGTGTCCAGCCCGGTCAGCCGCAGCAGCTGCCGCTGGTGGTGGCCGGCGTCGACGACCTTCGGTACGAAGGTGACGGTGTCGCCGTTGGCGGAGTGGTCGATCTGCATCTCGGCCACGTCGAAACCGAGGTCGTTGAGGCGGCGTATCCGGCGTTCGATGTAGTGGTACTTGCCCGCCGGGTAGACGGAGGTGCGGGTCAGCTCCTTCCACAGCCCCTGGTAGCGGGCGCAGATCTCGGTGCCGAACGCGATCGGGTCGACGGACGGGTGCAGCGCCCCGGACGCCTCCAGGTCGAGGAGTTCACCGCTGATGTTGACCCGGGCGAGGTCCAGGTCGTAGTCGCGCTGCCCGTCGCTGAGCCGGGCGTGCAGCTCACCGGTCTCGGCGTCCACGAGGTAGGCGGCGTAGGCGCCCGCGTCCCGCCGGAACAGGGTGTTGGACAGCGAGCAGTCGCCCCACGCGAACCCGGCCAGGTGCAGCCGCACCAGCAGCACCGCGAGCGCGTCCATGAGCCGGTGCATGGTCGCGGGCCGCATGGTCGTCTCGAACATCGAGCGGTACGGCATCGAGCCGCCCAGGTGCCGGGTGATCAGCACCGGCTCCAGCGGCTCGCCGTCCGCGTCCGTACGGCCAGTGACCACGGCGAGGGCGTCGACCGCCGGGATGCCGAGCCGGTCCAGGTCGCGCAGCAGCTCGTACTCGCGCAGGGCCGGCCGCTCGGCCAGCTCCTTCACGGCGACCACCTCGTCGCCCGCCCGGGCGTACCGCACCACGTGCCGGGAGATACCGCGCGGCAGCGGGACCAGGTACTCCTCCGGCCACTCCTCCAGCGGAAGGTGCCAGGGGAGTTCGAGCAGGAGCGCGGGGTGCTCCGGGTTGGTGGCGCTGATGTGCAAAGCCATGGCCTGACCTTAACGGCGACGGCACGGACCAGGGCCTGCCCGGTCTCAGGCGGCCCGTTCCGCCGCGTGCAGCGCCGCGTCCCGCACCGGGCCGCGGTGGACGGGCCCGTGTCCGGGCAGCAGGACGTCCGCGTCCAGCCCGGCGAGCACGTCCAGCGAGGCCACCGCGCGGGCCCGCTCGTGGTGGAACATGTCCGGCAGCAGCTGCGGGCCCTTCGCGCGGGCCGTGGGATGGCCGCTGACCAGCGCGTCGCCGGTGATCAGCACCCCGGTGTCCGGCAGGTGGTAGGCGCAGTGGCCCAGGGTGTGGCCCGGGGTGTGCACCGGCACGGGGCGTCCGGGCAGGTCGAGCGGGCCCGCCGCCGGCAACGGCTCGGGCGCGGCGACGGGGACGTGCGCGGTGCCGCCGGAGCGCAGCGCGTGCACCGCCCACGGCAGCACGCCCGGCCGCCAGCCGTTGCGCAGCACCCGCCCGATGGACACCTGGTGCAGGAACTCACGCCGCGCGTGCGGCACTTCGGCCTCGTGCAGACGGACGGGCGTGCCGTGGGTCGCGCGCAGGTACTCCGCCGACCCGAGGTGGTCGTTGTGGGCGTGGGTGATGAGCACGGCCGCGACCGCCTCCGGTGAACTCCCCACCGCGGCGAGGGAGTCCAGGACCAGCTCCCGGTCCCCGGGGTAGCCGGTGTCGACCAGCGTGACCGCGTCCCCCTCCGTCAGGATCACCCAGTTGGTGTTGCTGCCGTGCACCAGGTAGGCGCCGTCCGCGACGTGCCGCACATCTGCCCGCATCTTCGTCCCGCGTGGTGAGATCCGTCCCCGACGTGGAACAGCAAAGCAGACGGCCGCTCAGTTCACGTCGGCCGGGCGGAACTGGATGCTGATCCTCGGACCCGCCGCGCGGGTCGACTTCGGCACGCAGTGCTCCCAGGTGCGCTGGCAGGAGCCGCCCATCACGATGAGGTCGCCGTGCCCGAGCGGCCGGCGCAGGGTCTCGCCGCCGCCCGCCGGGCGCAGCAGCAGATCGCGCGAGGTGCCCACGGAGAGGATGGCGACCATGGTGTCCTCCCGGGCGCCCCGGCCGATCCGGTCGCCGTGCCAGGCCACGCTGTCCCGGCCGTCGCGGTAGTAGCACAGCCCGGCCGTGGTGAACGGCTCGCCCAGCTCGTCGGCGTAGTGCGCGCTGAGCGCGTCGCGCGCCTCTGCCAGCACGGGGTGCGGCAGCGGCTCGCCCCCGCGGTAGTAGGCGAGCAGCCGGGGGACGTCCACGACGTGGTCGTACATGTGCCGCCGCTCGGCCCGCCACGGCACCTCGGCCGCCAGGTGTTCGAACAGCGTGTCGGACCCGCTCAGCCAGCCCGGCAGGACGTCGATCCAGGCGCCGGAACCGAGGTCCGTCCGGCGGATCCCGTCCAGGGGGCCGAGCCGCAGCTGGTCGGTCTGGTCGAAGAGGGAGCCCTGGAGGTGCATGGCTCCAGCGTACTCCGCTAATCGAATGCTTGTTCCATCGTGCGCCACCCGAGGGTTCGGGTGGCGCCGCACCGCGCCGCACCCCTTTCGATACACCGATGTATCCGATACATTCGCGCATCGAATCGGAGGCCGGACCATGACAGCGGCGGACAGCACCACCCCACGCCTCACCAAGCGGCGCGTGCGGACCCGGGCCAACCTGCTCGACGCCGCGTTCGCCGTGTTCGCCGCCAAGGGCTTCGGGCGGGTCTCCATCGAGGAGGTCTGCGAGGCCGCCGGATACAGCCGGGGCGCCTTCTACTCCAACTTCGACAGCCTCGACGAGCTGTTCTTCGCCCTCTACCGGCAACGCGCCGAACTCATCGCCGACCAGGTCTCCGGCGCCCTCGCCCAGGACGGCCCCGACCTCGACGTGCCCGCCGCCGTCGACCGGGTCACCGAGGTGCTGCTGCTCGACCTGGACTGGCTGCTCGTGAAGACGGACTTCCTGGTGTACGCCGCCCGCCGGCCCGGCGTCGCCGCGACCCTGCTGGAACACCGGGCCCGCCTGCGCGGCGCCGTCGCCGACCGGCTCGCCCGCGCGCGGGGCCACACCGAGCTGCCCGCCGTGCTCGGCGACACCGACGCCGCGGCCCACGCGGTGGTCGCCGCCTACGACGGGGTCACCACCCAACTGCTGCTGGACAAGGACGTCGACGCCGCGCGGGCCTGGCTGAAACAGCTGCTCACCGCGTTGCTGACGGACGGCAGCGGCACCACCGGATGAGAAAGGGACGGTCGCCATGGACGCCGACGTCATCGTCGTCGGAGCGGGCCTCGCGGGCCTGGTCGCCGCACACGAACTGACCAGCCGGGGCCGCAGGGTCGCACTGGTGGACCAGGAGAACACCGCCAACCTCGGCGGCCAGGCCTTCTGGTCGTTCGGCGGGCTGTTCCTCGTGGACTCCCCGGAACAGCGGCGCCTCGGCATCAAGGACTCCGTCGAGCTGGCCTGGAACGACTGGCAGGGCAGCGCCGGCTTCGACCGCGTCGACGACGAGGACTCCTGGGCGGTGCGCTGGGCCCGCGCCTACGTCGAGTTCGCGGCGGGGGAGAAGCGGTCCTGGCTCGCCGGGCACGGCATCAGCTTCCTGCCGACGGTCGGCTGGGCGGAGCGCGGCGACCTCACCGCGGACGGCCACGGCAACTCCGTCCCCCGCTTCCACATCGCCTGGGGCACCGGCACCGGCGTGGTCGAGCCGTTCGTCCGGTACGCCCGGCAGGCCGCCCGCGACGGACTGCTCACCTTCCACCACCGCCACCGCGTGGACGAGCTGGTCGTCGAGGGCGGTACGGCGCGCGGGGTGCGCGGCACGGTCCTCGCGCCCGACGACGCGCCGCGCGGAGTGGCCTCCAACCGGGACGCCGTCGGCGCGTTCGGACTCACCGCCCAGGCGGTGATCGTCACCACCGGCGGCATCGGCGCCAACCACGACATCGTCCGCCGCCACTGGCCGCAGCGCCTGGGCACTCCGCCGGCGCAGATGGTCACGGGCGTGCCCGCGTACGTCGACGGGCGGATGCTCGACATCAGCGCGGAGGCGGGCGTACGGCTGGTCAACCGCGACCGCATGTGGCACTACACCGAGGGCCTGCACAACTGGGACCCGATCTGGCCCGGCCACGGCATCCGCATCCTCCCCGGGCCGTCCTCGATGTGGCTCGACGCGCTCGGCCGCCGGCTGCCCGGGTCCTGCCTGCCCGGCTACGACACCCTCGGCACGCTCAGGTACCTGCGCACCACCGAGGACGTCGCCGCGTACGACCACTCCTGGTTCATCCTCACCCAGAAGATCATCGAGAAGGAGTTCGCGCTGTCGGGCTCCGAGCAGAACCCCGACATCACCGCCAAGGACCGCGCGGCGTTCCTGCGCGAACGCGTCCTCGGCAAGGGCGCCCCCGGCCCGGTGGACGC
Source organism: Streptomyces sp. NPDC052773 (assembly GCF_044547145.1). Taxonomy (NCBI): domain Bacteria; kingdom Bacillati; phylum Actinomycetota; class Actinomycetes; order Kitasatosporales; family Streptomycetaceae; genus Streptomyces; species Streptomyces sp. NPDC052773. The sequence continues at coordinate 20,650 of NZ_JBITZX010000013.1, read as the reverse complement.
CTTCCTGCGCCACGGCGCCGACTTCGTGACCGCGCCCACCCTCGAACAGCTCGTCGACAAGATGAACGGCCTCACCGAGAAGCCCCTCCTCGACGCCGCCGTGGTCCGCCGCCAGATCGAGGCCCGCGACCTCCAGATCGCCAACCCCTATACCAAGGACGCCCAGGTCCAGGGCATCCGCAACGCCCGCCGCTACATCGGCGACCGGCTCGGCCGGGTCGCCGGCCCGCACCGTCTGCTCGACCCCGCCGCCGGCCCGCTGATCGGCGTCAAGCTGCACGTCCTGACCCGCAAGACACTCGGCGGCATCCAGACCGACCTCGACTCGCGAGCCCTCGGCACCGACGGCACGCCGATCGAGGGCCTGTACGCGGCGGGCGAGGTGGCCGGCTTCGGCGGAGGCGGCGTCCACGGTTACAACGCACTGGAGGGCACCTTCCTCGGCGGCTGCCTCTTCTCCGGCCGGGCGGCCGGGCGCGCGGCGGCTCGCCAGACGGGCTGACGCGCCAGACGGGCGCTGGTCAGGGGGCCGTTCAGCGCTCCAGCAGACCGGCCAGCACCGCGGCGTGGCTCCGCTCGGGGGACTTCACCGCGGTCAGCAGCGTCACCGGGCCCGCGCGCACCCACGCCCGGGCGCGCGCGAGGGCTTCGGCCGCCTCCGGGGCGGCCAGCTCCCCCTCGTAGCGGCGGGCGAACTCCTCGTACGACCCCTCGCCCGCGTGGTACCAGCGGCGCAGCTCCGCCGACGGGGTGAGGTCCTTGGGCCACTCGTCCACCCGGGCCGCGTCCTTCGACACGCCGCGGGGCCACAGCCGGTCCACGAGGACCCGCAGGCCGTCGTCGGGGTCCGGGGGCTCGTGGACGCGGCGGACACGGACGCTCATACGGGGTCCTTCCTGGGCGGCTTCCGGCGCTTTTGGTGCCGGGAGCCTAACCCGCTGTGAGACGGACCGCCCGATTCCGATCCGGCCGAGCGGGGTACCCCGTTCGCCTGACGGCGAAGAGGGAGGTCACGTCATGAACGCCTGGGACGACCTGCCGGTCGTACGCACGCTGGCCGAGCTCACCGAGCTGGTCGAGGAACGGCAGGGCGGGCTGTACATCCGCTGGTCACGGGGGCCCGAGGCCGACCTGGGCGAGGTGTCGAGCACCGACGACCTGACCGGCGTCCCCATGCCGGGACTGTCGGCCAACCCGCTCGATGTCGAGGACTGGTGGCAGGGCCGCTCGGTACGCCTGTGGGTGGCCCGCAGGCTCTATGACTACGCCCATCTGCCGCACGAGAAGGGCCCCGGCGTGCGTCCCTGGGTCCTGGAGGGCCGGGAGAACGGCCGGGGCCCGGACAACGAGCCCCTGGTCGAACACGTCCGCCCGCTGTGCCGCCTCACCGACGAGGTGATCGACGAGGCGCGGACCGAGGTGGCCCGGCAGGAGAACGAATGGGGCCCGCTGCGTCGCGGCTCTCAGAGGTAGCGACGGCCAGAGGCAGCGACGGCGCAGCGCCGGCGAGCGAAAGCCGTCCGGCGAGAAGCCGGAGGAGAGGTGCCCGGCGACCCGCCGGGACGCCGGACGAAAGGAAACCCGGCGAGAAGCAGCGGGGCGGCCGGGCGAACGGCGCCCAGCGAGAAGCCCAGGCGCAAGCCGTCCGGCGAGAGGCCGGACGAGAGAGGTTCCGCGAGCAGCCCGGGCCGAGAAGCCGGACCAGAGACGTCCAGCGAGCAGCCCGGGCGAAGCTCGCTAGCGAGAGGCGCGGCGGGACGCCCTGCGCTTCAGGGCCCGGCGTTCCGTCTCGCTGGTGCCGCCCCACACCCCGATGGTCTGGTCGGTCTCCAGTGCCCACTGCAGGCACGGCTCCCGGACCGGACAGCGCCGGCAGATCGCCTTCGCCTGTTCGGTCTGCATCAGCGCCGGTCCGGAGGTGCCGATCGGGAAGAAGAGATCGGGGTCCTCGTGCCGGCATGCGGCCTGCTCGCGCCAGTTGGTCATGGATGTCACCCGTGAGAAGAAATGGACAAGTGCCGTAGGTTGCTCGGTTCCGGGTCACCGGTCGGCACACGGGTGAAACCCACTCAGTGCGGGCGCAGTGCCTCGGCCGCCGTCGCCGTCACCGCGCGGGCGACCGCCGCGAGCGCGGGGGAGTCCAGCTTCCACTGCTGCCAGTACAGCGGGACGTCCACCGTGCGGTCCGGCGCGAGATGCACCAGCCGCCCGGTCCGCAGCAGCGGCTCGGCCTGCACCTCCGGCACCATGCCCCAGCCCAGTCCGGCGGCCACGGCCTCGACGAACCCCTCCGACGTGGGCACCGAGTGGCGCAACGGGCCCGCCCCGCCCCGGCCCCGCAGCAGCAGCCGCACGAACCCGTCCTGGAGGTCGTCGCGCCGGTCGAAGACGACGACCGGCGCGTGCGGCAGCGTCTCGGCGAGGGGGCCGTCGAGATGGCGGGCGGCGAAGTCCGGGTGGGCCACGGCGACGTACCGCATGACGCCCAGCGCGCGCACCGAGCACCCCGTCACCGCCTCCGCGGACGACGTCACCGCCGCCATCACCAGGCCCTCCCGCAGCAGCACCGCCGTGTGGTCCTGGTCCTCGCGGCGCAGCTCGAAGCAGAGCCGCAGCTCCTCGGGGACGCGGGTGAGCGCGGTGAGGAACCAGGTCGCCAACGAGTCGGAGTTGACCGCCACCGACACCCGCGTCGGCTCCCCGGCCCCGCTCAGGCCCAGCTCGGCGCGCGCGTCCCGCTCCAGCCGGACCAGCTGCCGGGCCAGCCGTACGACGATCTCGCCGGACTCGGTGGGGCGTACCGGCTTGGTGCGCAGCAGCAGGACCCGGCCGGTGCGACGCTCCAGCGCCTTGACCCGCTGGCTGACCGCCGACGGGGTCACGTGCAGGGCGGCGGCGGCCGCGTCGAAGGTGCCCTCGTCCACCACGGCGAGCAGGGTGCGCACCTGGTCGAGCGGCAGCTCCGGCATTCCGGGCACAAACGCTTCGTTCTTCACGGTCGCTAAAGATACGTAAGAATCTTTAGCTGTACGTAAGCCCGGCGTCTTTCTAGCGTCGGGGACATGTCTTCCACGCTCACCGCCGCCGCCGCGGGATTCGGCACCGGCCTCTCGCTCATCGTCGCCATCGGCGCCCAGAACGCCTTCGTCCTGCGCCAGGGGGTCCGCCGTGAGGCGGTCCTCGCCGTCGTCGGGATCTGCGCCCTGTCCGACGCGCTGCTCATCACGCTCGGCGTCGGCGGTGTCGGGGCGGTCGTGGTGGCCTGGCCGGGCGCGCTGACCGCGGTCGCGTGGATCGGGGGCGCGTTCCTGCTCGGCTACGGCGCGCTCGCCGCCCGCCGGGTGCTGCGCCCGGGCACGGCGGGGCTGCGCACGGAGGGCGAGGCGGCGACCTCACGCCGCCGCGCGGTCCTGACCTGCCTGGCCATGACCTGGCTCAACCCGCACGTCTACCTCGACACCGTCTTCCTGCTCGGCTCGATCGCCGCCGACCAGGGGCCGCTGCGCTGGACCTTCGGCGCCGGCGCCGCGCTCGCCAGCCTGTGCTGGTTCGCCGCCCTCGGCTTCGGTGCCCGTCTCCTCGGCCGCCGGCTGGCCAAGCCCACCGCGTGGCGGGTCCTGGACGGCCTGGTCGCGGTCACGATGATCGCCCTCGGCCTCTCGCTCATCCTCGGCGGCTGAGCGCCCGCCGCGCACCACCGACCGCCCGACCTGACAACGTCGTCCACCCCAACTCCCGTGCCACGGCGGGGATGGTGCACCCTGGTTGCCCGAAACGTGTATCGAGCAACCAGGAAGCCCGTGGACACCAGCGAGAGCAGTACCGAGCAACAGCAGCCCGCCCCGGCGCCGGCCGAGCCGCCCCGCCGGGGCTGGCGCCGCTGGGCCATGGACACCCGCCCGCTGCGCCGTCCCGCCTACCGCAGACTGTGGTCCTCGACCGTCGTCACGGCCGTCGGCAGCCAGCTGACGGCCGTCGCCGTGCCCAAGCAGATCTACGACATCACGGGCTCCTCGGCGTGGGTCGGTTACGCGAGCCTCGCCGGACTGCTGCCGCTGGTGGTGTTCGCGCTGTGGGGCGGAGCGGTCGCCGACTCCATGGACCGCCGCACCCTGCTGCTGATCACGAACAGCGGGATCGCCGTCGTCTCGCTGCTGTTCTGGGTCCAGGCGGTGACCGGTGTCGAGTCGGTGGGCGTGCTGATGGTGCTGCTCGCCGCGCAGCAGGCGTTCTTCGGCCTGAACTCCCCGGCCCGCAGCGCCTCCATCGCCCGGCTGGTCCCCGAGGACGAGCTGCCCGCCGCCAACGCGCTGGGCTCCACCGTCATGCAGACCGGTCTGGTCGCGGGGCCCCTCCTGGCGGGCGCCCTGATCCCGGTCGTCGGGCTGCCCGAGCTGTACCTCATCGACGCCGTCGCGCTCTGCGTCACCGTGTGGGCGGTGTACCGGCTGCCCGCGCTGCCGCCGCTCGGCGGTACGGCCGCACGGCGGGCGGGGCTGCGCGAGATAGCGGCCGGGTTCCGGTACATCGCCCTGCACAAGGTGCTGCTGCTGTCGTTCCTCGCCGACATCGTCGCGATGGTCCTCGGCATGCCCCGCGCCCTGTTCCCGCAGCTCGCGTCCGAGACCTACGCCTCGTACGGCGAAGGGCTCGCGCTCGGGCTGCTGTTCGCGGCGATCCCGGTCGGCGCGGTGGCCGGCGGGCTGTTCTCCGGGACGTTCTCCCGGGCACGCCGGCACGGACTGATGGTGATCGGCGCGGTCGTCGTCTGGGGCGTCGCCATCACCGGGTTCGGGCTGAGCACCAGCCTGTGGATCGCGGTGGCCTTCCTGGTGCTGGCCGGGGTCGCGGACATGGTCTCGATGGTGTTCCGCGGGGCGATCCTGCTGTCCGCCGCCACCGACGAGATGCGCGGCCGGATGCAGGGCGTCTTCACGGTCGTCGTCGCGGGTGGCCCGCGCCTCGCCGACGTGCTGCACGGCACGGCGGGCTCCGCCTTCGGTCCGCGGGCCGCCGTCGTCGGCGGCGGGCTGCTCGTCGTCGTGGTGATGCTGACCCTGGCCACGGCGGTCCCGGCGCTGCGCAGGCACCGGGTCTGAACCCCGCGGCGGGCGGCGCCCAGGGGGTGTCTCGCCGATCATGCCGGGCTCCCGCTGATCCGGCCTGATCGACGAGGCACCCCCTAGGAGGAGCGCCGGTGCATGCTGTACTGCTCCAACAGCTGCACGCGGGTCATCTCCAGCCGGTGGGCGAGGATCTCGGCGACGATCCGCGTCAGCGTCATGCCGAGCCGCGGATCCTCCTGGCACAGCGCGAGCACGGGCTCGGCTTCGAACTCGTAGGCGCGTACGGGGCTGAAGGCCTCGGCGCCGAAGTCCCACCGGTGCGGCGGGAACAGCCAGGACCAGCCGAGCAGATCGCCGGAGCCGAGGCTGGCCACGGTCACCCTCTGGAGCGACGACACCCGCTGGTCGAGCGAGACCGCGCCGGAGCGGATCACCCAGAACCGGTCGGCGACTCCGTCCGCCTCGAAGATCCGGGTGTCCTCGGGGAAGGACACCTCCCGGGCCAGTGTCATCAGACGCTGCCGCTGCGGCGGGGGTAGGGCGGTCAGCAGTTTCGTCGCTTTGGTCATGACGCGGTGCTCCTCGCCGGCGCTCGGTTCCGGTGCGTTGCCTACGCCCATTTCAGCCGCTGCGGGCGTCGCGGGCACCTCGGCGGAGGAGAGTTTCCCGTCCGGCGGGAAAATAAAAGCCCTGGCTGGACGGGGGAAACCAGCCAGGGCCGCAGCGGTGCCGGAGGAGGATGCCGTCGACTCCGTCACCACGTATGTATGAAGAATAAACCATGTGAGGGCCCTCACCCCACCCGGAACCGGGTCACGTGACCTGTTTCACTCGGGTTTCCTTCCCGTTTCGCCCACGTGTCCCCGTGCCCTCGCCGACGGGTCTCAGGACCGCGCCACGACGCGGATCGTCTCCAGCGACGGATCGGCGGCGTCCGGCAGGTTCATGCCCGCCGTCAGACCGGTGCGCAGGTAGCGCAGCACCGGCTCGCGCAGCCGCTCACCGGGCAGCACCGCCGGGATCCCCGGCGGATACGGCGTGATCATCTCCGCGGCGATCCGGCCGTCCGCCGCGCCGAGCGGCACCGCTTCGGCCGGCCCGAAGAACGCGTCCCGGGGCAGCATCGCCTGCTCCATCCGCAGCTCGGCGGGGACCGGCACCGCCACCCGCGGCGCCTCGTCCAGCTCCGGTGCGGACCGCGCCAGTTCCTTGAGCGCCGACAGTAGTTCGCCCGTCGTCTCCCGGTCGTCGGCGTGCGTGAGCTGCATCCCGATCCGGCGGTGGTCGGTGAGGTGCGCGACCACACCGCGCCGCTCCCGCAGCCAGTCCGCGGCCGGCGTCGGACTCGTGACCAACGCGCCCTCGGCGTCCGGGTGCGCGGCGAACGCCTCCTCGAACGCGGCGGCGGACGGCGGATGCGCCAGCCGCCGCGCCACGTCCCAGCGCGGCTCCACCCACACCGGCTCCACGCCGGACAGGATCAGCCCCGACACCACCGCCTTGTGGGCGTCCCGCCCGATCAGCAGCTTCTCGTGCGGTCCGGCGACCGCCAGCATCGCCGCCTTCACCGAGTGGGGAGCATCCCCGCGGGATCGGCCCCGCGGGCCTGCTTGTGCCCCGGCGGGGTGAAGGACAGGCGGTCACTGCGGCGGTACTGGGCGAGGGCTTCCAGCACGGGCGCCCGGGTGTGATCGGCTGACATGGCCTACGGGTGCCCGGCGCCCGCGGACGTCGATCGAGGCACCACCCGGATGCCGCTCACCCCCCTTCCGCGTGTTTGCCGGGGTTCAGGATCTCGTCCAGCACCCCGATCACCGCCTGGAACGCCAGCGCACGAGCGGCGGCCTCGCGGGCCTGGTCCGGCTCGGCCGCCTCGGCACCGCGCTGCCGCCAGGTGCTCTCCTCCCGCACGGCCCAGGCCCTGCCCCGCTGGATGCGTCGCAACAGCTCGTCTGAATCCACGACATCGGTCATGACCTCCGCGTACCCCGCGATCCGGGCCTCGATGGCCGTCCGGACGGGGCATCACGGGTTTGGGGCGGCCCTCGACGGTCAGCCGAAAAGTGGGGGCAATCGGGCTGAATCGCCCCCAGCTTCCCGTTTTTCCCGACCGAGCAGTCAGGGAGCGAGTGACGTGAGCATCCAGCACTGGACCGACCCGCGAGGCGAGCCGTCCGGCCGGCACGGGCCCACCTGCCCGGACGCCTGCCATCCGGCCGACGTGCGCGGAGCCGTACGGAACGCGGTGGCACGGCGCTGTATGGCCACCGGTGCCCGCTGCGACGAGGACGGCCTCGCGGACGCCCTGCTCGTGGCGTCCGAACTGACCACCAACGCCATCCTGCACGGCGGCGGCGTCACCGAGGTGGACGTCGACGTCGTCGAGCACGGGGTGCGGGTGTCGGTGAGCGATCGCAGTGACCGGCTCCCCGAGGTCAGGGGACCGCTCGACGCCCGCGGGCGCCGGCGGCTCGGCGGCCGGGGCTGGCCGATCGTCTGCCGCCTGGCCCGCGACGTACGGGTCACCGGTTTGCCCACGGGCGGCAAGCGCATCACCGCCGAGGTGGACGTCTTCTGAAGCACATCGACGCAGGTGGAAGCCTTCTGAGCGGCCGACGCGGACTTCCGCGCAGTAGTCGGCGTTTGTTCCCCCGGCGACCGGGCAAGCGCACTTTCGTGCTTCGGACCGGAGGCGCGCCAGCGGGGAGTGGTCTGCGCTCCGGGGCCTCCGGGTCGGCCGGACGCATCCTCTTCCCGCGGTCATCAGTCCCGAGAAAGACGCTGAGAAGACCGTTCAGGAGCGATTCCGCATGCGCATCGACACGTCGACCAGCCGCACCACCACCTCCGGGAACCCCACCACGCACCCCAACCGACGACAGCACGACGACGCGCCCGAGACCGCCCACCTCTTCGCCCGGCTGGCCGAGCTGCCGGACGGCCCCGAGCGTGACGCCGTGCGCGACGAACTCGTCACCGCCTGGCTCCCCATGGCCCACCGCATCGCCGGGCGGTTCCGCGACCGGGGCGAGTCCGTCGAGGACCTGCGCCAGGTGGCCGCCCTCGGACTGGTGAAGGCGATCGACCGTTACGACCCCGAACGCGGGGCCTTCGAGAGCTACGCCGTCCCCACCATCACCGGCGAGGTCAAGCGCCACTTCCGGGACCGCATGTGGGCGCTGCGCGTCCCGCGCCGGGTGCAGGAGCTGCGCAACAAGGTGCGCGTCGCCCGCCGCGAACTCGCCCAGAGCCCCGGCACCCGCGAGCCCTCCATCGCCGACATCGCCGCCCACACCGGCCTCACCGAGGAAGAGGTCGCCACCGGCATCGAGGCGCTGGAGAGCTTCAGCACCCTCTCCCTCGACGCCGAACTCTCCTCCGACGAGGACGGGTACAGCCTCGCCGACACCCTCGGCGCGCCGGACAACGCCTATGACGTCGTGGTGGACCGCGAGTCCGCCAAGGAGTGCCTGCGCAACCTGCCGGAACGCGAACGCGCCATCCTCTACATGCGGTTCTTCGAGGACATGACGCAGAGCCGGATCGCCGACCGGCTCGGCATCTCCCAGATGCACGTCTCCCGGCTCATCAGCCGCAGCTGCGCCCGCGTCCGCGACGAGGCCCTGGGCCGGCGCGGCGCCGGTCGGTCGGGTGCCACCCGCAAGGCCACCGGGAAGTCGGCCGGGAAGTCGGCCGGGACCTCGTGCAACGGGCGGCGCCGCCGCTGAAGGGGGTCTCTCCGGAGCGCCGGAGGGGCGCTCCGGGGGCACCGAAGGGGTACCCCGGAAAAAAGGGAGGCCGGTCCGTGCGGACCGGCCTCCCTTTTCCGTCCGGGCGGGTCAGGACGTCTGCGGACCTGTGCCACCCGTGCTCTCGACGTGCGCCCGCACCTCCTCCGGCGACATGTAGGCGTCCGTGTACTCGAAGTCCTTCAGCTTGGCGGGCTTGCGCGCCTGGAAACCGGTACGGACGAAGTCGTCCCCGGCGACCGCGTTCAGCACCCAGTTGGTCAGCACCCGTGTCTTGGCGACGTTGGTGCGCAGCGCCGACCAGTGGTAGCCGCGCGCCACCGCCTGCGCGGGCAACCCGTGCAGCTCCACACCGAGCGGCTTGGACACCGCGTCCTTCCCGCCCAGGTCGACGACGAGACCGAGATCCTTGTGGATGTACGGCTCCAGGGGCTGGCTCCGCAGCGTCGCGATGACGTTGTCGGCGACCTTGCGGCCCTGCCGCATGGCGTGCTGCGCGGTGGGCGGGCACACATTGCCCAGCCCCTTGGCCACGTCCGGCACCGCCGCCGCGTCGCCCAGCGCGAACACCCCGTCGTGGCCCGGCACGGTCATCTCCGCGGTCACGGCGAGCCGCCCGCGCACCGTCTCCGCGCCCAGCGTCGCGATGAGCGGGCTCGCCACCACGCCGGCCGTCCAGATCAGGGTGCGCGTCGGGACCACCCGGCCGTCGGTGAAGGTGACCTCCTCCGGGCCCGCCTTCTCGATGGACACCCCGAGCGAGACCTCGATGCCCCGCCGCTGGAGCACTTCCAGGGCGCTGCGGCCCAGCTTGTCGCCGAGTTCGGGCATCAGCTTCGGCGCGATGTCGATCAGATGCCACTTGATCAGCCGCGGGTCGAGCCGCGGATAGCGCTTCACGGCGTTGTGGGTCAGCCGCTGCAGGCAGGCCGCCGTCTCGGTGCCCGCGTAACCGCCGCCGACGACCACGAACTGCAGCCGGGAGGCCCGCTCGGCGGGGTCCTGGCTGGCGTCGGCGAGGTCCAGCTGCGAGATGACGTGGTCCCGGATGTAGGCGGCCTCGGCGAGGGTCTTCATGCCGAAGGCGTGGTCGGTCAGCCCGGGGATGTCGAAGGTGCGGGTCACGCTCCCCGGGGCCAGTACGAGATAGTCGTACGGCTCGTTGACGGTCTGGTCGGTGATCGTGCGGATCACGCAGACCTTCGCCTTGAGGTCCACGCCGATGGCTCCGCCCGGGATGATCCGGGTGCGGTACTTACGGCTGCGGCGCAGGGACAGCGCGATCGACTGGGGCGTGAGCACCCCGGAGGCGACCTGCGGCAGCAGCGGCAGATACAGCTGATAGGAGAACGGGGTCACCAGCGTGACGTCGGCCTCGTCGGGGCCGAGCCGGCGTTCCAGGCGCCGTACGCACTCCACCCCCGCGAAGCCCGCGCCCACCACCAGAATCCTGGGTCGTGTCACGTCGTCCATCCCTTCCGCGGTGTACGCATCGATCCCACCGTGCCGGACGCCGGAGCGCCAGTCGGGCGCGGCTTGCAGATGACCGCTCTGGTCGTCCGCACCCGCGCCGGCTCTTCACGGGCCAATGGTCCAGTCCTCACTTCCTCGAACGTCGTTCCTCACTGGGCTGCCGATCGCTATCCGCACGGCATGTGCCGCCACCCCCTTCGACATCCGCCGCCGCGGGCTGCGCGGCGGCAGCGGGTAACCTCCGCGGCCGTCACCACGGCAGGAACGCGTGCACGTCCTTGCCGTCCTTCCCGGTCACCACGCTCACCTGCTCGCACAGGGCGTGCAGCAGATGCCAGCCGATGCCGCCGCCGCCCGTGCTCGGGCGGAACGGGCGCGGCGCCGGCGGCGTGGTGCTGGTGTCGTGCAGGGTGACGTGCACCCCGTCGAACGCGCGGCGAAGCCGCAGCTCGAAGGGGCCCGGTGCGTACTGCACCGCGTTCGCCGCCAGCTCCGTGACCACGAGCAGGACGTCGTCCCAGTGCTCGGGCAGAGCGGGCGGCGCCACCCGCGCGAGGTCCCGCAAGAACGCCTCGGCCGCGAGCCGCGCACCCGTAACGTCGCGCGGCTCGCCCGGAAAGCCGATCGTGCGGCTGGGGATTCCTCGGGCAGCCAGTCTGTCGTCCCATCCCGGCTCGGTCGTCATGTCGCCATTCCCGCGTAGGGTTCGCAGGCCTGTCGCCACCTCTTCCAGGTGCGCCACGTGGCGAGTTCCCCCCGCCGCCGGGCCCATGCGAACCGGGAGCGCCGGGCTCAGCGGAACACGTCGTCCGCCTCGTCCCAGAGCGCCGGTTCCTCGGCCGCGAGCCGGGGCAGCGGTGCCCGCGCCGCGTACATCGCGTCGATGTCCGCCGCGTAGTGCCGCACGATCGCGTCCCGGCGCAGCTTCATCGACGGCGTCAGCAGCCCGTTCGCCACGTCGAACGGCTCCGGCAGCACCCGGAACACCCGGATCGACTCCGACCGGGACACCGCGCTGTTGGCCGCGGCCACCGCCCGCGCGACCTCCTCCCGCAGCGCGTTCTCCTCCCGCGCCTCCCGCAACGGCGCGTCCCCCGGCAGCGCCAGCGCCGCCCGCCAGTGCACCAGGAACTCCGGGTCCAGGGTGATCAGGGCGCCCACACACGGCCGGTTGTCGCCGACGACGACCGCCTGATGGATGAGCGGATGCATCCGCAGCCGCTGCTCCAGCGCCGCCGGGGCGACGCTCTTGCCGCTGCTGGTGATGATCACGTCCTTCTTGCGCCCCGTGATCGTCAGATAGCCCTCGGAGTCCAGATGCCCCAGATCCCCGGTCGCCAGCCAGCCGCCGCGCAGCGCGGCCACGGTCGCCGCCGGATCACCCAGATAGCCCTGGAACACCGACGGACCGCGCACCAGGATCTCCCCGTCGGCGGCCACCCGGATCTCCGTGCTCGGCAGGGCCTGCCCCACCGTGCCCGACTTCTCCCGGCCCAGCGGCTGCATGGTGATCCCGCCGCTGGTCTCGGTCAGCCCGTAGCCGTCGTGCACATAGATGCCGATGCCCTCGAAGAACAGCGACAGCTCGCGGCTGAGCGGCGAGCCGCCCGAAGTGGCCCGCCCCACCCGGCCGCCGAGCGCCGCCCGCAGCCGCCGGTACACCGCCCGCTCGTACACCGCGTGCTGGAGCCGCAGCTCCATGCCCGGCCCCGAACCCCGGCCCAGCCGCTGCCGCTCGGCGGCCGCCGCGAACGCCCGCGCCGTCTCCGCGGCCCGCTCGAACAGCGCCCCGCGGCCCGACTGCTGCGCCGTCCGCAGGAACGTCTTGTACAGCTTCTCGAACAGCGACGGCACCGCGTGGAAGTACGTCGGCCGGAACGAGCGCAGCGCGCTGCTCAGGGCCGCCTCGCTCATCTCCGGCTCATGGCCCAGCACCATCCCGCCGCGCACGCACAGGCCCTGGACCATCAGGCCGTACACATGGGAGAACGGCAGGAAGACCAGGATCCGGCCCTGCCGGCCCGGCGGCGCAGCCGTGTGGCCCCAGCCCGCGAGCAGGGTGTCGCAGACGCTCGCCAGCCCGCGGTGGCTGAGCGCGCAGCCCAGCGGGCGGCCCGAGGCGCCCGAGGTGTAGGCGATGACCGCGGTGGCGTCCGGCAGCACGATCCGGCGCAGCGAGTCGACCGTCTCCGGCGGGATCACCTCGCCCCGCTTGGCCAGCTGCGCGATCCCGCCCGCGTCGAGCTGCCACACATGCCGCAGCGCCGGCAGCCCCGCGCACACCGAGCCGACCGTCATCGCGCCGTGCTCGTCCTCCACCACCACGGCCGCGCACGCCGAGTCCCGCAGGATCCACTCGACCTGCTCACGGGACGCGCTCGGATACACCGGCACCACCTCGGCGCCCACCGCCCACAGCGCGTAGGCGAACACCGTCCACTCGTACCGGGTGCGCGCCATGACCGCGACGCGCCGGCCGGGGGAGATCCCCGAGGCGATCAGCCCCCGCGCCAGATCGACCACCTCGTCCCGCAGCTCCACCGCGGTCACCTCCTCCCAGTGCTCGGAGTACGGATCCGGACGGTACGCGGCGAGGGGCAGGGCCGGGTCGCGTTCGGCCCTCTCGAAGAGGCTGTCGGCGAGCCCGCCGGTCAGCGCGGGCGGCATGGTCGGGCGAGCGAGTGCGACATCGCGCATGCGCTGCTCCTGGGGTGTACGGGCCGTGACGTCGCCGACGAGAACCGTTATCGGCGCTGGTCGAATCTAGCGGTCGGCGGGCCCGCATGGTGGCCGGTCCGCGGAAGTGGGACCCGTTTGATGATCTCGGCGGGATCGGGGGACTCGGAGCACATGAGTCATGTCAACCCAGACCCAGAACCCGAGCGGACGACAGGCCTCGAACCGGGTGGCGGTGTACCCCCCGGGGAGACCCCGCCCGCGGAGAGCAGCATGCCGGAGGCCGGCCCCCGGGAGACGCACAACCCACCCAAAGGCTGGGCCAAGGGCCCGCTGACGGTGATCATCGTGCTGGTGGTCCTCGTGGCGGCGTTCTTCCTGGCCTACGCCCTGACGCTGATGCTCTAGCCCACGGCGTCCGCGGCATCGACCACGCGCACCACGCCCGGACCGGGTCCGCGCGCGGTGCCGGGGAGTGACGTCCGCGTGCCGTGACCGGAGTGGTGTCCGCGAGCCGTGTTGGAACCGTGCCCGCACACGCCGGGTCGTGCCCGCACGCGCCGCGGCGCGCTCACGTCATGGCGCGCCGCGGCGACCTCAGCCCGTTGCCCGCGTTCAGCCCGTCTCGCCCTGGGTCCGGCGCACGCACTCGGCGACGACCTCGCGGAGGCTGTCCGTCCGTTCCAGCAGCTCCCGCTGCACGCGGGCGCCGTTGCCCTCCCGGAACAGCCGGGCGCAGGTCTCGCGCGCCCGGTCCAGGTCTCCGCTGTCCTTGAGCGCGTCCTCGACGTGCTCCAGCAGGGCCCCGACGACCGTCTCGGCCGGAGCGGGATGCATCCCGGCGGGCAGCAGCAGGTCGCCGGTGAGCCCGGAGCGGGCGGCGCGCCACCCGGCCAGCCGCAGCACGCTCACCCCGAGATCGGCCGGCGGCCGTCCCGCCCGCCAGTCCCGGGCCGCCGTCTCCACCAGAGCCCGGGCGAGGGTGGCGATCAGCACGGCGGTGTCCGCTTCCAGACAGACGTCGGAGACCCGTATCTCCACCGTGGGATAGCGCTCGGACAGCCGGGCGTCGAAGTACACCATCGCCTCGTCGAGCAGGGTGCCCGTCGCCATCATGTCCGCGACGCGCCGCCGGTAGCGCTCCGCCGAGCCGAAGAGCTCGGTCGGGCCGGCCGACGGCCAGCGCTGCCAGACCCGGCTGCGGTAGCTGCTGTAACCGGTGTCCTTTCCCTGCCAGAAGGGCGAGTTGGCGCTCAGCGCGGACAGCACCGAGAGCCACGGCCGCAGCCGGTCCACGACCGCCACGCCCTCCTCGTCCGAGTCGACGGCCACATGGACATGACAGCCCAGGACCATCTGTTCGCGGGTGGCGATCCCGTACTCCCGCTCCATCCACTGATAGCGCTCGTTCGCGCCCACGGACGGGCTGACCGGCAGCGGGGAGGTGGCCAGCGCGGCGACCGCGCAGCCGATCCCCTCCGCGTGCCGGGCGGCCTCCCGGCGGCAGCGGACGATCTCCGCGCCCAGCGCCGCCATGTCCGACTGCGGATGCGTCGCGAACTCCAGCATCTGATCGTAGAGTTCCTTCTCGAACACATCCTGTTCGGCATCCTCCTGGACCGCGCGGGCCAGTACGGCCGCCGAGCGGGCCCGTGGCTCGCCGGTCTCCGGATCCACCAGGAGGAGCTCCTCCTCCACACCGACGGTGCGCACTTGTGCCCGCCTTTCCGACGCCTTGCCTAGGTGGGAGGACCCTCCTCCCGTAGGCCACGACTGCCCCGGCGGCGGCGGTTCACACCGGCACGGGCGTCAGCCAGACCGTGGCCAGCGGCGGCAGGGTGAGCCGGATGTGGTCGTCCTCGGGCTTGACCGAACCCGGGTTGGTGACGTCGCTGCCGCCGTAGCGGGCCGCGTCGGTGTTCAGGATCTCCTGCCAGGCGACCACGTCGTCCGGGGCCCACAGGCGGTAGTCGTGGCGGACGACGGGGGAGAAGTTGCTGACCGCGAGCAGCGGGCTGCCGTCGGCGGCGTAACGCAGGAACGCGAAGACGTTGTCGTCGGCCGAGTCACACGCCACCCAGCGGAAACCGGCCGGGTCGGTGTCGCGCTGCCACAGGGCGGGGGTGCCCCGGTAGTGGGTGTTGAGGTCGCGCACCAGGTCCTGGACGCCGCGGTGGTCACCCGCCGCGCAGTAGCCCTCGTCCAGCAGCCACCACTCGGGGCCGTGCGCCTCCGACCACTCGCCGCCCTGGGCGAACTCCTGGCCCATGAAGAGCAGCTGCTTGCCCGGGTGGGCCCACATGAAGCCCAGGTAGGCGCGGTGGTTGGCGCGCCGCTGCCACCAGTCGCCGGGCATCTTCGAGACCAGCGCCTGCTTGCCGTGCACGACCTCGTCGTGGGAGATCGGCAGGACGTAGTTCTCGCTGTACGCGTACACCATCGAGAAGGTCATCTCGTTGTGGTGGTACTTGCGGTGCACCGGCTCCTTGCTCATGTACTGGAGCGAGTCGTGCATCCAGCCCATGTTCCACTTCAGCCCGAACCCCAGCCCGCCCCACTCGGTCGGCTTCGTCACCCCGCCCCAGGCGGTGGACTCCTCGGCGATGGTCACCACGCCGGGCACCCGCCGGTAGACGGTCGCGTTCATCTCCTGGAGGAACGCCATCGCCGCCAGGTCCTCCCGGCCGCCGTAGGCGTTCGGCGACCACTGGCCGTCCTCGCGGGAGTAGTCGAGGTAGAGCATCGAGGCGACCGCGTCGACGCGCAGCCCGTCGATGTGGAACTCCTCGCACCAGTAGACGGCGTTGGCGACGAGGAAGTTGCGCACCTCGGTGCGCGCGTAGTCGAACTCGTACGTGCCCCAGTCCGGGTGCTCCGCCCGCTGCGCGTTCCCGGGCTCGTACAGCGGGTCCCCGTCGAAGCGGGCCAGCGCCCAGTCGTCCTTCGGGAAGTGCGCCGGCACCCAGTCCATGATCACGCCGATGCCCGCCCGGTGACAGGAGTCGACGAAGTACCGGAAGTCGTCCGGGCTGCCGAGCCGCGGGGTCGGCGCGTAGTAGGACGTCACCTGGTAGCCCCACGACCCGCTGAACGGGTGCGCGGCCACCGGCATCAGCTCCACATGCGTGAAGCCCATGTCCTTCACGTACGCCGGCAGCTCCTCGGCGAGCTGCCGGTAGGTCAGCCCCGGCCGCCAGGACGGCAGGTGCACCTCGTACACCGAGAACGGCGCCTCGTGCACCGGCGTGTCCGCGCGGTGCGCCAGCCACTCCTGGTCGCCCCACTCGTAGCGCGACCTCGTGACGACCGACGCCGTGTCCGGCGGCAGCTCCGCCTCGCGGGCCATCGGGTCCGCCTTCAGGAACCGGCCCCCGTACTGGGAGGTGATCTCGAACTTGTACCGGGTGCCCTCACCGATGCCCGGCAGGAACAGCTCCCACACCCCGGACGCGCCCAGCGACCGCATCGGGAACGCGGTCCCGTCCCAGTGGCAGAAGTCCCCGGCGACCCGCACCCCGCGCGCGTTCGGCGCCCACACCGTGAACCGGGTGCCGGCCACGCCCTCGTGGGTCATCGGCTCGGCCCCGAGCGCCTTCCACAGCTGCTCGTGCCGGCCCTCGCGGATCAGATGCAGATCCAGCTCGCCGAGCGCCGGCAGGAACCGGTACGGGTCGTGCGTCTCCCGCTCGCCGTCCCCGTAGGAGATCAGCAGCGTGTACGCCGGGATCTCCGCACAGGGCAGGACGGTGGAGAACAGGCCGTCGCCCTCCGAGACCAGCGGGTGCCGCACCCCGTCGACCAGGGCGGTCACCGACTCGGCGAACGGGCGCAGCGCCCGCACGGCGACCCCGCCCGGCACGGGGTGCGCGCCGAGCAGGGCGTGCGGGTCGTGATGCGACCCGGACAGCAGCCGGTCCCGGTCGGCCGGGTCCAGCGGGGGAGCCGCCCCGCCCGGCCGGTGCGCGGCCGGGGGCGGGGCCGAGTTCTCGGGGAGTGCGGGGTTCTCGGGGAGTGAGGTGTCGGGCAGCGCCACGGTGTCAGTCTCCTCTCACGGCGAGTCGTTCGATCGCCGCCATCGGCACGGGGAGCCAGTCCGGACGGTGTCTGGCCTCGTAGAGCACTTCGTAGACGGCCCGGTCGGTCTCGTAGGCCCGCAGCAGGCCGTGCTTCTTGCGGGGGTCCCAGCCGGCGCGCGCCGCGTAACCCGCGCAGAACGCCTCCCGGCAGCGGCGCGCCCACTCGGGGCGCCAGGGCCGGCGCTGCCGGGCCGCGTAGTCGAAGGAACGCAGCATGCCCGCGATGTCCCGCACCGGGGACTGGGCGCTGCGCCGCTCGGCGAGCGGACGGGACGGCTCGCCCTCGAAGTCGATGACGAACCACTCGCGGCCGGCGCGCAGCACCTGACCCAGGTGCAGATCGCCGTGGATCCGCTGGGCCGGCGGCCCCGGATCACAGGTCGTGAGCGCGCTGAACGCGCCGCGCAGCCCCGGCACGTACGGCCGCAGCGCGGGCACGCTGTGCGCGGCGGCGTCCAGCCGTTCGGCCATCGCCGCCGCCGTCCGTGCGTTCTCGCCGGGCGCGCCGGTCGGGAACGCTGCGGCCAGCGCCAGGTGGACGTCGGCGGTGGCCCGGCCGAGCTCGCGGGCGTGAGGGGTGAAGTCGGCGCCGGTGGCGAGGGCGTTCAGGGACAGCGTCCAGCCGTCGGCCGCGTCCCGCAGGAACGGCTGGAGCACGCCCAGCGTCGCGGGCTGCGGCTGGGTGGTGCGGAACCATGCCACCGGCGCGGGCACCCGCGCACAGCCCTGTCCGGCCAGCGCGACCGGCACCTCCAGGTCGGGGTTGACGCCCGGCTGGATCCGCCGGAACACCTTCAGGATGAACTCGTCGCCGTAGACCAGCGAGGAGTTCGACTGCTCGGCGTCCAGCACCCGCGGCACGAGCCCGGCCGGCACCGGCTGGGCCGGGTCGGCCTCGAAGCGCAGCGGGCCCGCCGAGCCCGGGTGCCGCAGCCGCTCCAGCAGCAGCTGCGCCGAACGGGGGTCGAGGAGAGCGTCGTAGATCGTCAGACCGGCCAGCGGGCCTTCCTGGGCGCGCCCGATCAGAGCCCGGCCCAGCCGTGGCGACGGGTGCTCCTGCACCCCGAGGATGAGCTGGTAGATGTCCCCCGGAGGTGGAGTGCCGCCGGGCGCGGGCACACCCGCGTGACCCCCGTGGCCGCCCGCGTGACCGGCGTGCACCAGCAGGTGCAGACAGCCGGGGAACAGCTCCGTCAGGGACAGCAGCCGCAGGTCCGTGACGGGACGGTCCTTCCCTGCGAACCACCGCTGCCTCGGCAGCCACGCCCGCAGCAGGCCGTCGAGCGAGGCCATGGGCCGGGTGAGCCCGGCCCTGCCGCTGCCACTCGGTCGGAGGTATGCGGTCTTCGTCATGGTGACGCCTCCTTTCGTCGGCGCACGCTCACGGTCGTCGGCCTCACAGCCGGCGGCCGATGCGAGATGCGACTCGGACGAGCCGGAACCAGTAGAAGCCGTGGCCCCCGAGGGTCAGCAGGTACGGAAGTTCGCCGATGGCGGGAAAGCGGACCCCGCCGAACAGCTCGACCGGGTGGCGGCCGGCGAACTCGCGCAGGTCCAGCTCGGTCGGCTGGGCGAAACGCGCGAAGTTGCTCACGCAGAGCACCAGGTCGTCCTCGTACTCGCGCAGGAACGCGAGCACCGCGGGGTTCGACGACTGGAGCTCGCGGAACGAACCGAGTCCGAAGGCGGGGTTCTGCTTGCGGATCTCGATCATGCGGCGGGTCCAGTGCAGCAGCGACGACGGCGACGCCATGGACGCCTCGACGTTGGTGACCTGGTAGCCGTAGACCGGGTCCATGATGGTCGGCAGGGAGAGGCGGCCCGGGTCGCAGGTGGAGAAGCCCGCGTTGCGGTCGGGCGTCCACTGCATGGGGGTGCGTACGGCGTCCCGGTCGCCGAGCCAGATGTTGTCGCCCATGCCGATCTCGTCGCCGTAGTAGAGGATCGGCGAGCCGGGCAGGGAGAGCAGCAGGGCGGAGAACAGCTCGATGGTGTGGCGGTCGTTGTCCAGGAGGGGCGCGAGCCGCCGCCGGATGCCGATGTTGGCGCGCATCCGCGGGTCCTTGGCATACTCGGCCCACATGTAGTCGCGCTCCTCGTCGGTGACCATCTCCAGGGTCAGCTCGTCGTGGTTGCGCAGGAAGATGCCCCACTGGCAGCCGGAGGGGATCGCGGGCGTCTTGGCCAGGATCTCCGAGACCGGGTAGCGGGACTCGCGGCGCACGGCCATGAAGATGCGCGGCATCACGGGGAAGTGGAAGGCCATGTGGCATTCGTCGCCGCCGCTGGCGTAGTCGCCGAAGTAGTCGACCACGTCCTCCGGCCACTGGTTGGCCTCCGCCAGCAGCACGGTGTCCGGGTACATCGCGTCGATCTCGCGGCGGACCCGCTTCAGGAACTCGTGCGTCGCGGGCAGGTTCTCGCAGTTCGTGCCGTCCTCGGCGTAGAGGTAGGGCACGGCGTCCAGGCGGTAGCCGTCGATGCCCAGGTCCAGCCAGAAGCGCAGGGCCGCCAGGATCTCCTCCTGGACCGCGGGGTTCTCGTAGTTGAGGTCCGGCTGGTGGGAGAAGAAGCGGTGGAAGTAGTACTGGCCGCGGACCGGGTCGTACGTCCAGTTGGACGTCTCGGTGTCGACGAAGATGATCCGCGCGTCCTGGTACTTCTTGTCGTCGTCGGCCCACATGTAGTAGTCGCCGTAGGGGCCGTCCGGGTCCTTGCGGGACTCCTGGAACCACGGGTGCTGGTCGCTCGTGTGGTTCATGACGAAGTCGATGATGACCCGCATGCCGCGCTGGTGGGCGGCGTCCACGAACTCGACGAAGTCCGCCAGGTCACCGAACTCGGGGAGCACGGCGGTGTAGTCGGAGACGTCGTAACCCCCGTCCCTGAGCGGGGACTTGAAGAACGGCGGCAGCCACAGGCAGTCGACGCCGAGCCACTGCAGATAGTCCAGCTTGGCGGTCAGACCCTTGAGGTCACCGACGCCGTCACCGTTGCTGTCGTGGAAGGAGCGCACCAGCACTTCGTAGAAGACGGCGCGCTTGAACCACTCGGGGTCACGGTCCTGGGCGGGTGTGTCCTCGAAGGTGTCCGGGACGGGCTCGTTGACAGTCATGACGCTGCTGACCCTCCGATCTGCGGCGCGGCGGGGGACCGCTGGACGTGGAGCACATGGGCCGGCGCGCGGCCCGGCTCCAGACGCACGTAGTTCGTGCTGCCCCAGTGATAGGTCTCACCCGTCAGTTCGTCGTGCACCGACACGGCTGCGTGCGGGTCCAGGCCGAGTTGCGGCAGGTCCAGCGTGACCGTGGCCTCCTGAGTGTGGTGAGGGTCGAGGTTGGCGACCACCAGAACCGTGTCGGAGCCGGACCGCTTGCTGTACGCGATCAGTGCGTCGTTGTCGGTCCGGTGGAAGTGCAGCGTGCGCAGCCGGTGCAGCGCGGGGTGGCGGCGCCGGATGTCGTTCAGTCGGGTGATGAGGGGTGCGATGGTGCGCCCCTCGCGCTCGGCCGCCGCCCAGTCGCGGGGCCGCAGCTGGTACTTCTCCGAGTCGAGGTACTCCTCGCTGCCCTCCCTGAGCGGGGTGTTCTCGCACAGCTCGTAGCCGGAG
>NZ_JBITZX010000012.1:104029-263465 GCF_044547145.1 Streptomyces sp. NPDC052773 | reverse complement strand
GTGTGGCTGACCTGGAAACGTTCCGCGGCCCGCCGCAGTGGCCAGCCGTCGTCCACGACACACCGGGCCAGACGCAGCCTGCCGGTCGGCGTCAGCGGGGCGTTACGGTGGGACACGAGGGCCTCCTGGCGGTCGGCGGTAGATGTCGCAATCCACACCGAACCCAGAAGGCCCTCACCCGTTCAAGCACCCAGCACGCGTGTCACCAACGTCCCGGGACAGCACACCTAGAGCCGGGGCACGTTGCGGAGGTTGGAGCGGGCCATCTGGAGCATCTTGCCGACGCCGCCGTCCAGGACGATCTTGGAGGCGGAGAGGGCGAAGCCGGTGACCATCTCCGCCTTGATCTTCGGCGGGATGGACAGGGCGTTGGGGTCGGTGACGACGTCGACGAGGGCGGGGCCCTTGTGACGGAAGGCGTCCTTGAGCGCGCCGGCCAGCTCCTTGGGCTTCTCGACGCGTACGCCGTAGGCGCCGCAGGCGCGGGCGACGGCAGCGAAGTCGGGGTTCTTGTTGGTGGTGCCGTAGGAGGGGAGTCCGGCGACCATCATCTCCAGCTCCACCATGCCGAGCGAGGAGTTGTTGAACAGCACCACCTTCACCGGCAGGTCGTACTGGACGAGGGTGAGGAAGTCGCCCATCAGCATGGAGAATCCGCCGTCCCCGGCCATCGCCACGATCTGGCGGCGGCGGTCGGTGAACTGGGCGCCGATCGCCATCGGCAGCGCGTTCGCCATGGAGCCGTGGGAGAAGGAACCGATGACGCGGCGGCGGCCGTTGGGGGTGATGTAGCGGGCGGCCCAGACGTTGCACATGCCGGTGTCGACCGTGAACACCGCGTCGTCGTCGGCGACTTCGTCGAGGACGGCCGCCACGTACTCGGGGTGGATGGGCACGTGCTTGTCCACCTTGCGGGTGTACGCCTTGACGACGCCCTCCAGCGCCTCCGCGTGCTTCTTCAGCATCTTGTCGAGGAAGCGCCGGTTCGTCTTCTCCTTCACCCGCGGGATCAGGCAGCGCAGCGTCTCCTTCACGTCGCCCCACACGGCGAGGTCCAGTTTGGAGCGGCGGCCGAGGTGTTCGGGGCGTACGTCGACCTGGGCGATGGCGACGTCGTCGGGCAGGAACGCGTTGTACGGGAAGTCGGTGCCGAGCAGGATCAGCAGGTCGCATTCGTGGGTGGCCTCGTAGGCGGCGCCGTAGCCGAGCAGGCCGCTCATGCCGACGTCGAACGGATTGTCGTACTGGATGTGCTCCTTGCCGCGCAGGGCGTGCCCCACCGGTGACTTGATCTTCTCCGCGAGCGCCATGACCTCGGCGTGCGCGCCGGCGGTGCCGCTGCCGCAGAACAGGGTGACCTTCTGGGCCCGGTCGATCAGGTCGGCCAGCTTGGCGATCTCCTCGTCGCCGGGCCGGACCGTGGGCCGGGCGGTGACCAGGGCGGTCTCGACGGCCTTGTCGGGGGCCGGTTCGGCGGCGAGGTCGCCGGGGAGGGAGACGACGCTGACGCCGGAGCGGCCGACCGCGTTCTGGATGGCGGTCTGGAGGAGGCGGGGCATCTGCTGCGGGTTGGAGATCAGCTCGCAGTAGTGACTGCACTCGCGGAACAGCCGGTCGGGGTGGGTCTCCTGGAAGTAGCCGAGCCCGATCTCGCTGGACGGGATCTGCGAGGCGAGCGCGAGGACGGGGGCCATGGACCGGTGGGCGTCGTACAGGCCGTTGATGAGGTGCAGGTTGCCGGGACCGCAGGAGCCCGCGCAGGCGGTCAGCTTCCCGGTGATCTGGGCCTCGGCACCGGCCGCGAACGCGGCGGTCTCCTCGTGCCGTACGTGGATCCACTCCAGGGCGGAGTTGCGGCGGACCGCGTCGACGACGGGGTTGAGGCTGTCGCCGACGACGCCGTAGAGGCGTTTCACCCCGGCGCGGGCGAGGATGTCGACGAACTGTTCGGCGACGTTCTGCTTGGCCATGGATCCCTGAGCCCTTCGCTCGGCGGCACGTGCGGCGGTCGGCCCCTCGGTCCATGAATCCACACCGCGCGCGGTTACGCCTCCCACACGGCCGCCGCCGTACGGTCGTCGGCGTACCCCTTCACCCGGAGCTGGGTGTCGGCGAGGAACGCGGCGAGGCCCGGCGGCTCCGGGTGCGACCACCGTTCGGTCAGGTGGGCGGGGAGTTCCGGTTCGCCGCGCAGGGGCTCGGCGAGGCCCGCGGTGCACATCAGCAGGACATCACCCGGACGGGCGACGGAGGCGCGGAAGCGGAAGGGTTCGCGGGGCGGCTCGGGGGCCGGTTCGAAGGGGCTCGGGGGTGTGGGGATGCCCAAATCCATGGTGAGCCGGTCGCCCTCCGGGGTCTCGGACGGCGGCGAGCCGAACCCGACGACGGGCTCGCCGGCGGCCTCGACGACCTGCGGTTCGATGTCCTGCCAGCCGCCGTCGCGGAGCCGGAACAGGCCGCCCGCGCCGACGCCGAAGAAGACCCGGGTACGGCACTGGGGGTCGGCGGGCAGCAGCAGGCAGCGCAGGGTGGCCGCGTACTCCTCCGGGCGCAGGCCCTGGTCGGCGGCGCCCGCCCGGAGCTTGCCGAGACTGCGGTCGGTCAGCCGGTGCAGCCCGGACTTCAGATCGCCCCGACGGCCGGCGCGGATGTCCTCCGCGAGGCGGGCGTGGCTGCGGCCGACGGCTCTGCCGATCCACTGGCAGACCTCGGCGGCGGCGCGGTGCGCGCGCGGCGTCGCCCGCGCGCCCGTGGCCATCGCGACCAGCAGCAGCGCCTGGTCGCCGGTGCCGAAGCGGGCGGTGAGCAGCGCGTCGCGGCGCGGTTCCCCGCGGTACCGGGCGGAGTCGCCTCGCACGGAGACGGCGCGCAGGGTGCAGGTGCCGTACCGGGCGCCGTCGAGCACGGTGTCGGGCACGAGGTCACCGAGATCGTCGGGGTCGGCGGCGGGGAGGGCGGTGGGCTCGGGGTCGTAGGTCGGGGGGCCGGAGCCGACGTAGGCGAGGGGGGTGGGTGTGGGGGGTGCGGGCGGTGAGGTGTCGGGCGAGGGGGGCTGTGACGGCGGCGGGGGTGGGGGCGGCGGCGGGGCGGGGCTGCCGGTCGTCGAGACGGTGGGGCCGTGGGGCGGGCGGGGGGCGGGCGTGGGCTGCGGGATGGGGCCGTCCGGCTGAGAGGCGGGACCGCCCGGCTGAGAGGCGGGACCGCCCGGCTGAGAGGCGGGACCGCCCGGCTGAGGGACCGGACCGCCGGGCTGAGGGGCGGGCCGCTCCGGCTGTGTGGCGGCGGGCCCTTCCGGCCGGGGCGCGGGCCGCTCCGGCGGGGGCGCGGGCCGCTCCGGCCGGGGCGCGACGGGCGACTCCGGGCGCGGTGCGGGCACCCCCGGTCGCAGTGCGGGCACCCCCGGTCGCGGTGCGGGCGCATCCGGGCTTCGTGCGGGCGCTTCCGGGCTCGGTGCGGGCGGCTGCGGGCGCGGCGCCTGGCCGCCGCGTGGTGCCGGTACACGGGGTGGTGGTGCGGGCGGGCCGCCGGTCACCGCGTCCGACGCGGAGGCGAACCGGTCGTCGAGCGAGTCCGGTGTGGGCGCGGGGCCCGTGTCCTCGACGGAGTCGTCGTACAACTGCCCCCACCAGTCGTCGGAGTGACCGGCGGGCCTTCCCCCCTGCTGGCTCATGCCGCTCATTGTCCACCGCTGACGGCGGATGAAAACGGGGCATCGGGAAAAATGCCGTACGCCGTGACGCGCCGGACGGCGTGTCGGGGGAGGCGTCGAACAGCGGTGCGGGCGGCGAGGGTTGGTGGCCGCCGGGCGGTTCCACCCCCCACGGGAGAACCGCCCGGCGGCGGCGTGAGACCCGGCCCCCGTCGGCGCCGGTGACCCCACCTTGGCAGAGCGTGAGCGGCACCGGCGATGATGTCCGGCGGCGGGTTTGCGCCGTGGCCGGTTTCCGCCACGCGTGGACACCGCGCGGTCTGCGGTACGGGTGGTCGGGGAGGGGCGGAGTCGGGTGCTGGGAGCGATAGGCCTGGACGAGCGGCATGAGGCGGCGTACCGCGCGCTGGTCGCGGTCGGTGCCGCCGACGTCCCAGGCCTGGCCCGCCGGCTCGCCCTCGGCGAGCAGGACACCGAGCGGGCGCTGCGCGCTCTGGAGCGGCACGGGCTGGCCGCCCAGTCCTCGGCCCGCCCCGGCCGCTGGGTCGCCGCCCCGCCGGGGGTGGCGCTGGGCGCGCTGCTGGCCCAGCGGCGGCACGAGCTGGAGCAGGCGGAGCTGGCGGCGGCGCTGCTCGCGGAGGAGTACCGGGCGGCGGTCGCCGAACCGGCCGTGCACGACCTGGTCGAGGTGGTGATCGGCGCGTCGGCGGTCACCCAGCGGTTCTTGCAGGTGCAGCTGGGGGCGAGTGAGGAGGTGTGCGCGCTGGTCACCGGGGATCCGGTGGCCGTGACCGGCATGGAGAACGACGCCGAGGAGCAGGCCGCCGCCCGCGGGGTGCGCTACCGGGTGGTGGTCGAGCGGGCCGTGCTCGACCGGCCGGACGGCATCACCGAGCTGACCGCCGCGCTCGCCCGCGAGGAGCAGGTGCGGGTGGTGGACCGGGTGCCGACGAAGCTGGTCGTCGCCGACCGCGCGCTGGCGCTGGTGCCGATGACCCACCCCGCCGCCGAGCCAGCGGCGCTCGTCGTGCACGCGAGCGGGCTGCTGGAGCTGCTGTCGGCCCTGTTCGAGTCGGTGTGGGAGCGGGCGCTGCCGCTGCGCCTCGGCGCGTCCGGCGTCGCCGAGCAGGGCCCGGACGCCCCCGACGGCACGGACCTGGAGATCCTGTCGCTGCTGCTGGCGGGGCTGACCGACGCGAGCGTCGCGAAACAGCTGGACCTGGGCCTGCGCACCGTACAGCGCCGGGTGAAGCGGCTGATGGAGCTGACCGGTGTGACGACCCGGATGCAGCTGGGCTGGCACGCGTACGAGCGGGGCTGGGTGGCGCGCGAGCGGCCGTGACGCTCCTGGTGCCCGGTCTGCGGGCGGGGCGCTTAGGGACTGCGGGGCGGGGCGGGGTCCGGCACTCTGAAGTCATGGGAGTGTGGGAGCTCCTGCTGGTCGGCCTGGTCATGCTGCTCGGCCTGTGCGGAGTGCTGCTGCCCGGAGCGCCGGGCTCGTGGCTGGTGTGGGCCGCGGTGCTGTGGTGGGCGCTGAAGGATCCCCGGCCGGTCGCCTGGTGGGTGCTGGTGGGCGCCACGGTCGCGCTGCTCCTGTCGCAGGTGGTGCGCTGGGCGCTGCCGCCCCGCCGGCTGCGGGCGGGCGGGGCGACACCCCGGATGGCGGTGTACGCCGGCGTCGGCGCGCTGCTCGGCTTCGTCCTGCTGCCGGTGCTGGGCGCGGTCCCCGGTTTCCTGGGCGGCGTCTACCTGTGCGAGCGGCTGCGGCTGGGCCGGGCCGGTGAGGCCCGGGCGGCGCTGCGGACGGCGATGCGCGCGGGCGGCTGGAGCGTGCTGACGGAACTGTTCGCCTGCCTGCTGATCACGGGGGCGTGGCTGGGCGCGGTGCTCTGGGCCTGATCCGGCCACGCAGTGGGCGCGGATCGAGCCTGTCGTGCCCGACCGGGCACCGGACCGGGGTTCTCTTCAGCCGAAACCGATGATTTCCTGCTGGAGCGCGGCAGACGTGGCGGGCGGCGAGGTGGCCGCACCGGAAGGCGGGGCCGGCGCAGTGATGGCGGATTTGCCCCGCTCCATGGTGAGCAGCCACACCTTACGGTCGAGGCCACCCGCATAGCCGGTGAGCGCGCCGGTCGCGCCGATGACCCGGTGGCAGGGGCGGACGATGAGCAGCGGGTTGGCGCCGATCGCGCCGCCGACGGCCCGGACGGCGGCGCGGGAGGCCCCGATCCGCGCGGCGATCTCGCCGTAGGTGGTGGTCGTCCCGTAGGGGATGGTGTCGAGCGCCTCCCAGACCCGCTCGCGGAAGGCGGTGCCGTGCGCCCGCAGGGGCAGGTCGAACTCCTTCAGGTCGCCCGCGAAGTACGCGGCGAGCTGTTCGGCGGCCTCGCGGAACGGGCCGGCGTCCGCCCGCCAGTCGTCCCGCACCGTCCGGCCGCCCTTCTGGCCGGGCACGGACAGGGAGGTGAGCGCTCCGCTCGCGTCGGCGGTGAGCAGGAGCCGTCCGACGGGGCTGTCGAGGTGCGTCCAGTACGTGTTCACGGGTTACTCCCACTCCCCTGCTGCGCGCAGGTGTCGGACGGCGTACGAGCGCCAGGGGCGCCAGGTGTCGGGGATGTCCGCGCCGGGCGGGGCGACGTCCGGGTCGCCGAGGGCGCGGGTGCGGATGACGGCGACGGTCGCGGCGTCCAGGCCGGGCAGGGCGAGCAGCGCGGCCTGCGCGTCGTCGCGGTCGGCGCCGGGGTCGAGGCGTACGGCGCCGTCGGCGAGGGCGGCGGCCAGCGCGCCGAGGGGACCGTCGGGTTCGGCCTCGGCGAGGACGGCCGGTTCGGGGAAGAGGTGGGTGAGGCCGCCGCAGGGCGCGTCGAGCGCCTTGCCGTACCGCCGTACCAGCTCCCCGGCGGCCGTACGGCCCACCAGCGCGCGCACGGCCAGCTCCTCCGGGTCCGCGGCGCCCGGCGACCGCAGCCCGGGCCGGGCGGCGACCAGCGGACCGAGCCGGGGGTCGGCGCCCAGCCGCTCGTCGACGGCGTACGGGTCGGCGTCGAGGTCGAACAGCCGCCGCAGGCGCTGCACGGCGGTGGTCAGATCACGGAGGTCGGTCAGGTGCAGCCGGGCGTCGAGCCAGCCGCCCGGATGGGCGACCGCGCCGCGCGGGCGTGCGCTCCCCCGGCGTTCCTCGACCGCGACGATGCCCGTCCCGTAGGGGAGCCGGAGCGTACGGCGGTACACGCGGGCCCCGGCCGGGCCGCTCACCTCCTCGGCCCCGGGGACCGCCTCGCCCTCCAGGAGGTCGAAGACGGGGCCGGCCTGGTAGGGGCCGCGGTGGGCGAGGCGCAGCGGGATGCCGGCGGTGGGGGTGCCGGAGCGCCGGGCGGTGCGGCCGGACGACCTCGGCGCGGCGGCGCGCAGCGCGGTCGGCGTCATGGCGTACACCTCCCGGATGGTGTCGTTGAACTGGCGGACGCTGGCGAAGCCGGACGCGAACGCGATCTCGGTGACCGGCAGCGTCGTGGTCTGCAGCAGGACGCGCGCGGTGTGCGCCCGCTGGGCGCGGGCGAGGGCGACCGGGCCCGCGCCCAGCTCGGCGGTGAGCTGCCGCTGGACCTGGCGCGCGCTGTAGCCCAGCCGGGCGGCCAGTCCCGCGACGCCCTCCCGGTCGACCACGCCGTCGCCGATCAGCCGCATGGCCCGGCCGACGACGTCCGCGCGGACGTTCCAGTCCGCCGAGCCGGGTACGGCGTCCGGCCGGCACCGCCGGCAGGCCCGGAACCCGGAGCCCTGCGCGGCGGCGGCCGTCGCGAAGAACCGCACGTTGCACCGCTTCGGCGTCACCGCCGGGCAGCTGGGCCGGCAGTAGATGCCGGTGGTCCGGACGGCGAAGAAGAAGGCCCCGTCGAACCGGGCGTCCCGGCTGCGCACGGCCTCGTACCTGCTGTCGTCGTCCGTCAGGGGGTCCCTGACGGAGGCCCTCACGGAGTCCATCACGGGATCCAGTCTCCGTCACGGCGCGGGACGCGGCTGGCGGAAATCGGACATGGCGTCCGGATGCTCGGGGTGCGTGCCCCGGACGCCATGTCCTTCCCGTCGTCCCTCTACCGCCACCCCCTCCGCTTGGCCTCCATCGCCGCCCGGCCCTCCGCGCCCTTGCGCTTCCAGTCCCGGCGCAGTTCGGCCCGGACCCGGGCGTCGGTCTTGGCGACGATCCACTGGTTCTCGCGCTTGAGCTTGCGGTAGCTGTCCAGCCGGCGGGCGGGGAGGTCCCCGCTGTCGACGGCGGCGAGCACCGCGCAGCCCGGCTCCGCCTCGTGGGCGCAGTCGTGGAACCGGCAGTCCTCGGCCAGCTCCTCGATCTCGGAGAACACCTGTCCGACGCCGGTCTCGGCGTCGTAGAGGCCCACGCCCCGCAGTCCGGGCGTGTCGATCAGCACTCCGCCGCCCGGCAGGGCGAGCAGATTGCGGGTGGTGGTGGTGTGCCGGCCCTTGCCGTCGACGTCCCGGGCGGCCTGGACGCTCATCACGTCCTCGCCCTTGAGGGCGTTGGCGAGGGTGGACTTGCCCGCACCGGACTGGCCGAGCAGCACGGACGTGCCGTTGCCGAGGACGGCGACGAGCACGTCGAGGCCGTCCCCGTCGTGCGCGCTGACGGTCAGCACGGGGACGCCCGGCGCGCTGGTCTCCACGTCCTGGACGAGGTGCGCCAGCGTCACCGGGTCCGGCACGAGGTCGGCCTTCGTGAGCACGACCACGGGCTGCGCCCCGGACTCCCAGGCGAGCGCCAGGAACCGCTCGACCCGGCCGAGGTCGAGTTCGACGGCGAGGGAGACGGCGACGACGGCGTGGTCGACGTTGGCCGCGAGGATCTGCCCCTCGGACCGCTTGGAGGAGGTGGACCGCACGAACGCGGTGCGCCGCGGCAGATACGCGCGCACGTACCGCGGGTTGCCCGTGGGGTCGACGGCGACCCAGTCGCCGGTGCACACGACCCGCATCGGGTCGTGCGGGGTGACGAACGCGGTGTCCGCACGGAGGACGCCGTCGGCGGTGACGACGTCGCACTGGCCCCGGTCGACCCGTACGACCCGTCCGGGCAGCAGCCCGTCGGCGGCGTACGGGGCGAACGCGTCCGCCCAGGAGGCGTCCCAGCCGTAAGGGGCGAGGGCGGACGGCACAGCGGAGGTGGAAGTCAAGGGAGAAGCCCTTCACAAGGGCGGTCCCGGCACCGAAGGCAGTCGGTGTGAGATCAGCCGGTGACCGCGGAGGTGGACATGATGAACTCCTGGATGCGGGCAGCGCCCATCACAGAGACAGCCATCGGTCACACCTCCCTTCGTCGCTCAGCTTGTCGCGGCAGCCGTCGGCCGCCGTGTCCGCCCCACCGTAGAGGGGGCGTCCCGGCGGCGCCACCGAATATTCGCCCCGCTCCGGCGTTCGGCTATCCGGCTTCTCCGGCCGCCGCGCAGGGCCGGCCGTCGAGGGTGAAGTCGTACGCCGGGGCGTTGCGGCCCTGCCAGGAGGCGAGGAAGCCGAAGGAGAGGGTGCCGTCGGCGGGGACCGTCTTGTTGTAGTCGGCGGCGCGGGCGGTGACGCGGGAGCCGTCCTGGGCGTACGTCGCGTCCCACATCTGGTTGACGCGCTGGCCGTCGGGGAAGGTCCACGCGACGCGCCAGTCGTCGAGGGCGCGTTCGGTGTGGACGGTGACGGTGGCCTGGAAGCCGTCGGGCCACTGGCCGGCGAGGTCGTAGGAGACGCGGCAGGCGGGGTCCTCGGTGCGGCCGGGGTCCGGGGCGGGCGCGGCGGGGGTGGTGGCGGCGGTGTCCTGGGGCGCGGGGGCGGGGCTGGTGTCCCGGCGGTCCGGCCCGGTGGTGGTGGCGGCCGGGCTCGTGGGCGTCCGGGTGGCGGGGGCGGGGCCGGCCTTCCGGGAGGCGGACGGGGACGGGGCGGACGAGGCCGAGGCGGACGGGCGGGGGTCGGCGACCGGCTGGCGGTCGGCGGTGTCGCGGGGAGGGGCGGCGGTGCGGTCGCCGGTGGTGCCGAAGGGCATCAGGGTGACCGCGAGCGCCAGCGCGGAGACGAGGACGGCGGCGACCAGGAGCCCGTTGCGCAGCACGCGCGGCTGGGACGCGCCGTGTTCCTCCGGGTCGTGGTCGGGGGCGTCGGGGCGCCCCGCGCCGAGCCGTACCTCGGCGGCGCGGCGGCGGCGCTCCAGATAGGCGAGGCCGCCCCAGCCGATCACGCCGCCGGCGAGGGCGGCGGGCAGTGCGCCGCGGTGTGGCCGCAGGCAGGCCGCGGCCTCGGCGCAGGCCACGCAGCGCGCGAGGTGCCGGGACAGGTCGTCGGGGGTCTCGGCGGCCGGGGTGCGGGTGACCGCGTCGAGCAGCCGGGCGTAGCGGGCGCACTCGGCGTCGAGCGGGGCCTCGAGGTGGGCGCGCCGGCAGCGGTCCCGGAACAGGCGGCGTACCTCGTCGAGTTCGGCGGTGGCACCGGCCGGGTCCAGGCCGAGCCGCCGGGCGACCACGGGCAGTGGCAGCGCCTCCACCTCGGCGAGCCAGAGCAGGGCCGCGTCGGGTTCCTGGAGGTCGCGCAGGGCCCGCAGGGCGAGGGGGCGGCGCTGCGGGGGCCCGGTGTAGCGGGCGGCCTTGTCGGAGGTGAGCCACAGCCGCAGGTCGGGGTCGAGGAGGTGGCCCTCCCCCGCGCTCTCCCAGGCGGCGGCCGTGGTGCGTACGGCGGTCAGCAGCAGCGGGATGCGCGGCAGCCGGGTGGGGCGGCGGCCGGTGCCGCGCGGCAGGGCGGGGCCGGGGTCACGGGCCTCACGCAGCCCGCGGGCGAAGGCCTCCCGGGCAAGCCGGGTCGCCGCGGCGGAGCCGGAGGTGCACAGGTCGGCGTAGGAGAGGACCGTGTCCCAGCACTCGGTGAACAGCGCCGCCTCGGTGGCGTCCTGGGGAGCGGGCAGGTCGGGCATGTGTCTCCTGCGTGCGCATGCGAGGTCAACTCACCACAGGAGCAAGGGGAGTTGTGGGGCACCTCGGGGGCGGGACGACCCTTTCACGGTTCCCCCACAACTGACAAGCGCTGTCCTTGGGTTCACTGTCCGGCAGGAACCGCCTCCTCGGCGGGGAGGCTGTCCATGAAGGAGCTGACGGAGAAGACGGCGCGGCCGGGACCGGGCGGGCCGTAGCCGGGCGGGGAGCTCAGGCCGAACTCGTCCATGGTGGCACGGTAGGCCTCCAGAAGCCGGATGTGGTACTCCAGCGGCGCGCCCTGCGGGTTGGCCTTGCCGAGCGGGGTGGTGGGCTCCGGGCACCAGGTGGTGAAGCGGGGCGTGATGCCGTGCGACATGAAGAAGCGCAGGCCCTCGGTGGTGGAGGCGATGGCCTCGTCGACGGTGGTGAAGCCGTGCGGGGCGGCCATCTCCACGCCGGCCACGAAGTTGGGGATGACGTTGCGGGCGCCGAAGACGTCCGCGGAGTCGAGGATGCGCTTGTGCCACTCGTCGCGGCCGACGTAGCGCTCCTTGCCGGGGCAGTACAGCTCGAACAGACGGCGGTCCCACACCTCGTAGTTGGGGTGGTAGATCTGCACGCCGTAGTCCTTGAACCGCTGTACGTCGGCCTTGGGCAGCGCCTGGGCGACGACCTTGCCGATCCAGCGGCCGGGGAAGCGCTCCTCGATGGCCTTGGCGTAGTGGCCGTAGAAGTCGGCCTCGTCGCGGCCGGCGACGGTCTTGGTGATGGCTCCGCCGGTGAGGGTGTACGCGGTGGACGCCTTCTGGGTGTCGTACCGGTCGATGATCTCCAGGGCCTCCAGCACCTCCTCGACGTCCTTCACGCCCGTGTAGGGCCGGCCGGCGGCCTTGTGCTGGCGCCAGTTGTGGTTGATGTCGCAGTACTGGCACTCCTCCTTGGCGCCGAAGTACTGGCAGACGCGGAAGACGGTGAGGTAGATCAGGTAGCCCCACTGGATCGTCGGGGCCACCTCCATCACGGACTTCCCGTTGGAGAGGGTGTGCCGGTAGTACTCCGGCATCGGCGGGACGCCCACGTCGGCGATGCGCTTGCCGTCGAGGTAGAGGCCGAGCATCCCCTCGTCGTCGGCGGCGACCCGGTACGGGGAGGCGGGGTTCACCCGTACGGACACGACGGTCCGGCGCAGGTCGTACGGCCCTCCGGTGAGGATGATCTCCTCGGGCGGGCGGCGCAGCGCGGCCTCGCCCAGCTCGGGCAGGGTGCCGTGGTCGAAGGAGAAGATGAAGTACGACTTCGGCTTCACCTCCCCGTCCTCGTTGTCGCTGAGCGCGGACGGGTCGAAGGCCACACCTCCGCGCAGCAGGTCCTCTTTGAAGACCGCCTCCCGCGGCACATGCGGGAAGCGCTCCATCAGATCCTCGACGAGCGCGGTGCGGCTGCCCATCCCGTGTCTCCTCCCTGCGGCGATTCCGTGTGCGGCGTGCGACTCCTCACGGTATGCCCCATGCCTTCGGGGGTGTGCAGGCGGGGTCGGTCCGCTTCCGTCTCCCAGCGGGCACGGAAAGCGCTCTCCGCCGCTCGTTACACTGCCTCCTCCGCGATTCCCGGGGAGGGACCACCGCATGACCGAGACGGCACCCGTGACCGATGAGACCGCGACCGTGACCGGTGAGACGGCGACTTCGACCGGTGAGACGGCGACTGCGACCGGTGAGGCCGCGCCCGTGACGAACTGGGCGGGCAACATCACCTACACCGCCAAGGAGCTGCACCGCCCCCGTTCCCTCGACGCGCTGCGGGCGGTCGTCGCGGAGAGCGCCCGGGTGCGGGTGCTCGGCAGCGGGCACTCGTTCAACGAGATCGCCGAGCCGGGCCCCGAGGGGGTGCTGCTGTCGCTGGCGGAGCTGCCGCCCGCGATCGACGTGGACAGCGCCGGGCGTACGGTCCGGGTCTCGGGCGGTGTCCGGTACGCGGAGCTGGCCCGGGCGGTGCACCGGCACGGGCTGGCGCTGGCGAACATGGCCTCGCTGCCGCACATCTCGGTGGCGGGTTCGGTGGCGACCGGGACGCACGGGTCGGGGATGGGCAACGGGCCGCTCGCGGCGGCCGTGCGGGAGGTGGAGCTGGTCGTCGCCGACGGGTCGGTCGTGCGGATCGCTCGCGGGGAGGAGCGGTTCGGCGGCGCGGTGACCGCGCTGGGCGCGCTCGGGGTCGTCACCGCGCTCACCCTCGACCTGGAGCCGGCGTTCGAGGTGGAGCAGTACGTGTTCACCGAGCTGCCACGGGAAGGCCTGGACCAGGCCGGGTTCGAGGCGGTGATGGGGGCGGCGTACAGCGTCAGCCTGTTCACCGACTGGGGTGCGCCCGGCTTCCGGCAGGTGTGGGTGAAGCGGCGCACCGATCAGCCGTACGCCGGGTTCGACCGTGCCGCGCCCGCGACCGAGCCGATGCATCCGGTGCCGGGGATGCCGGCCGTGAACTGCACCGCGCAGTTCGGGGTGGCGGGGCCGTGGCACGAGCGGCTGCCGCACTTCCGGGCCGAGTTCACGCCGAGCAGCGGGGACGAGCTGCAATCGGAGTATCTGCTGCCGCGGGCGTCGGCGGTCGAGGCGCTGGACGCCATGGCCGGGATCCGGGACGCGGTCGCCCCCGTGCTCCAGACCTGCGAGATACGCACCGTGGCCGCCGACGAGCAGTGGCTGAGCCCCGCCCACGGACGGGACTCGGTGGCCCTGCACTTCACCTGGGTCGCGGACACGGCGGCCGTGCTGCCGGCGGTCCGGCGGGTCGAGGCGGCGCTGGACCCGTTCGGGGCGCGACCGCACTGGGGCAAGGTGTTCACCGTGCCGCCGGCGGTGCTGCGGGAGCGGTATCCGCGGCTCGGGGGCTTCGCCGCGCTGGCCGGGGAGCTGGACCCGTCGGGTAAGTTCGCCAACACGTTCGTACAAGGCGTCCTGGACGCCCGTGGGTGAGGGAATGCCGCCCGACCTGGGCGGCGGACTTTATAAAGCCCCTTTCCAAAGCCCTTGTCGAAAGGCGCCCTTCCCCCATAGCCTTGCGGCGCGCCGGTGCCGCCGTGCCCGGCCGCGCACGGACCGAAGGACGGGGGGCAGACCCGGTGAAGCGCACATCCCGCGACATCCGCACCGCGAACCGCTATGAGGTGCTGCGCCAGATCATCGCCGAGTCCCCCACCTCCCGGCAGGAGCTGGCCGCCGCCACCGGACTGAGCCTCGCCACGGTCGCCACCCTCGTCGGCGAACTGCTCGACCTGGGGATGATCACCGAGGTGGGCTTCGAGGACTCGGCGGGCGGGCGCCCCCGGGGTCTCGTCGCCGTCAACGCGTCGGGGGGCGCGTTGATCGGCGTGGACATCGCGGAGACGTACGTCCATGTCGAACTATTCGATCTGGCGCTGAACGTGCTGGCCCGCGCCGACGAGGACATGCGGCCCGGCGAAAGCCGCCCCGAGCAGGTCGTCGGCCATGTCGCGGCGGCCGTCGGCTCGGTGGTCGCGCAGGCCGGCGTGGAGGGCGCCCGGGTGCTGGGCGTCGGGGTGAGCGTGCCGGGGCAGGTGGACCGGGACACCGGGGTCGCGGAATACGCCCCCAACTGGGACTGGCACGACGTGCCGCTGCTCGACCTGCTCACCGAGCACATCGCCTACCCCCTCCACCTGGACAACCCGCTGCGCGCCTGCGCGGTCGCCGAGCTGTGGTTCGGGGCCGCGCGCGGACGCGGGGACGCCGTGGTGGTGAACCTCGGGACCGGGGTCGGCGCGGGTCTGGTGCTGGGCGGCGGGCTGCACCGCGGGGTCAGCAACAGCGCCGGCGAGTGGGGGCACACCACGCTCGTCCTGGACGGCCGGCTGTGCCACTGCGGCAACCACGGCTGCGTGGAGACGTATGTCGGCGCGCCCGGGATCATGCTGAACCTGCGTGAGCTGAGCCCCGGCAGCACGCTGCTGCACCCGGAGGACCAGACCGCCACCGTGAACGCGCTGGCACGCGGGGTGGCGGAGGGCGATCCGGTGGCGGTCGAGGTGGTCCGGGACACGGCCCGCTATCTCGGCGCCGCCATCGCCGATCTGGTCAACGTGCTCAACCCCGAGGTGGTCGTGCTCAGCAGTTGGGTCGCGGCCACGCTCGGCGAGCCGCTGCTCGCGGAGGTGCGCGAGGCCGTCGCCCGGCACGCGCTCAGACGTCCGCTGGCCGCCACCGAGATCGTCCTCTCCCCGATCCCCACCGACCCGGTGTGCCTGGGCGCGGCGACGTTCGCGCTGGAGGGCGCGCTGCAGTCGGTCGGGCAGAGGGCCGTACGCCGCACCACCGCCCCGGCGAGGAGCCGTACCGCACCGTCTTCGTGACGCCACCATCGGCGCGTCCGGCGCCTGGTGGGTCAACGACCTGAAGCACGTCGCCCCGAAGGTCCGGGCGCGGACCTGATCGGTTGGTGACGGGCCCCGCCGCCCCGTCACGTTCGGCATCCCGAACGTGACGCAACGTTTCGAACAGACTTCGTCCAACCCCTTGCCGAAGCCTTAGCCGAAGGTTAGCGTCCGGCACCGACCTCAGCCGCACTCGACAGACAAGGACGTCAGCATGTCGGCATTCAGCAACACCTCATGGGACCGCCGTTCCGTCCTGCGGGCCGCTATGGGACTGGCCGCCGCCGGCGGGCTGGCCGCGTGCGGCGGCAACAACGGCCGTGGCGGCGGCTCGGGTTCGGGCAAGAACCTCGTCCAGTACTTCCACGCGTACGGCGAGCCCGGCACCGAGCAGGCCGTCAAGCGGTACGCGAAGGCCTACCGGGAAGCGAACGTCAGCACGCAGTGGATCACCGGCGAGAACTTCGAGAGCAAGCTGTTCTCGGCGCTGCTCACGGACAGCGCGCCGGACCTGTTCGAGTTCCACCCGCAGATCCAGCTCGTGCGCAGCGGTCAGGTGGCGGATCTGACGGACATCGTCGAGCCGGTGAAGGACGACTTCAACCAGGCCGACATCGCCTCGCACACGGTCGACGGGAAGATATACGGCGTCCGGATGATCGACGACCCGCAGTTCTTCTTCTACCGGAAGTCGATGTTCGAGAAGGCCGGTGTCGACGTCCCGACGACGCTGGACGAGCTGATCGAGGCCGCCGCGAAGCTGACGACGGACAAGGTCAAGGGCGTCTTCCTCGGCAACGAACTCGACGCGGTGGTAAGGCCGTTGATCTGGGCGGCCGGCGCCGACACCCTCGACGAGAAGAACCGGATCGCGTACCACACCGAGGGGGTCAAGGAGGGTCTGGTCAAGCTGCGCAAGCTGTTCACCAGTGGTGATCTGCTGCTCGGTGCCCCGACCGACTTCTGGGACCCGTCCGCGCTCAACCAGGGCCTGACCGCGATCCAGTGGTGCGGCATGTGGGCGATGCCGCAGATGCAGCAGGCGCTCGGCGACGACCTCGGCGTCTTCCCCTTCCCGAAGGTGACGGACGCGGGCAGGCCCTCGGTGTACAACGGCGGTTGGTCGATGTTCGTCAACGCCAAGGGCAAGAACGTCGACGCGGCCAAGGAGTACGTGAAGTGGCTGTGGATCGACCAGAAGGAGTACCAGGAGGACTGGTCGCTCTCCTACGGCTTCCACGTCCCGCCGCGCCTGTCGATCGCCGAGTCCGCCGAGAAGCTGAAGTCGGGGCTGCCCGCCGAGGGTGTCCGCCTCTTCAACGAGTACGGCCACTTCGACAACATCGGCTTCACCCAGGCCATGATCGACGCGATCGAGGACGTGGTCGGCGACTGCGTCCGCGCGGGCGGTGACCCGGAGGCCGCGCTGGACAAGGCCGACGGCAAGATCAACCGCGAGCTGAAGAAGCTCTTCGGATAGGCCGGCGGACGGGGAACCACGTCATGTCGACCACCACCACGCGCGACCTCGAGGGCCCCGCCCCGGCCTCCGCGGCCGCCCCGGCCCGGCCGCGTCGGGGGCTCAGAGGCAGCGCCACCGCCAACTTCTGGCTCTTCACCGGCCCCTTCCTCATCGGTCTCGCGGTCTTCGTCTACATCCCCATCGGCTGGAGCCTCTGGCTCTCCTTCTTCGACGCCCGGTTCACGGTCACGCCGAGCGAGTTCATCGGCTTCGACAACTACCGGTACATGCTGACGCACGACGACTTCATGGGGTCGCTCGTCACCTTCACCGTCTTCGCCGCGTTCATCGTGCCCACCACCTGGGCGTTCTCGCTGGCGCTCGCGCTGATGGTGAACCGGCTGCGGTTCATGCGGGCGTTCTTCCGGTCGGTGTTCTTCCTGCCGACGGCCGTGAGCTACGTCGCCGCCTCGCTCATCTGGAAGATGTCGATCTTCAGCGGGGTCCGCTTCGGTCTGATGAACACCGTCCTCGGCTGGTTCGGCGCCGAGGACATCGCCTGGCTGGCCAGCCCCGAACCGCCGTGGTACTGGCTGGTCATCGTCACCGTCCGGCTGTGGCTCCAGGCCGGGTTCTTCATGATCCTGTTCCTGGCGGCGCTCCAGAACATCCCGCAGGAGCTGTACGAGGCCGCCGCCATCGACGGGGCGAAGCCGGGCTGGCAGACCTTCCGGCACATCACCCTGCCCCAGCTGCGGGCCACCTCGACGGCCGTGATCCTGCTGCTGCTCGTGCAGGCGTACCAGGCCTTCGACGAGTTCTTCAACCTCCTTTCGAACGCCACCTGGGGCCGCCCACCACTGGTCGAGCTGTATTACGTCGCCCTCGGCGAGAACCAGGACTACGGCGCCGGCAGCGCGGGCGCGGTGATCCTGACGCTGTTGCTCTGCCTCGTCACCCTGCTGCAGGGCAGGTTCATGGGCTTCGGAAGGGGTGAGGAGTCCAAGTGACCGCCACGACTCCCGGACTCGACAGGCCGGCCCCCGCACCGGCCGGGCCACTGCGCGCACGGCGCGGCGGTGTCATGGGCTCCGCCGGGCTGTATCTCGCGACCGGCGTCGCCGCCCTGCTCTTCCTCGTCCCCTTCTATCTGATCGTCCGCAACGCCCTGATGACGGACCGGGAGATCACGGGCGAGGAGTGGAAGTTCTTCCCCACCGACATCCAGTGGGGCAACATCACCGAGCCGTTCGACGATCCGACGGTCGACTTCGCCCGCTCCCTGTGGAACTCCGCGGTCGTCGGCGTCCTGCACACGGCCGGCACGCTGCTGGTGTGCTCGCTCGCCGGATACGGCCTGGCCCGCATCCCGTACCGGCACGCGAACAAGGTGTTCTACGCCGTGCTGGCGACGCTGATGGTCCCGACCGCCGTCACCTTCGTGCCCAGCTTCGTGCTGGTGTCGTCGCTCGGCTGGGTGGACACCTACCGCGGACTGATCATCCCGGGCCTGTTCAGCGGTTTCACCTGCTTCCTCTTCCGGCAGTACTTCCTGGGGTTCCCCAAGGAGCTGGAGGAGGCGGCGCGCGTGGACGGCCTGGGCTACTGGGGCGCGTACTGGCGGATCGTCGTGCCGAACTCGCTGA
Organism: Streptomyces sp. NPDC052773; assembly: GCF_044547145.1. NCBI lineage: Bacteria > Bacillati > Actinomycetota > Actinomycetes > Kitasatosporales > Streptomycetaceae > Streptomyces > Streptomyces sp. NPDC052773. The sequence continues at coordinate 245,356 of NZ_JBITZX010000012.1, read as the reverse complement.
ACTTCTTCGCGGCGATGGCGACGATCACGTTCATCAGCGGCTGGAACGCCTTCCTGTGGCCCCTGGTCATCGGCCAGGACCCGAGCGCGTGGACCGTGCAGGTTGCGCTCTCCTCGTACATGACGAACCAGACCGTCAACTTCCATCTGATCTTCATGGCCACGGCCATTTCCATCCTGCCCCTGGTGTTCGTGTTCCTCTTCCTCCAGCGCTGGCTGGTCCAGGGGATCGCGCAGACCGGAATCAAGGGCTGACCAGGGCTGACCTAGGAGACCGATGTCCTTGCGCACCACCTCCCCCGCCTACGTGGAGGACGTCTCGCCGGGCCGCGGCACCCTGCCGCCGCGCGCCTGGTACGCGTCCTCCGACGCGCCCGCGCTGTCCCTGAACGGCCGCTGGCGCTTCCGGCTGTCCGCGACGGCGGACGCCGAGGACGACTCGTTCGCCGACCCCGGCTACGACGCCGGGGACTGGGCGGAGATCGCGGTCCCCGGCCACTGGGTCCTCCAGGGCCACGGCGCGCCGATCTACACCAACCACCTGTACCCCTTCCCGGTCGACCCGCCGCACGTGCCGACCGAGAACCCGACCGGTGACCATCTGCGCGTCTTCGACCTGCCGGACGGCTGGCCGGCGGACGGCGGCGCCGTGCTGCGCTTCGACGGCGTGGAGTCCTGCGCCCGGGTCTGGCTGAACGGCACGGAACTGGGCGAGTTCAAGGGCTCGCGGCTGCCGCACGAGTTCGCGGTCGGCCATCTGCTGGAACCGGCCGGCAACGTGCTGGCGGTCCGGGTCCACCAGTGGTCGGCCGGTTCCTACCTGGAGGACCAGGACCAGTGGTGGCTGCCGGGCATCTTCCGCGACGTCACCCTGCTGCACCGCCCCGAGGGCGCCGCCGGCGACTTCTTCGTGCACGCCTCGTACGACCATGTCGGCGGCGCGGGCACCCTGCGCGTCGACTCCGAGGTCGCCGGGCGGGTCACCGTCCCGGAACTGGGCGTCGACATCGCGACCGGCGAGGCGGTCACCGTCCCGGTGGAGCCGTGGACGGCGGAGACACCCCGGCTCTACGACGGGGTGCTGGCCACACCGGGCGAGCGGGTGCCGCTGCGGATCGGGTTCCGCACCGTCGTCCTCGAGGACGGGCTGATCAAGGTCAACGGCAGGCCGGTCCTCTTCAAGGGCGTCAACCGGCACGAGTGGCACCCCGAGCGCGGGCGCGCCCTCGACCCGGAGACGATGCGTGAGGACGTGCTGCTGATGAAGCGGCACAACGTCAACGCGGTGCGCACCTCGCACTATCCGCCGCACCCGGCCTTCCTCGACCTGTGCGACGAGTACGGGCTGTGGGTGATCGACGAGTGCGATCTGGAGACCCACGGTTTCGTCGAACAGGGCTGGCGGGACAACCCCGTCGCCGACGACCGCTGGACCCCGGCCCTGCTGGACCGGGCCGCGCGCATGGTCGAGCGGGACAAGAACCATCCGTCGGTGGTGATCTGGTCCCTCGGCAACGAGGCCGGCACCGGGCGTGGCCTCACCGCGATGGCGGAGTGGATCCACGGCCGGGACGGCTCCCGGCTGGTGCACTACGAGGGCGACCCCGACTGCCGGGACACGGACGTGTACTCGCGGATGTACGCCTTCCACGACGAGGTCGAGCGGATCGGCCGCGGCCTGGACGGCGGCACCCGCAAGCGCCGCGAACTGCCCTTCATCCTCTGCGAGTACGCGCACGCGATGGGCAACGGGCCCGGCGGACTCGCCGACTACCAGCGGCTGTTCGAGTCGTACGACCGGCTCCAGGGCGGCTTCGTCTGGGAGTGGATCGACCACGGCATCAGGCACCCGGAGCTGGGTTTCGCCTACGGCGGCGACTTCGGTGAGGAGTTGCACGACGGCAACTTCGTCTGCGACGGGCTGGTGTTCCCGGACCGCAGGCCGTCGCCGGGGCTGGCCGAGTTCAAGAAGGTGATCGAGCCGGTCCGGATCGAGGGCGACGGGGGCGGCACGGTCCGGGTGACCAACCGGTACGACTTCGCGGATCTCTCCGGGCTGGCCTTCACGTGGTCGTACGAGGTCGACGGCGAGATGGTGGAGTCCGGTCCGCTGTCCGTGCCCGCGTCGGCGCCGGGCGAGTCGGCGGAGGTGAAACTGCCGAGGCCGCCGGCCGACGCCCCCGCCGGCGCGGAGACCCGGTGGACGGTGCGGGCGCGGCCGGCGAAGGCGACCGCGTGGGCGTCCGAGGACCATGTGGTGGCGTGGGGGCAGGTGCCCGTCACCGAGCGGCCGGTGCCGTCCGTGGCACCGAGCGCCCGGCCCTCGGCGAGCGGAGGGGTGATCCACCTGGGACCCGCCTCCTTCGACCCGCGCACCGGGGCGCTGCTGGCCGTCGGCGGCATGGAGGTGGCGGACCTGCGGCTGGACGTGTGGCGGGCGACCACCGACAACGACAACGGGGCGCCCTGGCAGCCCGACGCCCGCTACGGCCTGCTGTGGCGGAAGCTGGGCCTGCACCGGATGCGGCACCGGCTGGACGGGGTGGACTCGACCGGCGAGGCGCTGACCGTGCGGACCCGGGTGGCCCCGGCCGCCTCCGACCTCGGGCTGCGCACGGTCTACCACTGGACGTCGGACGGCGAGCGGCTGAAACTCGCCGTCTCCGTGACACCCGAGGGCGACTGGACGCTGCCGCTGCCCCGGCTCGGCATCCGGTTCGGGCTGGCGCGGGCGGACGCGGTGACCTGGTTCGGGGGCGGGCCGGGTGAGGCGTATCCGGACACCCGGGCGGCGTCGATGGTCGGGCGCTGGCGGTCGACGGTCGACGACTTGCAGACGCCGTACGTCCGCCCCCAGGAGAACGGTGCCCGCGCCGACGTCCGCTGGGCGGAGCTGGGCGGGCTGCGGATCGAGGGCGACCCGGTGTTCTGGTTCAGCGCCCGGCGCTGGACGAACGAGCAGCTGGACGCGGCGGAGCACCTCACCGACCTCACCGCGGGTGACACAGTGTGGGTGAACCTCGACCACGGGCAGATGGGCATCGGCTCCCAGTCCTGCGGTCCCGGCGTGCTGCCGCGGTACCACCTGCGGGCCGAGCCGGCCGCCTTCGCCTTCGTCTTCTCGGAGGTCGGCGGCTGACGCGCCGCGGCCGGCGGGTCCCCAGGTGGGTGACCGGCCGGCCGCTCGTGGGGGCGGGCGCCCTGGGTCAGGGGCGGCTGCTCCGGGTGTCCCCTGCGGGCCAGGCTTACGGGAGTTCAGTGATCGGCGCAGCAAGGGGTCGGATCCGGCACCTCGAACGGGGTGAGCCGGCCGCCCGCGGCGGGCATGGCGGTCAGCACCAGCTCGCCCCGCTGCCACTGGGGGCGTACGTGGTCCCGGGTCACCAAGGGGGTGTGTGGGTCGGGCTGCCCGGGCCCGCCCAGCACGGTCACCCGGTCGATCGCGGAGCGGGCCAGCAGTTCGGCGACCGTCAGGGTGCCGGTGAGCCGCGCGACGCCCGGGTAGAGCACCGCGCGGCCCACCGCGTCGGGCGCGCCGTCCGTCACCTCGTACCCCCGGGCGGACAGCCGTTCGCGGGGCAGCGGGGCCGGTGTGGCGAGCGAGAGGACGACGCGCGGCCGGCCGTCCCGCACCAGGTGCGTGCAGCCGAACACGCCCTCCGCGAGGGCGAGTTCGGCGGCCAGCTCCCGCAGCAGGTGGTCCGCCGCGCGCAGGTCCTTCAGGCCCGCGTCCACCGTGAGGACGTACGGCGGGGTCATGACGGCAGGACCCACACCGGGTTGGAGTAGAACCACAGGTCGCGCCACGGGTCGGCGTCGCCGACGACGTCGATCGCCGGGCCGGCCGGGTCGACGGCGGCGCCCATGGGGCCGACGGCCGTGCGGTTGCCGTCCGTGCCGCGCAGCCGGACGTAGACGGGGCGGTCGACCTGGCCGAGGTCGTAGGTGAGGCGGACCGTGCCGGTGGACTTGTTCACCTCGTACGACGTGACGACCCTCGCGGTGGGCGCGGTGAACGTGTCCTTGTCCCGCGCCTCGCCGGTGACGTCGCCCTGGATGACGTCGACGCGGGCCAGTGTGGGCACGAATCCGGCCCAGTTGGGGCCGCCGGCCAGGGCCACGTCCACCGTCAGGGAGACCCGCGTGCCCTTCTTCACGTGCAGGGCGCCGCCGAGCGTGGCCCACCGGCCGCCGCCGGAGAGACGTACGTCGAGGGCGCTGATCAGCTGCCCGTGGTCGACCCAGATCCTGCCCGCCCGGATACCGTCCATGACGGCCGCGTACGAGAAGCCTTCGGCGCCGACGTGGGTGCGGCTGTACTGGCCGGGCCAGTAGTCGCCCTGGGTGATGTCGATCTTTCCGCCGTAGACGGGGTCCTCGTAACGCCCGTTGGCGTTGAAGTCGCCGCCCGGGCCGCGGACGGCGGTGTCGCCGTAGACCTGGTGGGAGTCGGAGTTGGCGGTGATCCACCAGGGCTTGCCCTCGGCGAGGAGGCTGTCCCACAGGCCGCCGACAGTGGCGGTCATCCAGTCGAAGCCGCCCCAGGTGCGGTACGACTCCGACGGGTAGCCGGGGAAGGAGTTGGCGCCCGGGTTGTTGTCGTAGATGCCGCGGGCGCGGGCCATGCCGAGCGGCGCGGGCAGTCCGGCGGCCTGGTGGCCGGGGGCGCCCTCGAAGCCGACGGCTATCCGGTGCCCGGCGGGGGTCGCGTCGCGCCAGGCGCGGATCTCGTGCGGGGAGTCGACGCCGCGCCGCGCGGGGTGGTTGGCGAGCATGAGCGCGTCCTTGACCTTGCGGCGGCGGACCTGCTCGGAGAGGAAGTTCAACCCGGCGATGGCCAGGGCCTCGTTGGCGGGCGTGGCGTCGCTCGCGCCCTTGACGGAGCCGTCGTAGTCGGTCTCGAACTGCTTGAGGACGGCGACCTCGTTGCGGCCCGGGTGCACGAAGACGGTGCCGTGCTCGGCGGCCGGGATGTTCCACTCCAGGCCCTGGAAGACGAGGGTGTCCTCGTACGCGGCGCGGGCCTCGCGGATGTCCGGGTTGACCTTCTCGACGCCGATCCTGGCGTGGGTGGCGCTGCCGTGGTCGGTGATGACCAGCCAGTCCATGCCGTGCCGGGCGCCCTGGCGGACCTGGTCGACGACGCGGTACTTGCCGTCGCTGCTGTACTGGGTGTGGATGTGGTGGTCGCCCGCGAGCCAGAGGAAGCCGTCCCGCTTGCGTCCGCCGGAGGCGGCGGCCGCGGGCGTCGCCTGCGGGGTGAGGACGCTCGCGGCGGCCAGACCCGCGCCGAGCAGTCCGGCGCGGCGCAGCAGCGAGCGGCGGGACTGCTGCTCGGGGGTCAGCGCCTCGTCGGGCACGGAGGTGTCGAAGGCGGCGGGCAGGGCCGCGGTGTCGTGCGGGTGGTCGTGGTGATGGTGGTGATGCCCGTGGCCGTGGCTGTGACCGTGGTGGTGGGCGTGGCCCATGGATGTGCCTCCTCGATGCCGCTGCCTTCTCGCGGCCGCCTTCTGCGGCGCGCTGCTGCGCCGCGTGAGGAGGATCAAGGCGGAAGATGAATGTTGAACGACTTTGGGGTGAGCGTGAGGAGTCCCGGACACGGCCGCTCACCCCGCCTCGCACGGAGACCTCAACTGCCCTTGCGGGTCAGCCCTGTTGCCGAAGAAGCTGAGCGTCACTCATCTCTCCGCCTCCCCTCCCCAGGAGACGCCATGCGAGGAAGACTGCTCGGCGCCCTCACCGCCACCGCCCTGACCGCGACGGGACTCGTCACCACAGGCTCCGCGCCCGCCGCGGCGGCGACCGGCTCCTCCACCGGCTCGTTCACCGTGCTGACGTACAACATCGCGGGCCTCCCCCTCGGCCTCGGCGACAGCGACCCGGAGACCAACACCCCGCTGATCGGGCAGCGGCTCGGCGCGTACGACATCGTCAACGTCCAGGAGGACTTCAATCACCACGCCGCGCTGTACGCCCACGACACCCACCCGTACCGGACGGCGACCAGCGGCGGAGCCGGGATCGGCGACGGCCTCAACACGCTCTCCGATCACCCCTTCGAGGACTTCCAGCGCGTCGACTGGAAGGACTGCTCCGGCACCGACTGCCTCACCCCGAAGGGCTTCACCCTCGCCCGGGTCCGGCTCGCCGAGGGCGTCTTCGTGGACCTCTACAACGTGCACACCAACGCCGACGTGACCGACGCGGCGCTGGCCGCGCGCCGCGCCAACATCGAGCAGCTGTCGGACTTCATCCGGACGCACTCCGCGGGCAACGCGGTGATCGTCATGGGCGACACCAACACCCGCTACACCCGGACCGGTGACAACATCCGCACCCTGGCCGCGGAGAACGGCCTCACCGACGCCTGGGTGGAGCTGGTGAAGGGCGGCACGCCCCCGGCGCAGGGCGGTGAACCGCTGCTCTGCGACCCGGCCGCGCCGGCCGACGACTGCGAGGTGGTCGACAAGATCCTCTACCGCGGCAACGGCCTGCTGGACCTGGCCGCCACCCGCTACCACAACGACTGGGCGGACTTCCTGCGTTCCGACGGCGCGCACCTGTCCGACCACTTCCCGCACACCACCGCCTTCTCCTACACCCTCGCCCCGGCGCTGCGCGCGAGCGACTTCTTCGGCGGCCCCCACGGCACCGCCTTCAACGACGCCGACGACCTGCCGGGCACCTTGTCCCCGCGCACCCTCACCCTGCGCGGCGCGGCCCGCCTGGACGCGGTCGCCCTCACCCACGCCGACGGCACGACCCTGTCCCACGGCGGCACGGGCGGCACGGCCACCTCGCTGACGCTGGCCCCCGGCGAGCATCTGACCTCGGTGAAGCTGACGCGCGGCCAGAAGGACGGACGTACACGAGTCTTCTCCGCCGCGTTCACCACCGACCGGGGCCGCACCCTCGCCGCCGGCACCCCGACCTCGGACACGACCACCTTCACGGCGCCCGCCGGGTGGCGGATCGTCGGCTTCACCGGCCGCGCGGGCGACGAGATCGACAAGTTGGGGGTGCTGTACGCGCCGATCGGCTAGAGGTTGTCCCGTATGGGCTGTGACTTAGAGTTCGCGCGGATAGGCGTGATGGAGCGCCCCGGGAGCAGGACAGGCACAGGGCCTGGTGATCATGGATTTGCGACGCTCTGTGATCACTGGGAGACCTGTTCCTGCACTGCCATCATGGCTGACCGACCCCCTGTGGGACCAATTCGTGGCACTGCTGCCCCAGCGGCCGGTCTACGCTCCGGCCCATCTGCTTCTATCGCCGAACTGTCGCGGCCTCGTTGACGGAGACCTTTTCGGCCCCGATCCGCCGCATGCGTTCGGTGCCCCATTTTCCCAATGAGGCCAGGGCCGCGTTGAGCGAGACGCCGTGCTCCGTCAAGGAGTACTCGACCTTCGGTGGCACCTCGCGGTACACCTCACGATGCACGAGCCCGTCTTCTTCCATCTCCCGCAGATGCTGGATCAGCATCTTCTCGCTGACGCCCGGCAGACCGCGTCGGAGCTCGGCGAACCGGCGGGTCCCGTAGTGGTGCAGCTCCCAGAGGATCAGCGACTTCCACTTGCCGGCGACTACGTCCATGGCCGCGTCTATGCCGCAGAAATAGGGACCACGTCGTGCTGATGTTGCCATCCGCCCCTCCAAGACGTACTTACCCACGAGTGAGTACCTGACTAATTAGTCAGTACTGGTCAACCCTACCGGCGGCGGAGAGGATTCAGCCGAACGACGAACACGAGGGGAGCCCCAAAAAATGACAACCAACAACAGCGTCCAGGTGAGTGTTCTCGGGCTGGGGGCGATGGGTAGCGCGCTCGCGGGTGCCCTGGTGAAGGCCGGATACGCGACAACAGTCTGGAACCGCTCACCGGGAAAGGCGGACGACCTCGTTGCGCAGGGCGCGGAAGCCACTGCGACGGCCGACGACGCGGTCCGAGCCAGCCGGTTAGTGATCGCATGCCTGCTGGACCACGCGTCGGTCCATGAGGTGCTCGATCCGCTCTCCGATGAGCTGGCCGGACGAACCTTGATCAACGTAACCACGACGTCACCGGCTCAGTCGCGGGAGTTGGCCGCCTGGGCTGCCGAGGCCGGGGTCGCGTATCTGGACGGCGGCATCATGGCCGTACCGCACATGATCGGCCGGCCCGGGGCATCGATCCTCTACAGCGGATCGGCCGATGTCTTCGACCAGTGCAAGCCGCTGCTCGACCTGTGGGGAACCAGTACCTACTTCGGTGAGGATGCCGGGCTGGCGTCCCTGTATGATCTCGCGCTACTCGCGGGCATGTACGTCATGTTCGCCGGATTCATGCACGGCGCCGCCATGGTCGCCCCGGCCGGAGTGACGGCGGGCGAGTTCGCTGCCATGGCCACGCCTTGGCTGACCGCCATGACCGGCGCCTTCCAAGGGTTCGCCGCAGTCATCGACGGCGGGGACTACACCGTCGAAGGTCAACAGAGCCTCCAGTTCTCCAACCTCAGTGACCTCCTGGCCGCCAGTTCCGACCAGGGCATCAGCACCGAGGTAGTCGCCATGGTCCAGCGGCTCATCCAACGCCAGATTGATGCAGGCCATGGAGAGGAAGGCTTCGCCCGAATCATCGAGAGCATCAAGCAAGCGGGCTGAAAACTCGCGCGGACGGGCGGGGGTCATGGTCGCCTGGTGGGCCGGTCGTCCCAGCGGTGGGTGGTCCGGGCGCGACGGATGAGGCTGCGTAGGGTGATGATGGCAGCGGCGAAGTCGAAAAAGGCGTTGATGACACCGGTGCGGCGTTCGTAGCAGCGTGCGAGCCGGTGGAAGGCGTTCTGCCAGGCGTGGATGCGTTCTACGTGCCAGCGCTGGGTGGCTTGGACAGGGGCCTTCTCGCCCTTGTGCGCGATCCGGCCTCGTAGTCCGCGTTGGTCGAGGGTGGTGCGGGTTTTGCCCGAGTCATAGCCGGCGTCCAGGTGCACGGCGATGTCGTCTGGCAGTGGGCCGAGGTCGTCCAACAGATCCAGGGTCGGTGCGAGCAGCGGCGAGTCATGGCTGTTGGCTCCGGCCAGGATGCGGCCCAGTGGGATTCCATAACCGTCCGTCATACCTGAGCGCTTCAGGCCCTGTTTTGCCTCGGTCGACCGGTGAGCGTCCGGCGGCTTCTCCGCCTCCGGGTGCTTTGGTGATCGACCCGTCGATGGCGATCTGGTCCAGGACGAGGCCGACGCGCGGCGGCGAGCTCTGCAAGATGGGGCCCATTCCTTGAGCTCAATGTCAGCCAGTCCCTGCACTGGCCGAGCGCGGTGGACGGCTCCTGGCCTCCTCACCTTCCTCGGCCCACAGGTCGACGAGGAGCGCCACGGCGAGGTCGGCATTGTCGAGTTTGGTGAGCGCCAGCAGTCCTGAGGCCATGCCTGCCGGGTGCGCGGCTCCCGAGTCGGCGGGAGAGACGAGCTGTCCGGCCCGCATCGCTGCATCCAGCCTGAGCTGGCGCTGCTGATCAGCCTGTTCCTGAGCTAGCCGGCGCTCGGTCTGGCGGTTCAGCATCAGTCCGATCAGGGACACAGATGCAGTGACCCCGCCACGGCGCCGCACCAGTGCCACCAGCCTGGCGGACTGCATCTCGGACAGCCCGGAGAACGGCTCGATCCACTTCGGATCATCCGCTGGAATCACCCACCCATGCCCACTCAACGCACCAACCGCCACACCGGTTACGGGACAACCCTTAGGCACGTCGGCGGGGGTTCTTCCTTCCGGGAGCCGGGGTCGGGAGCCGGGAGCCGGTGGCTCCTCCCGAGCCGGGGCCGACAGCTCCTTCCGAACCGGGGGCTGACGGCTCCTCCCGAGCCGGGGCCGATGTCAGACCCGGCTGCCATCATCGGAAGCGTTCCCGATCACCACCAGTCGTCGCACAGAGGTCAGGATGGCGAACCTCTTCACCGCAGTCGTGCGTCCGCGCCCGGAACCGTCCGAACCCTCGGACCCGGGCGAGGGCTCCGCGTCCCCGCCGGCCGCGCTGGGGCCGTTCAACCGGCGGGTGCGCCTGGTCGTCGAGGTGCTCGACGATCCGGACGAACTGGAGCTGGCGCGCGGCGTGTTCGGCGCCCAGGGCTGGGGCGTCAGACCGGTGGAGGAACGCGACGGGGTCACCCCGCACGACGGTTACGCGGGGCTGATCGTCGAGGTTCCGCTGCGCAGCTCCCGGTGGACGGCCCGGTCGACCGCCTCCGAGCAGGTCCGGTCGCTCGCCGCGCGGCGGAAGATCGACGCGTGGGTGCGCGAGGCCCAGCTGGTCCCGCCGAGACCGGAGGGGCCCAGCACCACCTACCACGTCCACCGCAAGGTGCCGGAGGGCACGGGCCCGATTCTGCGGTGGCTCGCCGAGCACTGGATCGCCGTCGGCGGCTGGGACCTGCACCACACCCTGCATCTGCGCGGCACGTACTCGGAGGAGCAACGGGCGCAGGCACTCGAGGAGTTGCGGGGGCGCCGCCTCGGCGGTGTTCCGTTCGACCCGGAACGGCACGACATCCGCAGGTCGATCGGGCCGCGGCCGCGCGACCGGTCCGACGACCGGCAGGGCCGGCTGCTGGTGTTCGTACCGGTCGGCGCGGCCCTGCTGGTCGGCTTCGCGTGCGGGATCACCCTCGCCGTGCTCACCACGCCCTGGCGGTTCCTGGCCCTGGCGGCCCCGGCCTCGATCTGCTGGCCGGTGGGCCGCTGGATGACGGGGAACGAGCCCCGTCCGTGGCTCGTCCGCCTCGGGTGCGGGGTGTTCTTCGTCGGGTCCACGTGCGTCATCGCCTACTTCTGGGCGGGGGCCCAGCCCGGCAGCCTGTCCACCCAGTTGCGCTGGCTCGGCGTCACGCTGCTGATCGGGTTCACCCTGTTCGGCCTGTGGTACGCCCTCAGCGACTCGTGGTTCAGCCGGAACGTGCAGTGGTTCCTGCCGGTCCTGGCGGCTCCGGTGCCGTTCGTGCTGCCGTGGGCGGGGTCGTTCCTGCACGCCGTGTACCTGGAGGACTTCTTCGGCATACCGGCCGACACGGTCCATGTCGCCTTCTACTGGCAGTACGCGGTCGCCCTCAGACCGCTCGGCGTGGCCGTGGCCTGCGTGCTGGTCCTGATCGCGCTGGCCGGCTGGGCCCGGCACATCAACTGGCTGACGGGCGCGGGCGGTCTGCTGCGCTGGCTGCTGCCGCTGGAGGTGCTGATCGTCGTCCTCACGGTGGCGGGCCTGGCGCTCGGCGACGTCGACAAGGCCGCCACCCGGACGATGGAGGACGCCGCCGCGGGGAGGCGCCCCGCCGCCTACTTCGGGATCCAGGGCGAACTCGTCTGCGTCACGCCCATGGCCGACGAGATCCCGGTCCTCAACGGCCCCGTCCCCACCGGGCATCCGCTCCTCGCCTTCCAGGCGAGCGGCGACGTCGTCTGGCTCTGGGACCCGGACGCGGCCCGGGGCACCGACTCCGCCCGGCACGCCCTGCGGGTCAGGGCCGAGGACGTGACCCTCACCGCCGCGCAGGGGAGGAACTGCCCCGCCGACCGAACCTAGGGGTATTAGGTTATGCTCCAGCCCCTGGGTTCCTGGAGGTGGTCGTCATGGCGCGGGCAGGGCTCACCGCCGACCGGCTCACGGCGGCCGCCGCCGACCTCGCCGACGAGGTCGGCTTCGACAACGTCACCCTGTCGGCACTGGCCCGGCACTTCGGCGTGAAGGACGCGAGCCTCTACTCCCACGTCAGGAACCTCCAGGACCTGCGCACCCGGGTCGCGCTGCTGGCCGGCGGGGAGATGATCGACCGGATCGCCGCGGCGGTCGCCGGCCGGACCGGCCGGGAGGCGCTGACCGCCTTCGCCGACGCCTACCGGGCGTACGCCCTGGAACACCCCGGCCGGTACGCGGCCACCCGCATCCGCCTCGACCAGGTCGACCCGGCCCTCGTCGCCGCCTCCCCCGCCCCGCGCCGCACCGCCGAGGTCATCTACGGCCTGCTGCGCCCCTACGGCCTGGAGGAACCCGACCTCACGGACGCCGTCCGCCTGCTGCGCAGCACCTTCCACGGCTACTGCGCCCTGGAGGCGTCCGGCGCCTTCGGCGCGCCCCGTGACGTACAGCGGTCCTGGAACCGCGCCGTCGACGCCCTGCACACCGCCCTGACCCACTGGCCCCGCGAGGAGCGGACCGACGCCCATGAGTGACCACGACCACGACATATGCGGCGAGGGGCCCGTCCTGCTCGTCCTCCCCGGCGGCGCCGGGCACCCGATGGGCCTCGGCCCGCTGACCCAACGGCTCGCCGAATGCTTCACGGTGGTGACCTACGACCCGCTCGGCCTCGCCCACGGACGGCTCGGCCGGCCCGTCCCCGACCAGCGGGTCGAGGCGTGGAGCGACGGCGCCCGGGAGGTCCTGGACGCGGTGCTGCCCGACGGCGAGTCCGCGTACGTCCTCGGCACCAGCTCCGGCGCCGTCGCCGCACTCGACCTGCTCGCCCGCCACCCCCGGCGGCTGCGGCACGTCGTCGCCCACGAGCCGCCGTGCGTGACCGTGCTGCCCGACGGGGCGCGGCAGCGCGCGGCGTTCCGGGAGGTGTACGACACCTACCGCGCCGCGGGCCCGGCGGCGGCCGCGGCCCGGCTCACGGCCGTACTGGAGGAGCGCGCACCGGACGCGCTGCCGGAAGGCCGCCCCCTCTCCCCCACCGAGGAACCGACCAGCCCCCTGGCCCTGTTCCTGGCACACGTCCTGGTCCCGTTCACCTCCTACGTCCCCGACCTGCCGACGCCCCCGTCCCCCACCCCCCGGCTCACCCTGGCGGCGGGCGAGACCTCACGCGGCCGACTCCTCCACCGCACGGCCGAGTTCCTCGCCCGCCGCGCCGGAAGCGGGTTCGCCGAGCTGCCCGGCGGTCACCTCGGGGCGCTGGAGCACCCGGTCGCGTTCGCCGACCGGCTCACGGAAATCTTCGAGGCCCCGGCACCGCTCTGACCGCTCAGCGCCCGCACCTCCCCGTACGACGGCGCCGAGCCACCGGGCCGACGTCCCGCGCGGATGTCCGCGAGCGCGTCCACGGCCGCGCCGAGCGCCCGCCGGTACAGCAGCGAGCCGAGGCTGATCCGGCGTACGCCGAGATCGGCGAGGTGGGCGACGGCCGGCCCGTCGGGTGTGTACAGCACGTTGAGGGGAATGCCGTCGAAGTCGCGGACCAGGGCGGCGATCTCGGCGGGGTCGGTGAGACCGGGCACGAACAGCCCGTCGGCGCCGGCCTGCCGGTAGGCCTCCAGGCGAGACCGGGTGCCCTCCCCGTCACCCAGCCAGTACGTGTCCGTGCGGGCGTTGACGAAGAGGCCGGGTGCCGCCGCCTTCACGGCCGCGATCTTCTCGGCGTGCCGGGCGGCCGACCCGAGCCCGTCCTCCAGATTGATCCCCACCGCCCCCACGGCCGCCAGCTCCCGCGCGAACTCCCCGACTTCCTCCGGGTCGTCACCGAACCCGCCCTCCGCGTCCACCGACAGCAGAAACGGCTCCGTCCCGAGCGCGAGCGCCAGCCGCAGGGTCTCCTCCCGCGTCGCCGCCGCCCCGTCCGGCAGCCCGGCCGCCGCCGCGACACCGAGACTGGTCGTACCGATCGCGGGGAACCTCCGCGCGGCGAGCAGCCGGGCCGATGCGTGGTCCCAGGCGGTGGGCAGGATCAGGGGGTCCCCGGCGCGGTGGAGCTCGGTGAAGGTGGTCATACGGGAACCGTAGGCGCCACTCCGTTCGGCACCCACCGAAACGTCCACGCGCAGCCCGCTCACCCCGACCGGGTCGCGGGCCGGCACTCCTCCCGGGCCGGCATGCGGCTCAGTCGCCCGAGAACCCGAATATCCCCAGGTGGGTGGGCTGGTCGTCGGTGTACAGGAGAACGTACACGCCGGTCCACCGCATGCGGCACTCATCGAGCAGCCTCTCCGTGCGGTCGGGCGATCTTCCGATGGTCGCGCGTCCCTGGGCGACCAGTTCCTCGAACCGGCCGGGCGTGGGGCGATCGGTGCCGAAGTGGTGCAGGACTCGCTCGTGCGCCAGTGGACGCAGCGTCCCGTAGTCCCGGATGTCGTTCGGCGACGGGGCGGCGGTGGTGTGGACGACGCGATCGATGTCCAGGATCGAGTGAGTCCCCTCCTCGCCCATGAACTCCTCATCGTCCCAGAGCTCTTCGAGGTCCTGGTAGGTGTCGTCGTCGCCGTAGAGCTCCTGGAAGACCTGTGCGTGCAGAGCCTCCAGGGACTTCTCGACCGTGCCCTCGTACGGAGTGACGTACTCCCACCCACTGGCGCCCATGGCCCCGCTCCCTCCTCCTGTGACATCCCGCGAGATCGGTGCCACCTCGGAGATCCACCTTAGAGAAGGGCACTGACATCGGGCCCGGGCCAGGTCCGGCGACGGGCTCAGAGCGGGATGACGTCGACCCCGTCGGCGGTCAGCCGCACCCGCCTCCCGGTCCCCTCGCTCCAGCGGACCTCCAGCTCCCCGGGACCGCCGGCCGCGCGCACGGTCACCGTGTCGGCGAGCGGTGCGGGGTCCGCCTCGCCGGTGAGGCGGGCGAGGGCGACGAAGAGGGTGGCAGCGTCGCCGGTGGCGCCCGTGAGGGTGTCGGAGAGACCGAGCGCGGGGAGCAGTTCGGCCCGTACGCCGTCCCCGGCCGCCCAGCCGGTGACCCGGACCGGCGTGCCGGGCGCGGCGCCCGTCACAAGGTGGGCCCGCACCTCGGTGGCGCCGTGCGCGAGCACGACGCTGGTGACCCGGGCTCCGCCGCCCGCCGTGTGCCGGGAGGCGGCCCAGCCGTCGCCCACGCCCAGGGGGACGATGTCCGTGCGGCTCGCGTCACCGCCCACGATCACGCTGTTGTCGTGGGTCGGGTCGGGCCGGGTCACGGTCGAGTAGGCGAGGCGGGTGTAGTGCGGGTCGTAGCGGACGTCCTCGCTGCCGTGGTTGTGGAGGCGGACCACGCCGTCCGAACGCGTCGACTGGAGCAGCCAGTTGGGCGGCCCGAGCGGGGTGACGGCGTCCTCCCGTTCGACCGGGCCCTGCTCCTCGGCGGCCGTCCAGACGGGGTGCTCCGGGGGCAGCAGCAGGCCGAGGAAGCCCTTGCTCGCCCAGTAGGGCGAGGCCGGACCGGAGTAGCCCTGGAGGACGGACGGGTCGGGGCCGTGCCAGCCGAGGGTGAGCAGGCCGCGTTCGTCGACCGCGCCCCGGTCGAGGAAGTACCGCAGCGCGCCTGAGGCGAGCCGGCGGGTCTCGCCGGGCGGGAGCGGGGTGTGGCCGGTGAGGGCGCCGAGCCAGAGGGGGGCCGTGGTGGCGAAGCGGTAGGTGAGGGAGCGCCCCTGGTGGAGCGGCGCGCCGTCGGCGCCGAAGAGGCGGGCGTAGTCGGCGAGGTGCTCGGACAACCGCCCGCCGTACACCGCCAGCAGTTCGCGGTCACCGGCCAGCCAGGCGTGCAGCACCGGATACAGGTGCATCGCCCAGCCGTTGTAGTAGTCGAACTTCCGGCCGTCGCCGTCCGTGTACCAGCCGTCGCCGAGGTACCACTTCTCGATCCGCTCCAGACCGCGGTCGATCGCGACCCGGGACGCCGCCGTCTCGTGGCCGATCTCCTCCAGGAACCCGCCGACGGTCACCGGGAACAGCTCCCAGTTGCACGGCCACGCCTCCGCGTCGACCGCGTCCATGAGCCAGTCCGCCGCGCGCTGCCGCACCGTATCGTCCAGCCGGTCCCACAGCAGGGGCCGGGTCAGCCGCAGCGCGAGCGCGATCGACGCCGCCTCGACCAGCGGCTGCGTACGGCTCTCGACGCGCGGCCAGGCGCCCGCGGTCCCGGCGGCGAGTCCGTCGGCGTAGCGCTGCAACGCGGTCTCGTCCCGGCGGAACGCCGCCAGCAGGAGCGTACGGGCGTATCCCTCCAGGCCGTCGGAGAGCCGGCCCGACCAGCTGACCCGGTCACCGGGGAGGTGGTAGAGCGCGAAGTCCTCGGTGGCGTACGGCTCCACGGCCGCGAGCAGGTGGTCGGCCGCCGCCTCCCAGTGGGCGCGGGTGCAGCCGGTGTACGGGCTGAGGGTGCGGTCCTCGGGCGGCAACTGCATGGGTCCTCGTTCCTCCGACGGTGACGGCCCGCGTGGTGACGACCGGCGCGGTCACGAGGCCCGCTGCTCCTGGGCGCCGCGCAGGTCGGTGTACAGCAGATGGTGGTCCGAGTACCGGCTCGGACGGACGTGGTGCTCGCGCGGGACGATGCCACGCAGGAAGACGTAGTCGAACTTGCTGTGCCAGTCGGTGGTGACCTCGCAGTCGCCGCCGGCCGTGGGATGGCACTGGGGGTCCGCGTCCTCGGCCAGGGCCCACATGTCGTCGAGTTCCGGGGCGTACGGTACGGCGTTGAAGTCGCCGAGGACGATCGCGCGGTCGTGCCGGGCGACTTCCGCGGCGAGAACGCGGGCCTGCTCCGCCCGGACCGCCTCCTGACGGCGTTCGGCGAGGTGGGTGTTGAAGACCCGCACGGACTGGCCGCCCACCGTGGTGGTGACCGCCATGTACCCGCGGTCCTCGGATCCCCCGTCGGGATACTCCTCGTCGACGACGTCGGTCATCGGTGCCGCCGAGAGCATGGCCTGGCCGTACTCCCCCGGCCGCCACGGCACTCCTCCGCAGCGGCCCCAGTTCCGCAGCACCGCCCCGTACTCGACGTGGTAGACCAGCCCGTAGGACCTCTCCAGATGGTCCCGGATCCGCTCGACATCCCGTACACACGCCTCCTGCAAGCCGACGACCTGCGGCGCGTACCTCGCGATCTCCGCCGCCTGGTCCTGGTCGCTCTCCTCGCACGGGTTGCAGATGTTCCACGTCATGACCCGGTTCGGCACCACGTCCCGGACGTCCTCCTCGGGCGGCGACCCGGCGAAGAAGCCGCCCGGCGCGCTGGGTCCGACGACCACCACGCAGGCCAGGACCAAGGCCCCCACGAGCCAACCCGCGCCCCGACTGAGCACCATCGCCTCCCCGAAGTGGACCGTGCGTCCGGCATCTCCGTGGTCGAGGCTATGGCACGAAGGTGTCGCCGACACACGCGCTCGGCGACGACGGCACCGTGACCGTGCGGAGACGGCCGTGCGGAGACGACGAGGGGCCGCCCGGCACGGTGCTGCCGCGCGGCCCCGCCGCACTGTCGTCGGGACGGGTGGGTTCAGGGGGCCAGGCAGGCGGCTCCGGGGACCTCGGCGGGCACTCCGGGGTGGGCGAGGTCGACGAGCCCGGTGACTTCCTGGACGGCGCAGTCCACGGTGGCCACGGGGTCGGGAACGGCCCCGGAGGGAGACGCGAGGGCTCCGAGGAGTGCGGCCCCGAGAGAGACGGCGGCGATGACGCGCTTGGTGTTGTTCATGGTCTGCTAACGACCTTGATCCATTCGGGTCACGACCGGAGCGCGACTGCTTCCCCGGTCGGGACCGCCCGGACCAGCCCCTTCGGCACCAAGTGCTGCGCGAGGAGCTCGTCGCGGACCAGGCCCGCGTAGACCGTGGCGCCGTGCACCGAGGTGTGGGTGTTGTCGCGTTTCTCGTTGTAGAGATACAGGGACTTGGACCCCTCGGCACCCAGGGACTCCACCACCGCCTTCGTCTTCGCCGTGAGGTCGATCAGGGGTACGTCCCGGTCGGCGGCGACCGCGCGGATGACGGCCGGGTGGTCGACGCCGAGGCCGTTGACCAGGAGGGCTGTGGGGTTGTTCAGGGTGCCGTCGGGACTGAACCAGCGGCGGACGATCGGGGTGACGAGGACGGGCTCGCCGCCCACCGCGCGGACGCCGTCCACCAGGGCTTCGAGGTTGGCCCGGTAGGTGGGCCCGTCGGTGGTCTTGTCGTTGTGGGCGAGCTGGACGAGGACGAGGTCGCCGGGGCGGACGCGCGGCTGGACGGTGGCCCACAGCTGCGGGTTCCGCCGGTAGGTGACCGTGCTCTCGCCGGAGTCGGCGTGGTTGGCGACGGACAGGCCCCTGCGGAGGTACTGCGGAAGCTGCTGGCCCCAGCCGGCGTACGGGTCGCCGGGCTGGTCGCAGACCGTGGAGTCGCCGATCAGGAAGATCTGCCGGGCGTGCCGCGCGGGCGTGACGCGGATGTCGGCGAGTGCGGGCGCCGAGCCGCCGATGACGAGGTCCAGGCCCGCGGAGCCGGCCGGGCCGGTCGGCTCGCCCTCGGGGGTGCGGACGTCCACCGTGAAGCTGCGGGCGACGCGTTCACCGGCGGGGGCGGTGGTCTCGGGGAGCAGGGCGCGCCGGGTCTCGCCGGTGATGCGGGTGCTGGACGCGCTCTCCCCGCCGAGGAGGACCTTCACGTCGTACGTGCCGGGCGGGACGTCGAAGTGGCAGGTGCCGGCGGCGCAGTTCTCGATGCCGAGCGGACGCGGCCCACCGTCGGCTGCCCCACCGGCCGCGTGGGCGGGGGCGGCTGACAGCGCCGTGCCCAGGGTGACCGCCACCAGCGCGGCCATACTGAAACGTCTCATTCCCGGCTCCTCGATCACGACGACGTGGTCTGGCCGTGGACCGTACCGCGTTTGGCAAGCGCTTTCTAGCCCTGTGCATCGTTTCCTGCGCCCACCGACTCTCACCCTGTGAAAGCCCTTTCCGGAAATCGATTCAACTGTCACCCTGCCAGTCACCCGCACCCGCACACCTCCCGAAGGAGGCACCCCCATGTCCGGATCCGCGCACCCGCCCGTCGGACGCCGCGCCTTCGTCCTCGCCGCCGCGGCCACCGTCGGCACGGCGGCGCTCGGCGGCCCGCCGGCCCCCTCCGCCCACGCCGCCCAGTCCGCCCCCTTCGGCTCCGCCGCCGCCTTCGGCTGGCGGGACGACGGCGGCGCCTACGTCGTCGACACCGGCGCCGACCTGGTCTTCAAGGTCGGCAAGACGAACGGCGATCTCACCTCCCTCGTCTACCGGGGCACGGAGTACCAGGGCTACGGCGGCCGGAACTCGCACATCGAGTCCGGCCTCGGCAGTTCCACGGTGACGATCCGGCAGTCCGGCCCGACGATCCTGATCTCCGTCGCGTACGGCACGCTGCGGCACCACTACGCGGCCCGCAGCGGCGAGAACAACATCTACCTGTGGACCGACAAGGCCGACGACTCGGTCTCCGCGACCCGGTTCATCCTGCGCGTGCGCGCGGGGCTGTTCCTCAACGACGAACCCGACTCCTACACCTACGCGCCCGCCGCCATCGAGGCCTCGGACGTCTTCGCCAAACCCGACGGCCAGACCCGCTCCAAGCACTACTCGAAGCTGCGGGTCATGGACTACGACCACATCGGCTGGACCACCGGCACCGTGGGCCTGTGGATCGTGCGCAGCAACCACGAGAAGGCCTCCGGTGGCCCGTTCTACCGCTCCCTGCTGCGCCACCAGAGCGCCGACGGCGGCGGCCTGTACGAGATCCTGTACTACGGCCAGAACCAGACGGAGGCCCAGCGCTTCGGCCTGCAGGGGCCGTACGTCATCGCCTTCACGGACGGCGGCGCGCCCTCGCCGTCGCTGTCCCCGGGGACGCTGACCACCCCGTGGGCGGACTCCCTCGGCATTCCGGGCTACGTCGGCGCGAGCGGGCGCGGCCGGGTGGCCGGGGTGGGGATCACCGGGCGGGACACGGCGTACCCGTACACGGTGGGGCTGGCCAACGCGGCGGCGCAGTACTGGGGTCCGGCGCGGGCGGCGGACGGCTACTTCTCCATCGGGGGTGTGCTGCCGGGGACGTACACGCTGACCGTCTACAAGGACGAACTCGCCGTCCACAGCACCCAGGTGACGGTGTCCGCCGGGTCGACGACGACCCTCGACACCCTTGCCGTCCCGTCGTCCAACGACCCCGCCAACGCCCGCGTGATCTGGCGCATCGGGGAGTGGACCGGCACGCCGAAGGGGCTGAAGAACGCGGAGCTGATGACGTACGCGCATCCGTCGGACGTGCGGGCCGCCCCGTGGACCGGCAACGTCGTCATCGGCAGCGGCACGGAGACCTCGGACTTCCCCTGCTATCTGTGGAAGGACGTCAACAGCGGGATCGTCGTCCACTTCCGGCTGACCGCGGCCCAGGCCGCCGCCGCGCACACCCTGCGGATCGGCACGACGACGGCCTACGCGAACGGCCGCCCGCAGATCGTCGTCAACGACATCTGGACGTCGCCGATCCCCTCCCCGCCCGCCCAGCCGAGCACGCGGTCGCTGACCAACGGCTCGTACCGGGGGAACAACCACACCTTCACCTATAGCATCCCGGCGAGCGCCTGGCTCACGGACACCAGCCGGTACAACACGCTGAGGATCAACGTGGTGAGCGGTTCGGGGACCACCTCCTATCTCAGCGCCGGCACGGCGATCGACGCCATCGACCTGCTCGCCTGAGGAGGCCCGGAGACGTCCTCCGACGATCCGTCAGATGGCGCGCGTCCACTGCTGGTTCGTTCCGCCGTTGCAGGTGTACGTGATGATCGCGGCGGAGTCGGCGGTGGACGCGCCGTTCACGTCCAGGCACTCGCCGGTGGCACGGGACTTGACGTTGACGTAGGAGCCGGTGGTGGTGAGCGACCACTGCTGGGCGGTCGACGAGGCGTCGCAGGTCTCCTGCGTCACCGTGCTCGCGTTCTCGCGCAGGCACAGGGAGCTGTGGCGGGCCACCAGCTGGTGGTAGCCGCCGCCGAGGGGTCTGAACCAGAACTTCTGGTTGCCGCCGCCGTTGCAGTCGTACTGCTTGAGCTGGGCGCCCGCCCACTGGGACTGGCTGGTGACGTCCGCGCACCGCCCGGAGTGCCGGGCGACGAGCGTGTGGTACGTGGCGCCGGTGCCGGTGACCGTCCCGGCGGCCGTGTCGACGGTGACCTCCGGTGTCCAGGACATGGACATCGTGGTCGGGGTCGGGAAGGCCAGCGGCAGCCAGACGTAGCGGGAGTCGTTGACCGTGCCGCCGAAGGAGTTGCCCCAGCGGTCGCCCAGGTAGAGGTAGGAGGTGGCCGAGGTTCCCTGCACCGCCAGCACGTACGCGGTCTGCGATCCGTAGGCGGTCGCGTCGCCCACGTCGGCCATGGCCGACCAGGGGCCGGCGAGGCTCGTCGCCGTGGCGTACCGCTGCTGGTTGGGGTTCCAGCCGGTCGCGCCGGAGGTCAGCATGAAGTAGACGCCGTTGCGCTTGAACAGGGCGGGGGCCTCGCGGTGGCCGCCCGGCCACGGGTTGGCGACCAGGCTCGCGACGCCCGTGTAGTCGGCGGTGAGCCGGTAGATGTGCAGGTCGTAGTTCTCGCGGGCGGCGGAGACCATGTAGCCGGTGCCGTCGGTGTCGGTGAAGACCGTGATGTCCCGGGACATGTGCTGTCCGAGCGGCCGGAAGCTGCCCCGCCAGGTGTAGTTCCCGTCCACGGTGTCGGAGACGGCCACGGCGGCGCGGGCCTCGCTGTAGTCGGTGCCGTTCTCCTTGTGCATCCACATCACGAACTTCCCGGTGGACGCGTTGTACATCACCTTGGGCCGCTCGATGTTGGCGACGGCCAGTTCGGGGTGGGTGGCCTGGGTCAGGACATGGTTCCTGAACTCCCAGGTCTTCAGGTCGGTGGAGCGGTAGGCGTCGACGTAGCGGAAGGTGTTGTCGGCGTTGCGGTGCTCGCCGAACCAGTAGTAGTACGAGCCGACCTTGATGATCCCGCCGCCGTGGGCGTGCACCGGGTTGCCCGCGGTGTCGGTGAACCGGGTCCCGTTGGCGATCGTCTGCGGCGCGGCCTGGGCGGGGCCGGCGGTGGCGAGGGCGCCGAGCAGGATGAGACAGAGGGTGAGGAGGAGCGCGTACGCACGTCTCATCTCAAGCCTCCGCCCGTGCCGTTGTGTCGGCGACCGGGACGCCGAAGTCCGGGGTGCCGTCGGGCTTCCAGCCGAGCTTCTGGATGCGGGTGTGGCGGTTGGGGTCGTTCAGCGGGTCGCCCGTGATCTCCTTGTACTGGCGTGCGTGGTAGACGAGGACGTCGGTACGGCCGTCCTCGGCGACGGTGAAGCAGTTGTGGCCGGGGCCGTACTGCTTGGTGGTGTCGTTGCTGGTGAAGACCGGGGTCGGGGACTTCGACCAGCTCGCCGGGTCCATCAGATCGCTGTCGGCGTCGGCGGTCAGCAGGCCGACGCAGTAGTGATGGTCGGTGGCGCTCGCGGAGTAGGTCATGAAGACGCGGCCGTTGCGCTGGAGGACGTACGGGCCTTCGTTGACCTTGAAGCCGACGCACTCCCAGTCGTACTCGGGCGTCGTGAGGCGTATCTGGGGGCCGGTCAGGGTCCACGGGTTCGCCATCCTCGACAGCCACACCGCGGTGTTGTTGTCCATGCCGGGCTCGTGCTGGGCCCAGGCGAGGTAGCGGGTGCCGCGGTGGGTGAAGGTGGTGGCGTCGAGGGAGAAGGTCTCCCAGGCGGTCTTGATCTGCCCCTTCTCCACCCAGGTGCCGCGGAAGGGATTGGGGTGGGAATTCTCCAGCACCCAGATGCGGATCCGCCAGACGTCCTCGGCCGGGGCGGCGGCGAAGTAGACGTACCACTTGCCGTCCACGTGGTGCAGTTCCGGCGCCCAGATGTGCGCGCCCATGTCGCCGGTGGGGTGGGCCCGCCAGATGACGGACTCGGCCGCCGTCGACAGCCCGTTCAGGGTGCGCGAGCGGCGCAGGACGATCCGGTCGTACTCGGGGGCGGTGGCGGTGAAGTAGTAGAAGCCGTCGGTGTGCCGGTTGATGTGCGGGTCGGCGCGGTTGAGGACCAGGGGGTTCACGTACGGGGCTGCTTTCCGGGGAGCGCCGGCCGGGGCGGCCTGCGGGGCGGGGGCGGCGGAGGCCGCCGACGCGACGGCCGGTGCGGCGGCCAGGGCGCCCGCGGCGAGGGCGGCGCCCTTCAGGACGAGTCGGCGGTGGGGATCTGGGCGGGAGGTGGAGGGAAGGTCGTCGGCGCGGCTCATGCGGACTGCCTCTCGGTCGCTCGATCAATCCATCAAGTGGTTCGAAATCTCGGACGCCATCTGCCATTCCGAACGCGCACAAGGTAAGGGCGTGCCAGAGGGAGGTCAACGGGTCCGAACTGAAAAGCCGGTTCGCGCACCCCGTCGCCGCTCGGCACACCGCTGCCCCGCGTGCCGCCGGGACCGCGACCACGACCGTCACCGCCGCCATCGACTAGCGTCGTGACATGACCAGCGACACCCCCGCCCCACCCCCGCCGCCCTCCCCCGCGCTCGCGGACGCGCTCGCCGCCGGGACCGTCGTACTCGACGGCGGCATGTCCAACCAGCTGGAGTCCGCCGGGCACGACCTCGGCGACGACCTGTGGTCCGCGCGGCTGCTCGCCGAGCGGCCCGAGGCGGTCACCGAGGCGCACCTCGCCTACTTCCGGGCGGGCGCGGACGTGGCGATCACAGCCAGCTACCAGGCCACCTTCGAGGGCTTCGCCCGGCGCGGCATCGACCGGCGGCGGACGGCCGAACTCCTCGCGCTCAGCGTCGAGTCGGCCCGCGAGGCGGCCCGTCGGGCGCGCGCCGGAGGTGTCACCCGGCCGCTGTGGGTCGCGGCGTCGGTCGGACCGTACGGGGCGATGCCGGCGGACGGGTCGGAGTACCGGGGCCGTTACGGGCTCTCCGTCGACGAGCTGGAGCGGTTCCACCGGCCGCGTATGGAGGTGCTGGCCGCCGCGGCACCCGACGTGCTGGCGCTGGAGACGGTGCCGGACGCCGACGAGGCGGCGGCGCTGCTGCGGGCGGTGCGCGGGCTGGGGGTGCCGGCCTGGCTGTCGTACACCGTCGACGGCGGACACACGCGGGCCGGTCAGCCTCTGGAGGAGGCGTTCGCGCTCGCCGCGGACGTGGACGAGATCATCGCGGTGGGCGTCAACTGCTGCGCCCCGCAGGACGTGGACGCGGCCGTGGCGACGGCGGCCCGGGTGACCGGCAAGCCGGTCGTCGCCTACCCGAACAGCGGCGAGGCCTGGGACGCCGAGGCCCGCGCCTGGAACGGCCGGACCACCTTCACCGCCGGCCAGGTCCTCGGCTGGCGCGACGCCGGAGCACGGCTGATCGGCGGCTGCTGCCGGGTGGGCCCGGAGGCGATCACATCGATCGCGGCGACGTTGACAACGTAGCCCCGACGTTCCGTGCGGACCGAGGCCACGGGCGGGACGTAGGGACGCGGCAGCCGGATGAGCGGGTCAGCGGCGGGGCGTACTGGCACGGCAGCCCGGTCAGCGGCGGGCGCACGAGCGTGGCAGCCGCGGTCAGCAGCGGGCCCCCACCGCAGGGCAGCCCCGTCAACAGCGGACCCGCACCCCCACCACAGCTCCGACAACGGCGGCACGCCGCGCGCCGGTCTCCTCAGTCAGCGCGGCGCACCTCGATCCAGCCCTTGACGGCGTAGTGGCCCATGGCCGGTTCGTGGCCCTCGCGGAGAGGGAGCCATGGGGTCGTGGGGGTGCCGTCCGGGTTCAGGCCGTACAGGACCAAGCGGCCCGCCCCGTCCCGGTCCCCGGTCTTCTCCCACAGCTGGGCCAGGGCGCCCACGGCTCGCGGCTCGCCCGCGTCGACCGCCGTGCGGCACAGCCGTTCGGCCTCCTCGTCGTCGCCGGCCTCGTGGCGCTGCCAGGCGAGGGACAGCAGCGCCGGCGCGTAACCGCCCTCGGCCGCGGCCCGGTACAGGGCCTCCGCCTCGGCCGGGTCGCCGAACTGCCGCTCGCGGTGGGCGAGCCACGTCATGACGTGGAGGTCGCCGGCGTCGGCGGCGGCCCGCAGCACCGCCTCGCCCGCACCGTCCCCCTGCGTCCGCTCGGCATGGTCCGCCAGAACGGCGAGGCCCTGCTGGCGGACCATGTTCTCCCAGGCCGACAGGCGCACCGTCTGCGCGGGGCTCACTCCGCCGAGATCGGCGGCCAGCCGCGCCATGCGCCGGCCCTCGGCGGGGTCGATGGAGATGACGAGCTGGGCCATCATCCCCATGGTGAAGAAGTCCCCCAGTTCGGCGGCCTGTCGGGCCGCAGCCACGCTCGCCGCCACGTCCCCTTCGTCCGCGAGCTTCATACGCGCCAGCTCGAAGGCGGCGGCGGGGTCCCCCGCGGATACGGCCCGGCGGAACAGCTCCTCGGCCGCCGCCCCGTCTCCGCCGAGCATGCGGCGCCGGCCCAGGAAGGTCAGTGCCTCCGCGTCGCCGAGAGCCGCCGCGGCGCGGGCGAGGCGTTCCGCTTCGGCGTCGCCGCCGACCAGTTCGGGGGTCTGCGCGAGGCTGAGCAGGGCCTGCGGGTCGCCGGTGCGCTCGATCTCCGGGACCAGCCGGAGCGCCGCGTCCCGGTTCCCGTCCTCCAGATACCAGTGCGCGAGCGTCGTCAGGGCGCCGGTGTCACCCGCGGCATGGCCCTTCCAGAGGAGTTCGACGGCTTCCGCACGGCAGCCGCGGTCCTCCCGGAAGTACGCCATCTCGGTCCAGGCGGGTGCGTACCCCCGCTCGGCGGCCCGCCGCCGGAGGTCGTCGGCGACGGCGTAACGGCCCCTGCGGTACGCCGAGTCGGCCAGCTCTTGCAGGTCGAGGGCGCTGCCCGCGCCCCGCGCGACCGCTTCCCAGAAGGCTGCGCCGGGGCAGACGTAGGCGCGGGCCGTACGGCCGTGATGGTCGAGGTAGTCGGCCAGCCTGCGCACGTCCGGCCGCGCGCCCATGCCGCCCGCGTCGGGCACCTCGCCCAGGAGTGCGACGACGCCCTTGACCCTGGTCCCGGCGTGGGCCAGGGCCTGGGCGAACCAGTCGGGTCCGGCGGCGGTGCGCTGGGCCTCGCTCAGGTAGGCGGGGGCGGCCGCCCGCAGAAGGGCGTCGGACAGTTCCGGGCCGTGGCCGAGGCGCCGGGCGTCCATCGCGGCAGTGACGACGGCCTTGCCATAGCAGGCCGGGACGGTGTCGGACGTCTCGTGGAAGGCGACGAGTTCCGGGGCCGCGGCGAGAGTCTGGGCGAGCGTGCCGTCCCGACTCGTGTGGGCGGCCGTGGCCAGGGCGGCGTCGCGCGTGGTGCGCAGCCGCGCGACCGCGTCAGGCGGGAAGGCCGCGGAGACGTGTACGGAGTCCGCCAGGGTGAGCAGCGCGCGGGCGTGCGGATGCGGGTCGCGGGCGGGGGCGGCGGCGGTGGCGGTGGCGGTGGGCCGGGTGACCAGCGTGCGGCGGTGGTCCTGCCACATGGTCGCGAGCACCACCACGGGTCCGGGCCTCTCCAGCAGCCGGCGCAGCTGCCGGGCCACCTCCTCACCGCGCTCCCCCATCAGGAAGTCCTGCGCCTCGTCCAGCCACAGCACGGTGCGCGGGCCCACGGCCTCCGCGGCGAGGAGCGCGAGGAGGCTCTCGGAGCCTTTGGGGAAGGCGAGTTCCCACTCCGGCAAGCAGGTACGGACCGCCTCGTACGCGGTGCGGGTCTTGCCCGTGCAGGATTCGCCCTGGACGAGGACGAACACCGCGTCCCCGTCCCGCGCCGCGCGTTCGAGGAAGGCACGCAGCCGCCGGTCGTGGTCCCGGGGTACGTAGGTGGGCAGCACGAACCCGCAGTCGCCGTCCACGGGACCGGGCGCGCCGGAGATCGCGGGGTGCACGCCCAGGTTGCGCGGATGCCAGGCGGCAACCGGCCGTGGTCGGTCGGGCAGGCCGGCGAGCCGCCGCTGCGCCTCGTGCTGGTCCCAGGTCCGGCCGAGGCGTTCGGCCCGGACCGCCTCCCCCGTGGCGCGGGCCTGGTCGCGGACCACCGCCGCGTGCAGGCTGTGCCAGGCGTCGGGATCGAGCAGATCGCGGTCCGGGCCGGGCACTTCCCCCCACTGCTCCTGCGCCGCGACGTGCAGGGCCCTGACCACGCCGAGCAGGTCCGGGAGATGCTGCGGGAGGCGGTTTCCCTTCAGCCACTCCCCGACGGTGGTCTTCGACCCGACTCCCGCCGCCTTGGCCAGCACGTTGAGGCTCGGCTGCCCGCCCCGCCGCACGCGCCCGTGCAGCTCTCCAAGCCGGCGCAGCCGAGCGAGAAAGGCATCGTGTGCGTTCTGCACGCTCTCCTGGCGCACCTCGTCGGTCACTTGGTCCCCCGCGCGTCCACATCGTCCAGTGCGCGCCACTGGACGCCCAGGAAGTCTAGGCCGCCCACCTGGCACTTCGGCCGCCGGACGGCCAGGTCGTCCAGGACGGTCGCGAAACGCCGTGCGGGACGGAGAGGTTGGGACCACCGCGCCACCCGGCGCGGGCAGAGTCCCCCCTCGTCCCTCGAACACGGGAGTCCGCATGCCCGAAGTCTTCGTCCACGCCGCCGAGTTCCTCACGCCGCTCGGTACCCTGTTCCTCCTCGCCCTGCTGCTGCTCTTCGCCGGAGTGGTGCTGCCCGCTGTGTGGTCGCACCACCGGCACCGCCGCGAGGCGGCCCACCGGGTCCTGGTCCTGCTGCTGGACACCGTGCGGGATGCGCTGCGTGCGGTGCGCCGCCTCCTGCTGCGCTGAGAGCCAGGGCTGCCGTCGGGCGGCGCGGCGGAAGCCGTGACTCGGTGCCGCTCGCCGCGCCTTCGGCGAGCGGCGCAGGTCGGCGCGGCTGGTGAGACTTCCCGCGGGGCCGGTCGCACCGTACGGGCGGAGCCGGAGCTGCTGGGCGGGGTGCGGGTGATCAGTGCCGACGGACGCCAGCGGAGCGACGGAGCCGCCGTACCGCTGACCGCAGTTCCGTACGACGCGTGGGCGAATCGGGAGCCGGGCCCGACGCGGGTGTGGGTTCCCGAGCGATGACGTCGGCGGCGGCCCACAACGCCAGCTCGGCGTCCCGCGGACCGTACGCCGTGTAGGGCGCGCGGAGCGCGGGGGAACGGCCCGCCGATTCCATGACCGTGCCCGTAATCGGTTGCGTGCCTGCGATCGGCTCCGCGGCCGTGAGTGGTTCCCCGGCTGTCAGCGCCGCGCGGACCGCCTGGCGAGTGCCGTCCGTCCCTGGCTCGGTGGTCTCGCCGAAGATCCGCACCGGGTGGGCGGTGTTCCACGGCTCCCAGCCTGGGTCCCCGTCGGTGACGAACCGCACCCAGGCCTGGTGCATCTGGTCGGCCAGCTCCTGCGGGGCGCCCTGGCCGGCCAGCTTGGCCGACTCGGGGACGTCGCCGCTGTCGAAGACGAAGCCGAGTTCCAGGGCGTGGCAGGCGCCGAGGCCGGGCAGCCGGGAGGGCCAGGCGAACTCGTAGACGTACGAAGTGCCGGGGCGGGCGTCGGCCAGGCGGTGCAGCGGGCGGCGCAGCAGGTGGTCGGTGACCATCTGGCCGACGATCTCGGCGGTGCCGGCGTCGGGGCGCAGGGCTCGGTAGCCGCGGGGTACCTCGTGGCCGGCGTGGCAGCGGGCCATGGCACCGGCGAGGGCGACGGCGCCGAGCCGGTCGACGCGCTCCAGCAGGCCGCCGGGGACCAGCCAGAGGCGGTACTCGTCGCGGGTCCAGCCCATGAGCAGTTCCGCGCCGGGCGCGGCCTCGCCGTCGACCAGCGCCTGCAGCGGGTCGCGGGGCACCAGGTCGCCGTCGACGACGATCCCGAAGGCGGGCCCGCCGAGGACGGGGCTGCTGAGCCGGCCGACCTCGGCCTGGGTGCGCAGCAGCAGCTCGCGGTCGACGGCGGCGAACGCCTCGGCGGTGGCGGGGATCCTCAGCCGGGCGGCCATCCGGCGCACCATGCGCCGTACCTTGTCCCGGTCGGCGGCCTCGGGCGCCCCGCTCTGCAGCACGGCTCGCCGGAAGAGGCCCTGGGCCTGCGGGGCTGCCACCAGGGCGCCGATGCTGATGGCGCCGGCGGACTGCCCGGCCAGGGTGATGCGGTCCGGGTCGCCGCCGAAGGCCTCGATCGCCTCGCGCACCCAGCGCAGCGCGGCGAGCTGGTCGCGCAGGCCGGCGTTGGCGGGGGCGTCCGGGAACAGTCCGTAGCCCTCGACGCCCAGCCGGTAGTTGATGGACACGCAGACCACGCCATCCCGTGCGAACGTACGTCCGTCGTACACGAGTACGCCTGATGAGCCCCTGGTCAGCGCCCCGCCGTGCAGCCATACCAGGACCGGGAGCCGGGCTCCGGGGCCCGGTTCGGGCGTCCACACGTTGAGGTTCAGGCAATCGTCGCCGGGCACCACCGGGTCGGACAGGTACTGGGCGAAGGCCTCGGAGTACGGCGGTTTCGGCGGGGTGGGCCCGAAGGTGAGGGCGTCCCGGACGCCGTGCCAGGGCTCGGGCGGGACGGGCGGCCGGAAGCGGTTCGGGCCGAAGGGGGGCGCCGCGTAGGGGATTCCCCGGAAGACCGCGACGCCGTCCTCGTAAGCGCCGCGTACGGCCCCGTACGGCGTGTGGACCACGGGGCCCTTCCGGTCTCCGGCCCGGTCCCCTGCCCGGTCTCCCGTCCGGTCCCCTGCCCGGTCTCCCGTCCCGTCCGCTGCCGCCATCCGCCACCAGCTCCTCGTCCGCTGACGCTCCGCTCCCACCAGAGCATCGCATCGAGTGGATCTATTCCGGGGGAGCCCGTGCGGACGCCCCGCCCCGTCCGGGCGATTGCCCCTCGCCGTACAGCGGACCTACGGTAGAAGGCGCTTTCGAGAAACGTTTCAGTCCCGCGTGTTCGCGCTTCCGTCAGGAGAGACAGGAGAGACATGCCCAGCGCCCGGCTGCCCAGGGCCGTGTTCGCCATGGATCCGGTGCACCTCCCGCTGCTCTTCCCCGATCCGCTCATGGCCCGGCTGCGGCGGACCGCCGAGGTCGATCCCGCGCTCGTCGTACGGGACTTCACCGATCCGGCGGCGGCCGGCGCGCTGGCCCGCGCGGACGTCCTCATCACCGGCTGGGGCTGTCCCCGCCTCGACGAGCGCGCCCTGACCGCCGTCCCCGGACTGCGCGCGGTGCTGCACGCGGCGGGCTCGGTGCGCTCGCTGGTGGACGAGGCCCTGTGGCGGCGCGGCGTGACCGTCTCCAGCGCGGTCACGGGCAACGCGGTGCCGGTCGCCGAGTACACCCTCGCGATGATCCTGCTGACCGGGAAGGACGCCTTCGGCCACCGCGAGCGCTACCGTGCCCGGCACTCCCAGCCTCCGCACGCCGAGACCGCCGCCATCGGCAACCTCGGCCGCCGCGTCGGCGTCATCGGCGCCTCGCGGGTGGGCCGCCGGCTGCTGGAACTGCTGCGGCCGTACGACTTCGAGGTGTTGCTGTACGACCCGTATGTGGACGCCGCCGAGGCCGCCGCGCTCGGCGCCCGCCCGGTGGCGCTGGAGGAGTTGCTGCACGCCAGTGACACCGTCACCCTGCACGCGCCCGACCTCCCCGAGACCCGTCACATGCTGGACCGGGCCGCGCTCGCCCTGATCCGGGACGGCGGCGTGCTGATCAACACCTCCCGGGGTGCCCTGGTCGACCAGGACGCCCTCACCGACGAGTTGGTGTCGGGGCGGCTGAGCGCGGTCCTCGACGTCACCGACCCCGAACCGCTGCCGCCCGGTTCGCCGCTCTACACGCTCCCCAATGTGTTCCTCACCCCCCACATCGCGGGATCGCTCGGCAACGAGCTTCAGCGGCTGGGCCGGATCGTGGTGGAGGAGCTGGAGCGACTGGCGCGGGGCCTGCCGCCGGCGCACGAAGTCCGGCACGCGGACCTGGTCCGGATGGCCTGACACCCTCGCCCCACCGCACCGGCGTTTCGACAGTCCGTACAGGCCTACTCCGCCGATTCCCGTCTCTTCACGTCTTCCTGCCGCACACCTAGGGTAGGAAGCGCTTTCTACGGCGTCGTCCCGGCGCCCCGGGAGCTGAGTGCTGGTCGCAACTTTCGAGGGCCCTCGGGCGGGCCGGAGGGGTGGTTCCGATGGGCCGTACGGCACGTTCGAGCGCGACGGCCGGTCCGACGCTGGCGGTGGTGGCCCGGGAGGCGGGCGTGTCCGTGCCGACCGCGTCCAAGGTGGTCAACGGCCGTGAGGACGTGGCACCCGAGACGCGCCGCCGGGTCACCGAGGCGCTGGACCGACTCGGTTACGTGCGCAGGCCGCGCTTCGACCCGGCGCGGACCCCCGGCATGGTGGACCTCGTCGTGCAGTCGCTCGCCGGCTCCTGGTCGGGGGCGGTGCTGCACGGGGCGGAGGAGGCGGCGCACGACGCCGGGCTGGACGTCGTCGTCTCGGCGGCGCTCTCCCGCAACCGGGCCGCGCGCCCCGAGCGCGGCTGGCTCGACAAGCTCTCCGCGCGCGGCTCGGCCGGGGTGCTGCTCAACCTGCCGGAGCTGACCGACGCCCAGTTCGCCTGGCTGGAGCAGCACCGCATCCCGTTCGTGCTGATCGACCCGGTCCTCGAACCGCCGCCCGGGGTGGTGTCGGTGGGCGCCGCCAACTGGCAGGGCGGGGTGATGGCGACCGAGCATCTGCTGTCCCTCGGCCATGAGCGGATCGCCGTGCTCACCGGCCGCCGGCGCTCGATGTGCGGCGGGGCCCGGCTGGCGGGCTACCGGTCGGCACTCGCCTCGGCGGGGCTGCCGCACCGGCCCGAGTACATCCGGCACGCCGGGTTCGACGAGGCCGCCGCCCGGCGGCAGATGCGGGAACTCCTCGACCTGCCGCAGCCGCCGACGGCCGTCTTCGCCTGCTCGGACGGCATGGCCCTGGGCGCCTACGAGGCCCTGGCCGAGCGGGGGTTGCGGGTACCCGACGACATGAGCGTCGTCGGCTTCGACGACCTCCCCGAGGCCCGCTGGGCCGCGCCCGCCCTCACCACGGTCCGCCAACCGGTCTCGGAGATGGCGGCGACGGCCCTGCGCCTGCTGGTGCGCATGATGGACGGCGAACGCCCCGAGAGCACCCGCACGGAGCTGTCCACCCGCCTGATCGTGCGCGAGAGCACGGCCGCGCCGCGGGACTGAGGCTGCCGGGCGCGGGGCGGGAAGCAAGCGAGGTACGAAGACCCACGCCCGCGCCCTGGCTCAGCGCCGCGGCCCCGGCTCAGCCGCCCGCGTCCACGTCGTTGTCCGGTGCCCCGTCGCCCACCGGAGGAAGGTCCCCGCGCTCGACCGGCTCGGCTCCGCCCCGGCCCTCCGGCAGGAGGGTGTCGAGTTCGCCGGCGGTGGGGCGGTGGGCGCCGAGGGCGGCTTCGCGCAGCACGTCACGGGGGACGTCGGGGCCGGCGCCGACGCGGACGACGTGACCGTCCCTGGGGACGGCGTACTCGCGCTGGTCGCCGGAGCTGCGGTACCAGGCCTCGCCGTCCTTCCGGCACTCCGTCCGCCCGCCGGAGGAGTCGCCGACCGGAAGCTTCGGGCAGGTCGTGGCGGTCATCCCGGCCCGGTCGACGCGGAGTTGGATCTGCCCTCCGGTGGACTGGGAGACGTACACCGCGGAGAAGCCGTCGCCGCCGTACACGCCGACGGACTGCTGGGCCACGCTGAAGCCGTCGGCCTCGATGGCGTAGACGTGCTCGGGCGCGATGCCCATCGCCCGGGCGCGGGAGGCGACATCCGCCGGGTCGGCGGCCTGCCCCTCCTGACCGCAGCCGGTCAGGAGCAGCGCGGGTGCCAACAGGGAGGCGTACGGCAGGGCACGCGACAGACGGATCATGCACCCCATCTTTCCGCACAGGTGTTCCACAACGTAGAGAGGGTTGCTCTTCGTTGGACGGCGCCGCATCCCTGGGGTATAGTCGATCTTGCCCGGCCGCCGGAGAACACCGGTACCGGTCAGGCGTTGGTGGTCCAAGGAAAGACGCCCCGCTTCCTGCGGGGAGATGCAGGTGCAAGGCCTGCCCGGCGCTCCGAGAAGAGCCCCTGTCCCTCCGGTCGGAGGGACAGGGGCTCTTGTTTTTCCTGTCGCGTTTTTCCTGTCGCGCCTGCGCGGGCCGGCTGTCCGATTCCTTCAATACGGTGCGCCGTCGCCCCGCCTACGGTGACCGCATGAGTCCACGATTCGATGCCATCGGTCTGGTCGTCTCCGACATGGCCGCCTCCGTCGCCTTCTACCGCCGCCTCGGCTTCGCCTTCCCCGAAGGGGCCGAGGAGCTGCCGCACGCGGAGGCCGAACTGCCCGGCGGGCTGCGGCTGATGCTGGACGGCGAGGAGACCGTGAAGTCCTTCAACCCCGGGTGGCAGCCGCCGTCCGGGAACGCCTCACGGGCGTCGCTGGCGCTGCGCTGCGACGGTCCCGCCGAGGTCGACGC
The DNA here is from genome assembly GCF_044547145.1 of Streptomyces sp. NPDC052773. NCBI lineage: Bacteria > Bacillati > Actinomycetota > Actinomycetes > Kitasatosporales > Streptomycetaceae > Streptomyces > Streptomyces sp. NPDC052773. Next base: position 212,134 of record NZ_JBITZX010000012.1, on the reverse strand, counting down.
GGTGTACGAGGAGCTGGTGGGCGCGGGATATCACGGCGAGCTGAAGCCGTGGGACGCCGTCTGGGGGCAGCGGTACGCCGTCGTGCACGACCCGGACGGCAACGGCGTCGACCTGTTCGCGCCGCTACCCGCCCAGTAGCCGCCCCAGCGGGACACCCGTCAGCTCCTTGACGTCCCGCGCCAGATGAGCCTGGTCGGCGAAGCCCGCCCGGGCCGCCGTCTCCGCGTACGGCACCCCGGCCCGGGCCAGCGCCAGGGCGCGCTGGAGCCGCAGCACACGGGCCAGCGTCTTGGGGCCGTAGCCGAACGCGGCGAGCGAGCGGCGGTGCAGGGTGCGGGCGCCGAGGCCGAGTTCGTCGGCGGTGGCGGCGACCGGGCGGCCCGCGGCCAGGACCGCGACCAGGCGGCGCAGCAGCGGGTCCGGCGGGTCCGCTGCCGCGGCGAGCCGCGCTGCCGCCGCCTCCAGGCCGCTCATCGGGTCCGCCGCCGCCTCGACGAGGGCGCGCAGCCGCCGTACCTGCGCCGCCGGGCGCAGCTCGGCCAGGTCCACCCTCCGGTCGCGCAGCTCGTGCGCCGGGACGCCGAGCAGGGCGGGGGCGACGCCGGGCGGGAAGCGGACGCCGGCCCAGGGCACGGGCGGGCCGTCGGGGACGTACGCACGGGTGTCGGGTCCGGCGACCGACAGCCGGCCCTCGCCCCACAGCAGGTCCATGCAGCCGTCGGGCAGCACCCGCCCGAGTCCGGTCCCGGCCGGGATGTTCGTCCACACCGTCGCCTCGACCAGCGACGACACCCGCTCCGTGTACACGCGGCCAGCCTACGCGCGCGCCGCCCCCGCCCTTGCCCCGGTCCGGGGCCGTGCGCGGTGCTCCTGCGGGCTCACTCCGTACACGCGTTTGAAGGCGCTGGAGAGCGCGAAGGCGCTGCCGTAGCCGACCTGCCGGGCGATGGCCTCCAGGGTGTCGTCGGTCTCCCGCAGCCGGTCCGCGGCGAGGGCCAGCCGCCGGCCGGTGAGGTGGCTCATCGGGGGCTCGCCGACCAGGTCGGTGAAGCGGCGGGCCAGTCCGGCGCGCGACACGCCGCACTTGGCGGCGAGGGTGGCGACCGTCCAGGGGTGCGCCGGGTCGTCCTGGAGCAGCCGCAGCGCCCGGCCGACCACCGGGTCCGCCATCGCCCGGTACCAGCCGGGCGGCTCCGCCTCCGGGCGGGCGAACCAGGCCCGCAGCGCGGCGATGACCAGCAGGTCGAGCAGCCGGTCGAGGACGACCTCCTGCCCGGGCTCGTCGCGGGTGATCTCCTCGGCGAGCAGCGGGGTGAGCGGGCAGTCCCAGACGTCGGCGGTGAGGGTGAGCAGGGGCGGCAGCGCGTCCAGGAGCCGGGCGCTGACCTCGCCGGGCCACTGGTAGGTGCCGATGAGCATCACGGTGCTGCCGTCGATCCGGTCGCCCCAGGTGCGCAGGCCCAGGTCCATGGAGCCGTTCAGCGGGCGGCCGTCGGGGTACCGGCACTCGCCGCCCGGCAGGATCAGCGCCTGCGGGGCCGTGTCGGGGTGGTCGGCGCAGGTGTACGGGTCGGGGCCGCGGGCGATGGCCAGGTCGCCGTCGGTCAGCCGCACCGGCTCGCCCGACGCCGGGGTGATCCAGGCGTCACCGCGGGCCATCACCATCACCGTCAGCGGCGCCCGGTCCGCCACCCGCACCGCCCACGGCGGATCGAAGCAGGCCCGGATCATGAAGGCGCCGCGGGCGCGGGGTCCCGCGAGCAGGGCTGCGAGGGCGTCCATGCGGTCAGCGTAGACGCGCGCCCGCCGGTGGACGCACGCGTATGGGAATGAGCCGTTGGGCGATGGGACCGGGCGGGCGGCGGCGGTTGACTGACGGCATGACAGCGAACAGGGCGATGCAGACCGAGGACATGACCGTCGTGGTGACGGGCGCCACCGGCCGCACCGGACGCCGCGTGGCCGAGGCGGCGCGGGCCGCGGGCCTGACCGTGCGGCCCGCCTCCCGCGCCCATGGGTTCGACTGGGACTCCCCCGCGGGCTGGGCGGACGTCCTGCGGGGCGCGGACGCCGTGTATCTGGCGCACCCGGCGGACGTGGGCGCCCCGGCGGCCACCGAGGCGGTCGGGCGGCTGGCCCGGGAGGCGGTCGCGCTCGGGCTGCGGCGGCTGGTGCTGCTGTCGGCGCGCGGCGAGGAGCAGGCGAAGCCCACCGAGGAGGCGCTGCGGGTGCCGGGCGCACGGTGGACGGTCGTACGGGCGGCCTGGTTCGCCCAGAACCTCAGCGAGGGGCCGCTGGCGGAGGAGCTGCGGCAGAGCGGGGAGCTGGTGTTTCCCGGGGACGGGGTGCCGGAGCCGTTCGTCGACGTGCGGGACGTCGCGGATGTGGTCGTGGCCGCGCTGACGGCGGGCGACCGGTACGTGGAGCAGGTGCTGGAGGTGTCGGGGCCGCGGCTGCTGACCTTCGGGGAGGCGGTGGCGGAGGTCGCCCGGGCGGCCGGGCGGGAGCTGGCGTACCGGCCGGTGGCGGCGCGGGCGTACGGCGAGCGGCTGGCCGAGTTCGGGCTGCCGCCCGAGGAGGTGGCCTACCTCGTCGACCTGTTCGACTCCCTCCTGGACGGGCGCAACGCCCACCTCTCGGACGGCGTCCGGCAGGTTCTGGGCCGCGAGCCCCGCGACTTCGCCGCGTACGCGGAGGAGGCCGCGGCGGCGGGTGCCTGGATGGCTGACTGACCCGGCGGCCGGTCCTCTGGTGGGGCGGGGACGAGGGGGCCCGGCTCGGTCCTCGGCCGGCCTGGGTGGCGGGGACGAGGGCCTCGGCTCGGTCCTCGCCCGGCCTGGGCGACGGGTTCCGGACCGGTCCGCGGCCGGCCCGGACGACGGATTCCGGTCCTCGGTCGGCCCGGGCGATGGGTTCCGGACCGGTCCCCGGCCGCCCGGACGGCAGGTTCCGGACAGGTCCTCGGCCGACCCGGACGACGGATTCCGGTCCTCGGCCGACCCGGACGACGGATTCCGGTCCTCGGCCGACCCGGGGCGATGGGTTCGGGCCCGGTCCTCGGTCGGCCCGGGCGATGGGTTCCGCACCGGTCCTCGGCCGCCCGGACGGCAGGTTCCGGGCAGGTCCTCGGCCGACCCGGACGACAGGCCCCGGCCGGCTTCCGGCCGGCGCGCACCCTGGGCCGGCTCAGACCTCCGGCCGGTCCGCACGACGGCCGCGCCACCGTCCCGCCACGGCCCGGCCCTCTGCTCCCGTCTCCCGGCCCCCGGCGCCCGACCCAACGGCGGTGCCCTCCATCCCCGGTCCAAGCCCGGAGCGGCGGCACCCCCGCCTCACTCCTCCGGCGTCGTGTCGCCCTTCGGTGCGGTCTTCGCGTGGGTCCGGAGGCGGGCCGTGACGTCCTCCGGGGGGAGGAAGCGGGACCAGCGTTCCGGGAACTCCGAGGGCATGTCGGGGTCGTCGGGGTCGGCCTCGCGGGCGGCCGCGGCGGCGCGGGCGACGTACTCGGCGACCTGCGCCTCGCGCATCCGCTCGTTGGCCTCGCGGGCAGCGGCCGTGGCGGCGGCCGGCCAGACCCGGTCGATGGCGGCGTTGACGGCGGCGCCGACGAGGACGGCGAACGCGGAGACGCCGATCCACAGCAGGACGGCGACGGCGGCGGCGAGCGAGCCGTAGATCGTCGCGCCCTCGATGGTGCTGGTCAGGTAGATCCGCAGCAGGAAGCTGCCGAGGACCCACATGCCGAGGGCGACGAGGGCGCCCGGCACGTCCTCGATCCAGGGGGAGCGGACGGGGACGGACACGTGGTAGAGCGTCGTCAGGAAGACGATGGACAGGACGATCACCACGGGCCAGTACAGGACCTGCACCACCGTCGTCGACCAGGGCAGGATGCGCACCACCGCGTCCGGCCCGGCCACCATCAGCGGCAGCGCGACCGAGCCGATCAGCAGGGCCACGATGAACAGCAGGAACGCCATCAGCCGGGTCTTGACGATGCCGCGCACCCCGTCGAGGCCGTACATGACGGTGATCGTGTCGATGAAGACGTTCACCGCGCGGGAGCCCGACCAGAGGGCGAAGAGGAAACCTATCGAGATGACGTCGGGCCGGCCGCCGTTCATCACGTCGTCCAGGATCGGCTGGGCGATCTCCGTGACGCCCTTGTCGGACAGGACGGTCCGCGAGGCCTCCAGGAGGTTGGTCTCCAGGCTGCTGATGGTGTCGGTGCCGGTCCAGTCGTCGACGTAGCCGAGCAGACCGATCATGCTGAGCAGCAGCGGCGGCACGGACAGCAGCGTGAAGAACGCGGCCTCCGCGGCGAGACCGAGGATGCGGTACTCGATGCAGGAGTTGACGGTGTCCTTGAGCAACAGCCAGGCGGTCCTGCGCTTGGAGACGTTCCGGTAGAGGGCACGCGCACGGTGGAGACGGCCGGAGGGCCGCTGGGGGATTTCACTTGCTGGCTGCACGACCCAAAGGTATCCGCCGTAGGAGGTGACGTTCACCATGGTCCGACGGGACGGCCCGGCGGGACCCGCCCGGCGGGAGAGCGCACCGGATCCGCGGGGTGACCAGGGGCGTACCGCGGGGTAGGTTCCCAGTCATGGCACGCAGCACCCACACCGTGACCAATCAGGCCCCGCCGCTGGCCGGCTACGACGTCTATGCCGCCGACCGGGCGCTGGTGGCGGCCGTCGAGCGGCACCTCGGTCATCTCGGTCCGGAGCCGCTCGACGAGGCGCGCGCGGAGCTGTCGGGCCTCGGCCGGACCTCCGGGTCGGCGCAGGTGCAGGAGTGGGGGGTGCTGGCGAACGAGCATCCGCCCCGGCTGCGCACCCACGACCGCTACGGCAACCGGATCGACGAGGTGGAGTTCCACCCGGCGTGGCACCGGCTGCTCGGCAAGGGCGTCTCGGCGGGGCTGACCGCGGCCTGGAACCGGCCCGGCGGGCATGTCCGGCGGGCGGCGGCCTTCCTGGTGTGGACGCAGGTCGAGGCGGGCAACGGCTGCCCGCTGTCGATGACCCACGCGGCGGTGCCCGCGCTGCGCGCCGACCCGGAGCTGGCCGCCGAGTGGGAGCCGCGGCTGACGTCCACCGTGTACGACCGTGATCTGCGGCCCGCGGCGCGCAAGGCGGGCGTGCTGTTCGGCATGGGGATGACGGAGAAGCAGGGCGGCAGCGACGTCCGCGCGAACACGACGGCGGCGACGCCGCTGGCCGAGGCCGGGACGTACGAGCTGACCGGGCACAAGTGGTTCTGCTCGGCGCCGATGTCGGACGGGTTCCTGGTGCTCGCGCAGGCCCCGGACGGGCTGACGTGCTTCCTCGTGCCGCGGGTGCTGGACGACGGCAGCCGCAACGTGTTCCGCATCCAGCGGCTGAAGGACAAGCTGGGCAACCGGTCGAACGCCTCAGCGGAGGTCGAGTTCGACGGGACGTGGGCGCGCCGGGTCGGCGAGGAGGGCCGCGGGGTGCGGACCATCATCGAGATGGTCGCGGCGACCCGTCTGGACTGTGCGCTCGGCTCGGCGGGGCTGATGCGGCAGGCCGTCGTACAGGCGATCCACCACTGCTCGCACCGGGAGGCGTTCGGCGGGAAGCTCGTCGACAAGCCGCTGATGCGCAACGTCCTGGCGGATCTCGCGCTGGAGTCGGAGGCGGCGACCACGCTGGCGCTGCGGCTGGCCGCCGCCTGGGACGACGGGGGCGAGGAGGAGCGCGCCTTCCTGCGGCTCGCGGTGCCCGCCGCGAAGTACTGGGTGACCAAGCGCTGCCCGGCGGTGGCGGTCGAGGCCGCCGAGTGCCTGGGCGGCAACGGCTATGTGGAGGAGTCCGGGCTGCCCCGGCTGGTGCGCGAGTCGCCGCTGAACTCGATCTGGGAGGGCGCGGGCAACATCCAGGCGCTGGACGTGCTGCGGGCGCTGCGCCGGGAGCCGGCCGCGCTGAACGCCACGCTGACGGAGATCGGCCGGGCGCGCGGCGCCGATCACCGGCTGGACGGGGCGATCAAGAACCTGCTCACCGAACTCGCCGATCTGGAGGGCGTGGAGGCGCGCGCCCGGCGCGTGGTGGAGCGGCTGGCGCTGGTGCTTCAGGGCTCGCTGCTGGTGCGGTTCGCGCCGCCGGAGGTCGCCGACGCGTTCTGCGCCTCGCGGCTGGGCGGGGACTGGGGGGCGTCGTTCGGGACGCTGCCGCACACGCTGGATCTGGCGTCGATCGTGGAGCGGGCGCGGCCCGCCGACTGACCTTTTCCGTACGTCTTCGTACGCCCGCGTACGCCCGCGTACGTCCTTGTACGTCAGCAGGGGTGGTGCTGCGCCGACACGGCACCACCCCTGCCGCTTGTGGCCTGTTGAGGCCAAGAGCGCCGCACGGGCGACGTCGCTCAAGTTTCAATCAACGTATACGTGTTCACCAGGGTTGCAAGGGGTTGCAACTTATGGGGGCTCACTGACCGGACTGTGCCCCTCCGTCCCCGGTGAACGGCAGTATGGGTCCCCCATCACCATGCGACCGGAAACCGCTGGCCGGAAGGCTTGACACCGGTTGCCCGAGAGGCAATTCCCCGGAGGACGACTGTGGCGAACTCGCCGTTGAACATGACGCGACTCGCCGCCACCGACGCCGCCCGCGCGGCGCGGGTGCTCAGCGAGGTGCGCGACGCCACCCTTTCCGGACAGCGCGCGCCCTTCACTCCCCGACCGGTCATCGAGGAGTCCTGGGGGCGCATGCTGCGCAGCGGCGTGGATCCCGAGCACGATTTCCGGTCGCGACTGCTCACCGCGGAGGAGGTCCGGCGGCGGCGCGAGGAGTCACCTCTGCGACATGTGCTGCCGGTGTTGCGGGAGGGACTGGTGTCGGTGGCGGACGCCGCGCACCACATCATGGTGGTCGCCGACGCGGACGGCCGGGTGCTGTGGCGGGAGGGCAGCGCGGCGGTGCTGCGCAAGGCGGACGCCCTGGGGTTCCTGCTGGGCGCCGACTGGCACGAGAACACGGTCGGCACCAACGGCGTGGGCACCCCCGCGGTCGTCCGGCGGCCCGTGCAGGTGTTCGCCGCCGAGCACTTCGTACGGTCGCACGCCACCTGGACCTGTGCCGGCGCGCCGATCACCGACCCGCGGGACGGGCGGCTGATAGGCGTGGTGGACGTGAGCGGCCCGCTGGAGACCATGCATCCGGCCACCCTCGCCTGGGTGGACTCGGTGGCCAAGCTCGCCGAGGCCCGGCTGCGCGAGCTGCATCTGACGGCACTGGAGCGGCTGCGCGCGGTGGCGGCGCCGGCGCTGGCCCGGCTCGGCGGGCGGGCGGTGGTCGTGGACCGGGACGGCTGGACAGCGGCGGTGACGGGGATGCCGTACACCAACCGGATCGCGCTGCCCAAGTCGCTGTCGGCGGGCCGCCGGTGGCTGCCGGGGCTGGGGTCGTGCGTGGTGGAGCCGCTGGCCGGGGGGTGGCTGGTGCGGCCCGCCGAGGACGAGCCGGTCCCCAGGGGCGGCACCACCCGGGTCGTGCTGGACCTGGCGCAGCCGCGCCGCTGGACGGTGACGGTCTCCGGCAGCCTGGGCTCGTGGACGCACGAACTGAGTCCCCGGCACGCGGAGTTGCTGTATCTGCTGGCCGTGCACCGCTCCGGGCGCAGCGCGGCGGGGCTGGCCGAGGACATGTTCGGTGACGCCCGGCGGAGGGTGACGGTCCGCGCCGAGCTGTCGCGGGTGCGGCGGTATCTCGGGGGGCTGCTGGAACACCGGCCGTATCGTTTCTCTGACGACGTCGAGGTGACCGTGCTGCCGCCCGCCGATCCACGGGACCTGCTGCCGCACTCGACCGCCCCGGCGGTGATCAGAGCCCGGCAGGCGGCTGCCTTGCCGTGAACGCGCCGCCGTGCCGTGAACGGGATGCCGTGCCGTGAACGCGCCGGCGTCCCATGAACGCCCTGAGCGGCCCGAGCGCTCTGAGTGCTCCGAGCGCCGCTCCGAGCACGACGAAAGCGGCCCTAAACCCAGCGCAGGGACGTTGGCCCCCTAGGGGTCAATTACGGGGTCTTCGTCCGCGACCCCGTACCCCTGCCGTAGCATCCCCCTACGGGCCGCCCCACCTGCGCCATGCCCAACGTGCGGAACGCGCGGCGCAGTTGGCCCCTCGGGAGGACTGATGAAGCAACGCGGCCGACACCGCAGACGCAAGCAGGGCAGGGCGCTGCGCGCGACCCTGGCCGGGACCGCGCTCGCCCTCACCGCCGCCGCCACCATGATCAGCGCCTCCCAGGCGACGGACGGGGCCCGCCCGGGACCGCTGAAGCCGCTCACCTCGGCGACCGCGCTGAACGAGCTGCGTCTGCACGAGGAGAGGTATCCGGCGGCACCGGGTCCCGCTGTCCGCATCGCGGACGTCGTCGCGGACGCCGACCGAGCGCTGCGCCCCGCCGCCGACTGCGCCGCCGCCGAGCGCGCGGCACTTCCGGTCACACCGGAGGCCGGCCGCGCCTGGTGCTGGGCCGAGGCGGACACCGGTGACGCGCGGGCCGGGGCGGTGACCGGTTCCGGGGACGCCGACGACGACGGCCACTGGGGCGAGCACCGGGTGCTGCTGTCCGGCTGGAGCGACGCGCGGGGCCGCGCCCGGATCGCCGTGGTCGACGCCGAGCGCATGACGTACGCCTGGGTGACCCCCGTGGTGCCCGCGGACGGCGGGCGCGCGGTGCGCCCGCTCGTCTCGCCGCTGTCCGGGCTGGTCTGGTACCAGGACAAGCTGCTGGCCACCGGGAACGGCGGCCGGACCCTCTACGTCTACGACATGGACCGCGTCCGGCGGGACGGCGGCGGCTTCACGCTGGCCGCCGTGGCCGCGTACCGGCTGACCGGTGACGCCCGGATCGGCGCGCTGTCCCTGGACCGCAGCACCGCGCCCGACAGCCTCGCGGTGAGCGAGGCGGTCCCGGCGGACGCCGACCGGCCCGCCCGGCTGTGGCGGTACGCCCTGGAGACCGACACGGTCGGCCCCGGCGCCGGACTGCCGGAGCCCACGCCGGTCGAGGCGTACGAGACGGAGGCGGCGGCCGGTGTGCACGGCGTGCTCGCCCACCGCTCCCGCTGGTACCTGGCCCGGGGCGACGGCGCCTTCGAGGGGCACGGGACGCTGGTCCGGCTGGACGGGGACCGCGCGGAGTCGGCGCAGTGCGGGCCGGACGGGACGTACCAGTGCTGGAGCGGACCGGCCGGGGCCCTGTCCTACTGGGAGGAGACCGGGGAGGTCTGGTCGCAGTCGGGGCGGACGCTGTTTTCGCTGGGACTGAACACGATCGACAGGTCGCTGGAGTAGATGGTTCTCTGAGGGGCATGCCGAACATCCCCGTGACCACCTGGTCCCTGGAGCAGACCGCTCAGAGCGACCTGCTGCCCGCCGCCGAGCCGGAGGGCGACATCCGGATCGTGCGCGCCGAGGTGCCCTCGCCCGAGTTCAGCCGCTTCCTGTACACCGCGGTGGGCGGGGACATCCGCTGGACGGACCGGCTGAGCTGGACGTACGCCCAGTGGCAGGCGGAGCTCGAGCGGCCGGGCGCGGAGACCTGGGTGGCCTACGACCGGGGCACGCCCGCAGGGTACGTCCAGCTGGACCCGCAGGACGACGGCGTGGTCGAGATCCTCTACTTCGGGCTGATCCCGGCCTTCCGGGGCCGCCGGATCGGCGGATACCTGCTGTCGTACGGCACCGCGCGCGCCTGGGACCTCGCCGACCGCTGGCCGCAGCGGCCGCCGACGAAGCGGGTGTGGCTGCACACGTGCAGCAAGGACGGCGAGTTCGCGATGGAGAACTACCTGCGCCGGGGCTTCAAGCTGTTCGACACCAAGGTCGAGGAGGAGGCGGAGGTCGCCACGCCTGGTCCCTGGCCGGGCGCGTACCCTGCATGAACGGGGCGCAGCCCCTCCCGGCCTGGGCGCACCGCTTGCGCCCCGGGCGACGGCATACCGTGCCTGACCTGGGACGACAAGGCCCTCTGCGGCCGATGTGACCGACGACACCCCTGTCTTGCTGTGCGAGACAGGGGTGTCCGCATCTTGGACGAAGCTGGACTGTGTCCAGATCGCCATGACACGCTTCCGTCATGTCTGGAACTGGAATCGCCTTGGTGAGTCGACGGCACGTCGACCTCGGCCGCATGTCCAGCGCCATCTGTCCGGCGCGCTGACAGCAAGCCAGCATCCCGGTTCCCCCTCTTCTGTCTGCCCCTGCGCGACGATGCGCACGTATGCCTAGAAGCGCCATACGCGCAGGTCAGAGCCGCTTCCGCCTGTCCCGAAGGACGTATCCACCATGGCCGCCACCCCGCAGAACCCTGCCGCCGCGACTCCCCGCCGCAAGGTGAGCCGTCACCGCGGTGAGGGTCAGTGGGCCGCGGGTCACTTCACCCCGCTCAACGGCAACGAACAGTTCAAGAAGGACGACGACGGTCTCAATGTGCGGACACGCATTGAGACGATCTACTCCAAGCGCGGCTTCGACTCCATCGACCCCAACGACCTGCGCGGCCGGATGCGCTGGTGGGGTCTGTACACCCAGCGCAAGCCCGGGATCGACGGCGGCAAGACGGCGATCCTGGAGCCGGAGGAGCTGGACGACGAGTACTTCATGCTGCGCGTCCGCATCGACGGCGGCCGGCTCACCACGCGGCAGCTCCGTGTGATCGGCGAGATCTCGCAGGAGTTCGCGCGCGGCACCGCCGACATCACCGACCGGCAGAACGTCCAGTACCACTGGATCCGGATCGAGGACGTGCCCGAGATCTGGAACCGCCTGGAGGCGGTCGGCCTGTCCACCACCGAGGCCTGCGGCGACACGCCCCGCGTGATCATCGGCTCGCCCGTCGCGGGCATCGCCGAGGACGAGATCATCGACGGCTCCCCCGCCATCGAGGAGATCCACCGCCGGGTCATCGGCAACAAGGCGTTCTCGAACCTGCCCCGCAAGTTCAAGTCCGCGATCTCCGGCTCGCCGCTGCTGGACGTGGCGCACGAGATCAACGACGTGGCGTTCGTGGGTGTCGTCCACCCCGAGCACGGCCCCGGCTTCGACCTGTGGGTCGGCGGCGGTCTCTCCACCAACCCGAAGATCGGCGTCCGGCTCGGCGCCTGGGTGCCGCTGGACGAGGTCCCGGACGTCTTCGAGGGCGTCATCTCGATCTTCCGCGACTACGGCTACCGGCGGCTGCGCACCCGCGCCCGCCTGAAGTTCCTGGTCGCCGACTGGGGTGCGGAGAAGTTCCGGCAGGTGCTGGAGGACGAGTACCTGAAGCGGAAGCTGGTCGACGGCCCGGCGCCCGCCCAGCCCGTGGAGCGCTGGCGTGACCACGTCGGTGTGCACCGGCAGAAGGACGGCCGCTTCTACGTCGGCTTCGCCCCGCGCGTCGGCCGCGTGGACGGCACCACGCTGACGAAGATCGCCGATCTGGCGGAGGCGCACGGCTCGGGCCGGGTCCGTACCACCGTCGAGCAGAAGATGATCATCCTCGATGTCGAGGAGGGCCAGGTCGACTCGCTGGTCGACGCCCTGGAGGCGCTGGACCTCACCGCCAAGCCCTCCCCGTTCCGGCGCGGCACCATGGCCTGCACCGGCATCGAGTACTGCAAGCTCGCCATCGTCGAGACCAAGGCACGCGGCGCCTCCCTCATCGACGAGCTGGAGCGCCGTATCCCGGACTTCGACGAGCCGATCACCATCAACCTCAACGGCTGCCCGAACGCCTGTGCCCGTATCCAGGTGGCGGACATCGGTCTCAAGGGGCAGCTGGTGCTGAACGACCGGGGCGAGCAGGTCGAGGGGTACCAGGTGCACCTCGGCGGCGCGCTGGGCCTGGAGGCCGGCTTCGGCCGCAAGGTGCGCGGTCTGAAGGTCACCGCCGAGGAGCTGCCCGACTACGTCGAGCGGGTCCTGAAGCGCTTCCAGGCGGAGCGCGAGGACGGCGAGCGGTTCGCCGCCTGGGCGGCCCGCGCCTCCGAGGAGGCGCTGTCGTGAGCGAGCGCGCGGCGCCCTTCTACTGCCCGTACTGCGGCGACGAGGACCTCCGTCCGAGTGAGGCCATCGAGGACAGTCACGGCGCCTGGGAGTGCGCGGCCTGCAATCGCGCTTTCCGGCTGAAGTTCCTCGGGCTGCTGGCCCGCGGGGTTCGGCAGGACACCACGGGAGGGGACGGGATATGACGACGGCTCAGCAGGAGCGCACGGCCGAGGAGCTGAGGGCGCTCGCCGAGCAGGCGGGCCGCGACCTGGAGGACGCCTCCGCGCTGGAGATCCTCAAGTGGGCGGCCGACACCTTCGGCAAGCGGTTCTGTGTGACCTCCTCGATGGAGGACGCGGTGGTCGCCCACCTCGCCTCCCGGGTGATGCCCGGCGTGGACGTCGTGTTCCTCGACACCGGCTACCACTTCGAGGAGACCATCGGCACCCGCGACGCGGTGGACGCCGTGATGGACGTCAACGTCATCACGCTCACCCCGCGCCAGACGGTCGCCGAGCAGGACGCCGAGTACGGCCCGAAGCTGCACGACCGCGACCCCGACCTGTGCTGCAAGCTCCGCAAGGTCCGGCCCCTCGAGGAGGGCCTGAAGGGCTACGCGGCCTGGGCCACGGGGCTGCGCCGCGACGAGTCCCCGACCCGGGCGAACACCCCGGTCGTCGGCTGGGACGAGAAGCGGCAGAAGGTGAAGATCTCCCCGATCGCCCGCTGGACCCAGGACGACGTGGACGCCTACGTCACCGAGCACGGCGTCCTCACCAACCCGCTGCTGATGGACGGTTACGCCTCCATCGGCTGCGCCCCCTGCACCCGCCGTGTCCTTCAGGGCGAGGACGCGCGCGCCGGCCGCTGGGCGGGCCGCGCCAAGACCGAGTGCGGACTGCACGGATGACCACGACGATTCAGGAGACTGACGTGACGACCGGAGCCACCGTCTGGCTCACGGGTCTGCCGAGCGCCGGCAAGACCACCATCGCCTACGAGCTGGCGGGACGGCTCCGCGAGAAGGGCCACCGTATCGAGGTGCTCGACGGCGACGAGATCCGCGAGTTCATCTCGGCGGGCCTCGGCTTCAGCCGCGAGGACCGGCACACCAACGTGCAGCGCATCGGCTTCGTCGCCGAACTGCTCGCCCGCAACGGCGTGCTCGTCCTCGTCCCGGTCATCGCGCCGTACGCCGACAGCCGTGACGCCGTGCGCAAGCGGCACGAGGCCAACTCGACGCCGTATGTCGAGGTGCACGTGGCGACCCCGGTCGAGGTGTGCTCCGTACGCGATGTGAAGGGCCTGTACGCCAAGCAGGCGGCGGGCGAGCTGAAGGGGCTCACCGGCGTCGACGACCCGTACGAGGAGCCCGAGTCGCCCGATCTGCGGATCGAGTCCCAGAACCAGACCGTGCAGGAGTCCGCCGCGTCCGTGTACGCGCTGCTCACCGAGAGGGGACTGGCATGACGACCGTCGCCACGATCGACGAGGGCACCGACACCCCGTACGCCCTCTCGCACCTCGACGCCCTCGAGTCGGAGGCCGTCCACATCTTCCGCGAGGTGGCGGGCGAGTTCGAGCGGCCGGTGATCCTGTTCTCCGGCGGCAAGGACTCCATCGTCATGCTGCACCTGGCGCTGAAGGCGTTCACGCCCGCGCCGGTGCCGTTCTCGCTGCTGCACGTGGACACCGGGCACAACTTCCCCGAGGTCATCGAGTACCGGGACCGCGCGGTCGCGAAGTACAACCTGCGGCTGCACGTCGCCTCGGTCCAGGACTACATCGACCGCGGGGTGCTCAAGGAGCGCCCGGACGGCACCCGCAACCCGCTCCAGACGCTGCCGCTGACGGAGAAGATCCAGAGCGAGAAGTTCGACGCCGTGTTCGGCGGCGGGCGCCGCGACGAGGAGAAGGCCCGCGCCAAGGAGCGCGTGTTCTCCCTGCGCGACGAGTTCTCCCAGTGGGACCCGCGCCGCCAGCGCCCGGAGCTGTGGAACCTCTACAACGGCCGCCACGCGCCCGGTGAGCACGTCCGTGTCTTCCCGCTGTCGAACTGGACCGAGCTGGACGTCTGGCAGTACATCGCCCGCGAGGGCATCGAGCTGCCGCAGATCTACTTCGCCCACGAGCGCGAGGTGTTCCAGCGGGGCGGCATGTGGCTGACGGCCGGTGAGTGGGGCGGGCCGAAGGACGGCGAGGTGGTCGAGAAGCGGCTCGTCCGCTACCGCACCGTCGGCGACATGTCCTGCACCGGGGCCGTCGACTCCGACGCGACCACGCTGGACGCCGTGATCGCCGAGATCGCCGCCTCCCGGCTGACCGAGCGGGGCGCGACCCGCGCCGACGACAAGCTGTCCGAGGCCGCGATGGAAGACCGCAAGCGCGAGGGGTACTTCTAAGCATGAGCACGACCACGACCGAGGAGCTCTCGGCCACCACCCTGCTGCGGTTCGCCACCGCGGGCTCCGTCGACGACGGCAAGTCCACCCTGGTCGGACGGCTGCTGCACGACTCCAAGTCGGTCCTCGCCGACCAGCTGGAGGCCGTCGAGCACGCCTCCCGCAGCCGCGGCCAGGACGCCCCCGACCTCGCGCTGCTGACCGACGGCCTGCGCGCCGAGCGGGAGCAGGGCATCACCATCGACGTGGCGTACCGTTACTTCGCCACGCCCCGGCGCCGGTTCATCCTCGCCGACACCCCGGGCCATGTGCAGTACACGCGGAACATGGTCACCGGCGCCTCGACGGCCGAACTGACCGTGATCCTCGTCGACGCCCGCAACGGCGTCGTCGAGCAGACCCGCCGCCACGCGGCGATCGCCGCGCTGCTGCGGGTGCCGCACGTGGTGCTGGCGGTCAACAAGATGGACCTCGTCGGCTACGAGGAGAAGGTCTTCGCGGCGATCGCCGAGGAGTTCACCGCCTACGCCCTCGAGCTCGGCGTCCCCGAGGTCACCGCCATCCCGATCTCCGCGCTCGCCGGCGACAACGTCGTGGAGCCGTCGGCGAACATGGACTGGTACGGCGGCCCGACCGTCCTGGAGCACCTGGAGACCGTCCCGGTCAGCCACGACCTGGCGCACTGCCACGCCCGGCTGCCCGTGCAGTACGTGATCCGCCCCCAGACCGCCGAGCACCCCGATTACCGCGGCTACGCCGGCCAGATCGCCGCCGGCACGTTCCGCGTCGGCGAGCAGGTCACCGTGCTGCCCTCCGGCCGTTCGACCACCATCACCGGCATCGACCTGCTCGGCGAGCCGGTCGACGTGGCCTGGACGCCGCAGTCGGTGACGCTGCTGCTCGCCGACGACATCGACATCTCGCGCGGCGACCTGATCGTGCCGAGCAAGGACGCCCCGCCGACCACCCAGGACGTCGAGGCGACCGTCTGCCATGTCGCCGACGCCCCGCTCACCGTCGGCCACCGGGTGCTGCTCAAGCACGGCACCCGCACGGTCAAGGCCATCGTGAAGGACATCCCGTCCCGGCTGACGCTGGACGATCTGTCCCTGCACCCGCACCCGGGCCGGCTCGTCGCCAACGACATCGGCCGGGTGAAGATCCGTACCGCCGAGCCGCTGCCGGTCGACTCCTACGCCGACTCGCGGCGTACGGGCTCGTTCATCCTGATCGACCCGAACGACGGTACGACCCTCACCGCCGGAATGGTCGGCGAGTCGTTCGCCGCCCCGGAGCCCGTCAAGGACGAGGCCGAGGACGACGGGTGGGACTTCTGAGCATGAAATCCCCCTTCTTCGGTGGCGGACGGCTCCTCGCCGGTGGACGGTTCTTCGCTGGTGGACGGTTCTTCGCCGGCGGACGGCGATGTTCGCGGTGACGTCCGCGGACCTCGCCGCAGCCGCCGGCGCGTGCCGCCGCCGAAAACCCGCCGACCTCCCGGCCACGGACTGAACCGACTCCGTGACCGCCGGGTCTCCGAGAGGAACACCCCCGTGCCTGCCACCCCCGTCCTGCACCGCGCCTTCGCGGTGATCGCCGCCCTCCCGCTGCTCGCGCTCGCCGCGTGCGGCTACGGCTCCCAGGCCAAGGACGACGACACCGTGCGGATCGCCGCCGGGGCGAAGAGGATCGACGGCCTGGACTCCGTCCGGATCGGCTACTTCGGCAACCTCACGCACGCCACCGCGCTGGTCGGCCGTCAACAGGGCTTCTTCCAGAAGGAGCTCGGCGCCACGGTCGCGAAGTACGCCACCTTCAACGCGGGCCCCTCGGAGATCGAGGCGCTGAACTCGGGGTCCATCGACATCGGCTGGATCGGCCCCTCCCCCGCGATCAACGGCTATGTGAAGGCGAACGGGAAGAACCTGCGGATCATCGGCGGTTCGGCGTCCGGCGGGGTGAAGCTGGTGGTGAACCCGGAGAAGATCAAGTCCCTGAAGGACGTCAAGGGCAAGCGGATCGCCACCCCGCAGCTCGGCAACACGCAGGACGTGGCGTTCCTCAACTGGGCCGCGGAGCAGGGCTGGTCGGTCGACGCCGAGAGCGGCGAGGGCGACGTGTCCGTCGTCCGCACCGACAACAAGATCGCGCCGGACGCCTACAAGTCCGGTTCGATCGACGGCGCGTGGGTGCCGGAGCCGACCGCGTCGAAGCTGGTCGCCGAGGGCGCGAAGGTGCTGCTCGACGAGTCCGATCTGTGGCCGGACAAGAAGTTCGTGATCACGAACATCATCGTGTCGCAGGAGTTCCTGGCAAAGCACCCCAAGGTCGTCGAGGCGGTGCTGCGGGCGTCGGTCGGGACCAACGAGTGGATCAACGCCCACCCGGAGCAGGCCAAGGCCGCCGCGAACGAGCGGCTGGCGGCCGACACCGGCAAGCCGCTGCCCGCCGAGGTCATCGGCCCGGCCTGGAAGTCGATCACCTTCCTCGACGATCCGCTGGCCGCCACCCTCGACGCCCAGGCCGGACACGCGGTCAAGGCCGGCCTGCTGGAGCGGCCCGACCTGAAGGGCATCTACGACCTCACGCTGCTCAACAAGGTCCTCGAGGCCGAGGGTGAGGCCACCGTCGACGACGCCGGACTCGGCGCCCAGTAACCGAATTCCGAGAGATCCAGGAGGTGACGACCATGGCCACGACGCTCGCCAAGGCCGCCGACGGTACCGAGACGACGGCCGCCGCGCACGCCGCCCGCATCGAGCACGTCTCGAAGTCGTTCCCGGGCCCCGCCGGGCAGCAGCTCGTCCTGGACGACATCAGCCTCGATGTCGCGCCGGGCGAGTTCGTCACCCTCCTCGGGGCCTCGGGCTGCGGCAAGTCCACCCTGCTCAACCTGGTGGCCGGGCTGGACAGGCCGTCCGCCGGGTCGATCGCCACCGACGGCCGCCCGGCGCTGATGTTCCAGGAGCACGCGCTGTTCCCGTGGCTGACCGCGGGCAAGAACATCGAGCTGGCGCTGAAGCTGCGCGGCGTCGCCGCCAAGGCCGAGCGCCGCGAGCGGGCCGAGGAACTGCTCGAACTGGTCCGGCTGAAGGGCGCGTACGGCAAGCGGGTGCACGAGCTGTCCGGCGGTATGCGCCAGCGCGTGGCCATGGCGCGTGCCCTGGCCCAGGACAGCAGGCTGCTGCTGATGGACGAGCCGTTCGCGGCACTGGACGCCATCACCCGGGACGTACTGCACGACGAACTGACCCGCATCTGGAGCGAGACCGGACTGTCGGTGCTGTTCGTGACGCACAACGTGCGCGAGGCCGTGCGGCTCGCGCAACGCGTGGTGCTGCTGTCGTCCCGCCCGGGCCGCATCGCGCGCCAGTGGACGGTGGACATCCCGCAGCCGCGCCGTATCGAGGACAGCGACGTCGCCGAGCTGTCCCGGGAGATCACCGAAGAACTGCGTGGGGAGATCCGCCGCCATGGCCAGCACTGACACCTCCGTCGACGCACCCGTCAAGGACGGCGGCGACCTGGCCGGCCTGGAGGCCGGTCTGGACGCCCTGGAGACGGTCGAGTCGGGCCGCACCCCGCTGCGCGAGACCCTGCTGCGCAAGGTGCTGCCGCCGGTCACCGCGATCGCGCTGGTGCTGCTGGTGTGGCAGGCGCTGGTCGCCTTCGGGATCGTCGACGACCCGACCAAGCTGCCCGCCCCCGCCGACGTGTGGGCCGAGGTCCGCACCGCCTGGTTGCAGGGCACTCTCCTCGACTACATCTGGACCTCCGTCTCCCGCGGCCTGCTCGGCTTCCTGCTGGCGCTCGCCATCGGCACCCCGCTGGGACTGCTGGTCGCCCGGGTGAAGTTCGTGCGGGCGGCGATCGGCCCGATCCTCTCCGGCCTCCAGTCGCTGCCGTCGGTGGCGTGGGTGCCGCCGGCCGTGATCTGGCTGGGCCTGAACAACTCGATGATGTACGCCGTGATCCTGCTCGGCGCCGTCCCGTCCATCGCCAACGGCCTGGTGTCGGGCGTCGACCAGGTGCCGCCGCTGTATCTGCGCGCGGGCCGCACCCTGGGCGCGACGGGTCTGAGGGGCACCTGGCACATCGTCATGCCGGCCGCGCTGCCCGGCTATCTCGCGGGACTGAAGCAGGGGTGGGCGTTCTCCTGGCGGTCCCTGATGGCCGCCGAGATCATCGCCTCCTCCCCCGACCTCGGCGTGGGGCTCGGCCAGCTGCTGGAGAACGGCCGCAACACCAGCTCCATGTCGATGGTGTTCCTCGCCATCCTGCTCATCCTGATCGTCGGTATCGCGATCGACCTGCTGATCTTCAGCCCGCTGGAGCGGCGGGTGCTGCGCAGCCGCGGTCTGCTGGTGAAGGGCTGACTCCCATGAAGCCGGTGCGCCCCGTCCTTGTCGTCGTCGCCCACGGCAGCCGCGACCCGCGGCACGCCGCGACCGTGCACGCCCTCGTGGAGCGGGTGCGCGCCGAGCGGCCGGGGCTGCGGGTGGAGACCGGCTTCCTTGACTTCAACATCCCGTCCGTGCAGGGGGTGCTGGAGTCCCTTGCGGCGGAGGGCGTGCGCGACGTGGTCGCGCTGCCGCTGCTGCTGAACCGCGCGTTCCACGCGAAGGCGGACATCCCCGCGGTCCTGCGGGAGGCACCGAGCCGGCTGCGCATCCACCAGGCCGAGGTGCTGGGCCCGTCGCCGCTGCTGCTGGCCGCGCTGGAACGGCGGCTGTACGAGGCGGGGCTCACCCCCGCCGACAAGTCCTCGACCGGGGTCGTGCTGGCCTCGGCGGGGTCCACCGACCCGGAGGCGATCGCAGTGATCGCAGAAATCGCGCGGGAGTGGCGGCACACCGGTTGGTGCGCCGTGCGGCCTGCGTTCGCCTCCGCATCCCTTCCCCGCACGGAGGACGCGGTCCGCGAGCTGCGCGCCGCCGGCTGCGCCCGCGTCGCCGTCGCCCCCTACGTCCTGGCCCCCGGCTTCCTCCCGGACCGCATCGCCCGCGGCGCCGCCGACGCCGACGTCCTCGCCGACGTCCTGGGCCCGGCACCGGAGGTGGCCCGGCTGCTGCTGGAGCGCTACGACGGGGCGCGGGCGCCGATGCCGGCGGCGGTCGGCGCCTGACTCCTCCCCGGAGGGCCGTCCCCCGGCCAACCGGTCCCGGTAGGCTGCCCGTTGATCACCAACGTGGCATGACGGGGGAATCGTGAGTTTTGAAGCGCTGCGGGCCGCATCCCGCCTGGTCGGCCGTCGTACGGCCCTGCGCTGCCTCGCCGTCGGCGTCGGAGCCTCCCTGCTGGCGGCCTGCAAGGGCGGCGACGAGTCGAAGCCCGGGAAGAGAGACGGGGGAAGCGACGCCGCAGGCGGCGGGGGCGACCACGGCACTGGCGGCAGCGGCGGCAACGGCGGCACCGGGACCGGTGGCGTGGCCGCCCAGTCGTTCGCGGCCTTCGTCCGGGGCTCCTGGAAGATCACCAGCGAGTCGACGAACGACGAACGCTTCACCTACACCGCGACCGTCGGCGACGGCGTCTGGACACTGGACTTCGGCCAGGGCGCGACCGAGCGGGCACCTGGGCGCTCCAGGGCGGCCGGCTGGTGCTGGGCGTACCCGAGCGGTTCGCGGGCGGCGACCTCGCCGACGGACAGACCGAGGAGGCCGCCGCCGAGAACGTCCCGGCGACGGTCGGCGACTCCGTCTCGCTCTTCCTGCCCTGGCAGGCCCCGGGGCTCGCTGGCCTGGACGACGAGCAGCGGCT
Organism: Streptomyces sp. NPDC052773; assembly: GCF_044547145.1. Classification (NCBI taxonomy): domain Bacteria; kingdom Bacillati; phylum Actinomycetota; class Actinomycetes; order Kitasatosporales; family Streptomycetaceae; genus Streptomyces; species Streptomyces sp. NPDC052773. Next base: position 191,972 of record NZ_JBITZX010000012.1, on the reverse strand, counting down.
CGATGTGAACTACGACAAGAAGAGCGGCGTCCTGCGCATCCGCCACATCGAGCCCGGCGGGATGACCACCCACACCTGCGCCCGGGCGTGAACCGCCCCGGCCTGTCCGGCCGTTGCCGCCGCCCACACCGGGGGCAGCCGGGAACGGCCGGTCGGGTTCAGGCGCCCAGCCCCAGCAGAGCCACCTCCAGAGGCAGTGCGGGGCGGGACGGGAGCGGCGGGGGTTCCTCGCCGTGGCCGGTGTGGGTGGGGAGCACGGGACGCAGGCCGCGGATGCCGTCCGCGGCCCAGGGCGCGTCGGTCGGCGGGAGCGACAGCGTGACACGCCGTCCGTCGGCCAGCGTCGTCTCCAGCTTGGTCGGGTCGTCGGTCCGCATCGCCCCTCGCTTCCGTCACGCCGTCCGGGGTGGCCGGCCTGCCACCTGTGAGGACGCCGACGCGCTCCCGGAAGTTCCGGTCACCGCGGCGCGGTGAGTTCCACCAGCTTCAGCACGGTGTTCCAGTTCCGGGTGGTGGCGATGACGCCCTTGGTCAGGCGGGGCCGGGAGAGGGCCTCGGCGAGTTTGGAGCGGCCGAGGCCGTTCGGGGCGTACAGGTAGAGGGCGCGGTCGCCGAGGCGGAACTCCTCCGGGAGATGGGCTTCGCGGTCGATCTCGGCGAAGCGGTCCTCGTCGACGGGGGCGGAGAAGTAGGTGACGTGGAGCTGCTTGGGCTCCAGGTGGGCGGCGGGGAACGGGCAGGCGTCGGCGATCGCCTTCAGATAGGCGTGGTCGCGCACGATGACGTCCACGGTGAAGCCGTAGCGCTGCTCGATCGCCCGGGTGAGTTCCGCGGCCAGGGAGTCCTCGTCGCCGCGGCCGGTGGTGAAGGCGGCCTGGCCGCTCTGGAGGTAGGTGCGTACGCCGTCGTGGCCGAGGCCCTCCATCAGGGTGCGCAGATCGGCCATCGGGATCTTCTTGCTGCCACCCACGTTGATTCCGCGCAGCAGCGCCGCATACGTCGTCACGCCCCCACCCTAAGCGGCCGTCGTGCCCCGTGGGGGCGGGCACGACGGCCGCCGTCTCGGGGTGGGGGTTGCGCGAAACTCTGGCCGAAACACGGGGTGTGGATCAACAGCTACACGCCTCTGTGACTTATTCAACAAGGTTGCGTAATCCACAACAGGGGTGCGCCGACCGGCCGTCGGTTCGGGGATGTCCCGATAGATGTAAGGGGCCGGTGTCCTCCTCAGTGGTGAGAGGCGGGGGGCCGAGGGGAGGACACGGGGGCGCCGCGCTTCACCGGGCAGCACGACGAGATGGCTTCGTCCGGCCCCTACGGTCGGTAGCGACAGGGGGCGGCAGGGGGCCGTCGCCGCACACGAGGGGCAGCCCGGCATGAAGACCGGCAGGGGGACCGTCATGTCCAACGGAGAGACACGGGTACGGGGGTTCGCCGCCCGTGCGGGCGGCTGGAGCGCCCGCCACCGCTGGGCGGCGATCGGCATATGGGTGCTGTTCGTCGTCCTGGCGATGGGGCTCGGCTCGGCCGCGGGCCGGGTCGATGTCAAGGACAGCGACCAGATCAAGGGCGAGACGCACACCGCGGCGAAGATCATCGAAGACGCGGGGATCGAGGAACCGGCCGGTGAGACGGTCCTCATCCAGTCGAAGGACGGCCGGCTGAAGGCGACCGACGCGGAGTTCCGCGCCGCCGTCGACGCCGTGGTGCGGGCGGTCGACGCGACCGGCCGGGTCACCGACATCAGCTCGCCGTACGACACGAAGACGATCTCGGCGGACGGCCGCAGCGCGCTGGTGCAGTTCGACATGCGCGGCGACGCGGACACCGCGGGCGAGCGCGTCGAGCCCGTGCTGAAGGCCGTCGAGAAGGTCCAGGAGGGCCACGAAGCGCTGCGGATCGAGCAGATCGGCGGCGCGAGCATGATGAAGACGTTCGACGACGCGTTCGGCGACGACTTCAAGAAGGCCGAGTACTCCGCCGTCCCGGTCGCCCTCGGCATCCTGCTGATCGCGTTCGGCGCGGTGGTGGCGGCGCTGCTGCCGGTGCTGCTGGCCATCACCGCGATCATGGCGACGATGGGTCTGATGGGGCTTGTCAGTCATGTGATGCCGATGAGCGACACCGCCAACTCGGTGATGCTGCTGGTGGGCATGGCCGTCGGGGTCGACTACTGCCTGTTCTATCTGCGCCGTGAGCGCGAGGAGCGGGCCGCCGGGCGGGACGCGCAGACGGCGCTGCGGATCGCCGCCGCGACCAGTGGCCGGGCGATCGTCGTCTCCGGTGTGACGGTGTGCGTGGCGATGGCGGGCATGCTGTTCACCGGTATCGCCGAGTTCGAGGCGATGGGCCTGGCGTCGCTGATGGTGGTGGCCGTCGCGATGGTCGGGTCGGTGACCGTGCTGCCGGCGCTGCTGTCGCTGCTGGGCGAGCGGGTCGACAAGGGCCGGATCCCGTTCCTGTCCCGTCGGCGCCGCGACGGGGGCGGCTCCGACGGGAGCCGGTTCTGGACCGCCGTACTGAAGGGCGTGCTCGCGCGGCCCGTGGTGTCCGTGGTGGTGGCGTGCGGTGCGCTGCTGGCGGTCGCGGCCCCGGCGCTCGGCATGAAGACGCAGAACCTCACCCTGGACCAGGAGTTCGGTGACTCGCTGCCCATCGTGCAGACGTACAACCGGGTCAACGAGGCCTTCCCGGGCGGCTCCGACCCGGCCGAGGTGGTCGTCAAGGCGGACGACATCAACGCGCCCGAGGTGCGCGACGCGCTCGCCGCGTTCCGGGAGCGCGCGGTGAGTTCGGGTGCCTCGCGCGGCCCGGTCGAGATCAAGCTGCACGACGAGCGGAACATCGCCTTCGTCTACGTCCCGCTGGTCGGCGGCTCCGACCTGGACAAGGCGGGCGCCAGCCTGGACAAGCTGCGCGACGAGGTCCGCCCGGCCACGCTCGGCGAGGTCGACGGCGTCGAGGCGCCGATCACCGGGCAGGTCGCGGGGTCGAAGGACTTCAACGACCAGCTCGTCGGCTCGGTCGTGCCGGTGTTCGTCTTCGTGGTGCTCTTCGCGTTCGTGCTGATGCTGCTGTCGTTCCGGTCACTGACCGTGGCGGTCACCTCGATCGTGCTGAACCTGCTGTCGGTGGGGGCCGCCTACGGCATCCTGGTCGCCGTCTTCCAGCACGGCTGGGGCGCCTCCCTGGTGGGCGCGGAGGGCGTCGGCGCGATCGTGAGCTGGCTCCCGCTGTTCCTGTTCGTGATCCTCTTCGGTCTGTCGATGGACTACCACGTGTTCGTGGTGTCGCGGATCCGCGAGGCGCGGCTGCGCGGCCGGACCACCAAGGAGGCGATCACCCACGGCGTGGTCACCACGGCCGGGGTGGTCACCAGCGCCGCGGTCATCATGGTCGCCGTCTTCGCGATCTTCGGCACGCTGTCCATGCAGTCCATGAAGCAGATGGGCGTGGGCCTCGCGGCGGCGGTGCTGATCGACGCGACGATCATCCGGGGTGTGCTGCTGCCCGCGGTGATGGCGCTGCTGGGCGAGCGCAACTGGTACCTGCCGCGGTGGCTGAACCGGCTGCCCGACCTCACCCACGACGAGGCGCCCGAGGCGATCACGGCGCGGCCGGCGCGGGACGAGGACGGCGACCCCGAGCCGCTGAAGGTCTGAGCCCGGTCCGAGGCGGGCGGACGGCCGGTCCGAGGCGGGCGGATGGCCGGTCCGAGGCGGGCCTGCGGAGGGTCTGATTCCCGCACCTTGGTCAGAGGGCCCGTCGGTCACGGGGGAACCGACGGGCCCTCACTTCCGTCTGGCTGACCGAGCGACGACCGGTCGTCGACCAGGGGGAGGACGACTCGTGGACAGACGAAGCCTGGTGAAGGGCGCGCTCGCCGGGGCCGTGACCGTACCGGCGGCGGGACTGCTGACCGCGCCGGAGGCGAGCGCCGCGCCGGCCGCGTTCAACGTGCTCGTCGGGGATGTGAACTCCGGGAGGATCTTCCTGTTCGACCGGAACAAGCCGTTCACCGACCGCGACATCAAGTGGCAGCTGAATCCGGCCGGTTCGGGCCACCCGATGGAGCACCGCTTCCGCGCCACCGACGGGGACGGTGAGATCCTGCTCGCGGTGACCGGCACCGCCACCACCGGCACGGCGAGCGTCTACCGGCGCCGCGACAAGAAGCTGCTGTGGTCGGTGTCGGACGTGAGGAACTACCCGCACTGCATCGAACGCGCCCGCGGCACCGGCGTGGTCGTCGTCGCGGGCCGCAGCTACGGCAGCGGGGCCGGCGCGGCGACCGGCGGCAGCCTGCATGTGTTCCGCCCGACGAACAGCCATGCGAGTTCGCTGGTGCGGGCGGGCAGCCCGATCCCGTTCCACCAGGCGCACGGTCTGCTGTGGGACCCGCACCTGGAGCGGATGTGGGTGAGCGGGGGCAAGCGGCTGACCGCCTACCGGATCGTGACGACGGCGAACTCGGCGAAGCTGGTGGAGGACACCGCGCGCCGTCTGGACGCCTTCACCCGCGCCCACGACCTCCAGCCCGACCACCAGCGCCCGGGCCGCCTGCTGGTCACCGACACCTATGGGGTGTACGCCGTCGACAAGGCGTCGATGACCAAGACCCGGCTGCACTCGCGCCGGTACGTGAAGTCGTACGTGCGCCACTCCTCCGGCGAGCAGATGTGGACGGGCGCGGTCGAGGACGGCAACGTCTTCGGCACGAAGTACGTCCACTTCAACGTCAGCGGGGTGGCAAGGGCGCGGGAGGGCGCGATCATCTACAAGGCCCGTCTGGACACCACGGCGTACGCCTGACGGAGGCCTGCGGCGGTACGCCCGGCGGACTTCACGGCGTACGCCTGACGGTCACGACTGCCGCCGTGAGGCCTGCGGCGGTACGCCCGGCGGACTTCACGGCGTACGCCTGACGGTCACGACTGCCGCCGCGCGGTGGGCAGTTCGGCCTCGATGAGGTCGGCCGCGCGGGACGTACCGCCTTCCTCGGCCATCTCCGCCTGGATGTCCTTCAGACGGCGGGCGGCCTCGGGGTCGTCGACGAGGGCGAGGGCGGCGGTGCGCAGGGCTTCGGGGGTGGCCTCCTCGGTGGGCAGGTGCCGGGCGACACCGAGGCTCTGGAGCACGTCCGCGTTGCCGAACTGGTCGACGGCCTGCGGTACGGCGATCATCGGCGTGACGGTGGCCAGGCCCTCCTGGCTGCCGCCCGCCCCGGCGTGCGTGACGAACAGGTCGGCCTTCTTCAGGACGGCGAGCTGCGGCACCCAGGAGTGGACCTCCACGTTCGCCGGTACGTCGCCCAGCTCGGCCGGGTCGACGTGCCGGCCGATCTGGAGCACCACGTGCCAGCCGGGGAGGTCGCCGAAGGCCTTCACACAGTTGCGGTAGAACTCCGGCTGCTTGGTGAAGGCCGAGCCCAGCGAGACGAGGACCACCTTCTCGGCGCCGGCGGGCCGCTGCCAGTCGCCCTCGGCGGTGCGGTCGCCCTGGCAGGCACCGACGAAGGTGTACACGCTCTCGTCGACCCGGTCGGCGTTCCACTGGAGCACCTTCGGGATGAGGACGAGCGAGCGGGCGGGGCGGACGACGAAGTCGTCGGGATGGAGGCCGATCCCGTTCTCCTCCAGCCAGGCGTGGAAGCGGGCGTAGTAGGCCCGGCCGCGCTCGGTCTTCTTCGGCTCCTCCCACATGGGGGCGGCGACCTCCTCCTCGTACCCCTCCCAGGCGACCATGTGCGGCGCCAGGGAGATCGCGGGGACGCCCCAGCGGTGGGCGAGGACCCTCGCCGGGTAGGCGGCCGTGTCGTGCAGCACGAGGTCGGGTTCGTCGTCCTCGTAGGCCTCGGCCAGCTGGGGCAGGGCCTGGATGGCGTCGTCCAGGAAGGGCTCGACGTTGTCGAGCAGGGTGGAGCCCCAGGCCGACGGGTCGGCGTCGGGGCCGGGCAGCGTGGAGTTCCAGAGCTTCGGTTCGGCGCCGGTCTCCCGGACCTTGTCCGCGAAGACCGGCGGGATGGCGTAGGTGACCCGGTGCCCGCGGGCGACGAGTTCCCGGATCACCTCCAGGCTGGGGTTCACATGGCCGTGGGCGGCGATGGAGAACATGGCGATATGGGCGCGAGAGGTCATGCCCGCAACCCTAGACGAGACGAGACGTCTCGTGCAACCGTGATGGCGGCATCCGAACCGCACGGTGAGCCGGGCGAGGAAGGTCGGCGGGAGCGAGGGCGCGGCGCCGGTGTCCTTACGGTGCTCAGCGCTGGTAGCGGGCCAGCACCAGGTTGCCGTCCTCCTCCAGGCGGTCGCGCAGCTCCTCGAGGCCGATCGCGCCGCTGTAGTACTCCTGGAACGCCGGGGTCGCCACCTTGTCCTTCCACTCCGGATAGCCCCGCACCGCCTGGGCGGGCGCCGAGCGGAGATGGGCGGCGAGGGCGGTGCCGGTGGCCCAGTCGTGCTCGGCGGTGTGCAGGGCCGGATCCTTCAGTGCCTCGGTGCCGGTGGGCAGCATCCAGTCGCCGAGGGCGAGCCGCACCATGTTCTCCGGCCGGAGCAGGAAGTCGACGAACGCGGCGGCCTCCTCCTTGTACGGGCTGTCCTCGGCGATGGACAGCGTCTGCGGGCTGACGCCCTGCGCGAGTCCATGCGCGCCGGCCGGGGCGGGCAGCACCTGCCAGTCGAAGCCCTCCGGGGCCTGCTGGACGATCTGCTGACGGTAGGAGAAGCCCAGCGGGACCATCGCGTATCTGCTGCCGAAGAAGCCGGGCAGGGTGTCGGAGCCGCCGCTGCCCAGGGTGGTGGGCGAGGCGCTGCGGTCGGTGGTGACCTGGTCGTGGACCGTGCGCGGCATCACCGCGTCGGCCTCCTCGAAACGGACGGTGACCTTGCCGTCCGCGCCCCGGTGGAACAGCCGCCCGCCCGCCGACAGGGACAGGTTGAGCGTGGCGGAGACGGGCTCCTTCAGCGGCCAGGCCACGCCGTACTTCCCGTCCCCCGACAACTGCCGGGTGACCGCGCGGAACTCCGCCCACGTCCACGGGTCCTCGGGGGTCGGAATGCGGACGCCCGCCTCCTTCAGCCAGGTCGCGTTGGCGATGAGGACCCTGGGCTCCTGGAGGAACGGCACGCCGTAGACGCCGTCCCCGAAGGTCGCCGTGTCCCAGGTGCGCTGCGGGATGTCGGCCTTGAGCCGCCGCGGCAGCAGCTCGGTCAGGTCGGCGAGATAGCCGCCGTACGCGAAGTCCGCGAGGTCGTCGGAGGCGTCGTGGATGATGTCCGGGGCCTCACCGCCCTCGAAGGAGGTGAGGAGCTGGTCGTGGACGCTGTCCCAGCTGCCCTGGACGTACTCCACCCGGACGTCCGGGTGCGCCGCGTTCCACTCGGCCACCAGCTCCTTGTTGACCTCGACGGACTCCTGCTGCCAGGCCAGGGACTGGAAGCGGAGGGTGATCCGGCCGTCCCGGCCCTCGTCGCCCCCGCCGTCACCGGAGCAGCCCGCGAGCAGCAGGAGGACCGCGAGGAGTGCGGCCGTGCACCTGACGCGCATCAGCTCTTCACCGCCCCGGCGAGCATGCCGCCCGTGATCCGCCGCTGGATGACCGCGAAGACGACCAGCGAGGGCAGGGTGGCGAGGAACGCGGCGGCGGCGAGGGGGCCGAGGTCGGCGACGCCCTCCGCGCCGATGAAGTGGGTGAGGATCACGGGCAGGGTCTGTTTCTCCGGGGACTTGAGCAGGACCAGCGCGAAGAAGAACTCGTTCCACGCGGTGATGAACGCGAACAGCGCCGTCGCCACGATGCCCGGTGCCAGCAGCGGCGCGGTCACCGACACCAGCGTCCGCAGCCGCCCGGCCCCGTCGACCGCGGCGGCCTCCTCCAGCTCGGTGGGCACCGCCCGGACGTATCCGGCGAGCATCCACAGCGCGAACGGCAGCGCCCACACCACGTACACCAGCACCAGCCCCGCCAGGGAGTTGATCAGCCGCAGGTTCTTCAGGACCAGGAACAACGGGATGATCACCAGCACGAACGGGAACGCCTGGCTGACCACGACCCACCCGGTCGCGGCCCGCGCCAATCGGGTGCGGTGGCGGGCCATGACGTAGGCCATCGGCGTGGCGATCAGTACCGCGACGACCGCCGCCCCGGCCGCGGCGAGCAGCGAGTTGAGCGCCGCCTGGAGCAGTGGCTGCTCGTCGAAGGCCTGCCGGAAGTTGGCCAGGGTGGGGTTGTCGGGGATCCAGGTGGGGTGCAGACTGCCCAGCTCGCGCGGCGGTTTGAAGGCCGTGGAGAGCAGCCAGAGGAAGGGGAGGGCGAGGAAGAGCAGATACGCGAGCAGCGCCGCGTACTGTCCGATCCGGGCTCCCGTACGGGTCCTCACGCGTCGTCACCTCCCTCGAGCCGGCCGGCCAGGAACAGGGCGAGCAGTACCGAGATCACCGCGACCATGACGCAGCCCATGGCCGCCGCGTACCCGAACTGGCCGTAGCGGAAGGCCTCTTCGTAGGCGAAGAGCATGGGAAGGCGGGTGCGGCCGCCTGGGTCGCCGTTGGTGAGCACGTAGACCAGCGCGAAGGCGTTGAAGTTCCAGATGAAGTTCAGGGCGGTGATGGCGAGCGCGACCGGGCGCAGGGCGGGCCAGGTCACCGTGCGGAAGCGGCGCCAGGCGCCCGCGCCGTCGAGGGCCGCCGCCTCGTGCAGCTCGCGCGGGGTGTTCTGCAGTCCGGCGAGCAGGGCGACCGTGGTCTGCGGCATACCGGCCCAGACACCGACGACGATCACCGCGGGCAGGGCGGTGCCGAGCCCGCTGAGCCAGTCGCGGCCGTCGCCGAGACCGAGGTCGCGCAGGGTCTCGTTGAGGATGCCCGCGTCCGGGTTGTAGACCAGCCGCCACATGATGCCGACGACCACCTCGGGCATCGCCCACGGGACGATCGCCAGCGCGCGGGCGAGCCATCTCAGCCGCAGGTCCTGGTTCAGCAGCAGGGCGAGGCCGAGCGCCAGCAGGAACTGCGGCACCGTCACCCCGACCGCCCACACCAGGCCGATCCGGAAGGACTCCCAGAACAGGGTGTCGCGGGCGAGGTCCGTGAAGTTCAGCCCGCCGATCCACTGGGTGGGCTCCGTGCGGCCCGACTGGGCGTCGGTGAAGGCCAGCAGGACGCCGTAGAGCAGCGGTCCGACGCTCAGCACCAGGATCGGGATGAGGGCGGGCAGCACCAGGAACCAGGCACCGTGGCCGGCGCCCCGGCTCGGGCGGCCCCGGCTCGGCGGGCTTTTCGCCGTGCGCCTCGCCTCGGTCACCAAAGTCACGTCATCGGCTCCTTCGCGCGGGTCGTGACGGCCTGGGCCCGGCGGCGGGCCTCCGTCATGGTCGTGAAGCCGTGATACGCCGTCAAGGCACCGCGCACACGGTCCGACCTGTGCGGATGCGAGACTGACCGGGGGATGGCGAGAACCGGCCACCCCGGCTCGATGACGAAGACGGCGGAAGACGGCGGCAGACGGAGGCGGGACGATGGACGAGGCTCAGGCGCGGGACGTACTGGCCAGGGCGGGAGTGCTGCCCGGCCCGGCGCGGGACGCCCGGCTGCTCGCCCTGGGCGAGAACGCCGTGTTCGCCTCCGGTGACCTGGTCGTCAAGGTGGGCCGCGACGCCGAGCTGCTGGACCGGGCCCGCCGGGAGCTGGCCATCGCGGAGTGGCTGGAAGAAGCCGGTGTCCCCGCGGTGCGGGCGGCCGAGCCGGAACCGCTGCTCGCGGCGGGCCACCCGGTGACGGTGTGGCACCGACTGCCCGAGCCCGTACGGCCCGCGGAGCCGCGGGATCTGGCCGCACTGCTGCGGATCGTCCACGCACTGCCTTCTCCCTCCTTCGATCTGCCGCCCCGCGACCTGCTGGGCGGTGTGGAGCGCTGGCTGCGTCTGGCCGGCGAGGCGATCGACCCCGCGGACGCGGCGTATCTGCGCGAGCGGCGGGACGGATTCGCGGCGGCCGCGGCGGCCCTCAGCCCGCGGCTGCCGCGGGGGCCGATCCACGGCGACGCGCTGCCCCGCAATGTGCACATCGGTCCCGACGGCCCGGTCCTGGTGGACCTGGAGACCTTCGCCGCCGATCTGCGCGAGCACGACCTGGTGGTGATGGCCCTCTCCCACGACCGCTACGGCCTGCCGGCCGAGGCGTACGACTCCTTCACCGAGGCCTACGGCTGGGATGTGCGCGAGTGGGAGGGCTGCGCCGTGCTGCGCGGCGCCCGGGAGACCGCGAGCTGCGCCTGGGTGGCCCAGCACGCGCCGGGCAATCCCAAGGCGCTGGCCGAGTTCGAGCGGCGGGTGGCGTCCCTGCGGGACGGGGACCCGACGGTGCGCTGGTATCCCTTCTGAGTCCCTGGTGACGGCAGCGCTCCGAGGGTCCCGACGACGGCAGCGCTCCGCGGCCTCCGCCGACGGCCACGCTTCGAGGGCCCCGGAAGCGCCGGCGCTCCGAGGATCCCCCGCAGCGGCCGTTCAGCCCGCCGTCGCCGTGGTCGGTTCCCGCAGCGGCCGTTCAGCCCGCCGTCGCCGTGGTCGGTTCCCGCACCGGCCAGGCCCCGTCCACCACCGCCGCCGCGTTGCCCTTGCGGCGCAGGAAGTCCTGGAAGTCCGCCGCCCACTCGGCGTACCACTCGATCTGGCGGCGGTGCAGCTCCGCCGGGCCGAGGGCCGCGATCTTGGGGTGGCGGCCGGCTATCGCACAGGCCAGCCGGGCGGCGGCGAGGGCGTCGGCGGAGGCGTCGTGGGCCGAGTCGAGGTCCACGCCGTACTCCGTGCAGACGGCTTCGAGGGTGCGCTTGCCGCGGCGGTAGCGGTCCGCGCGACGGTCGATGGTGTACGGGTCGATGACGGGGGCTGGGTCCTGGCCGGCGAGGCGGTCGCGCAGGGACGGCAGGCCGTACCGCCGCAGTTCGGCGGAGAGCAGGGTCAGGTCGAAGGAGGCGTTGTAGGCGACGACCGGGACGCCCGCCTTCCAGTACCCCGCGAGGACGTCCGCGACGGTGTCGGCGACCCGGTCGGCGGGCAGGCCGTCGGACGCCGCGCGTTCGTTGCTGATGCCGTGCACGGCGACCGCGTCGGCCGGGATCTCGACTCCCGGGTCCGCCAGCCATTCCTTGCGGCCCAGGGGCTGTCCGTCCCTGACCTCGATGACGGCGGCCGTGACGATGCGTGCCGTGTGCGGATCCGTCCCCGTCGTCTCCAGGTCGAAGCCGATCAGCAGCTCCCGGTGCCAGCCCATGGGCGGTCCCCCTCCTCGGTGGTGCGTTCCCCCAGTGGTCTCCACCCTCGCACGCGCCACTGACAATCGGCGGACCGCCTTCCGCTTACCGCCGCACCACGGGCCGCGCTTCCCGGCACAGAGGGCGATTCACGACACAGGGCGCGAATCCGCCCAGGCCACCTCGAACTCCTCGCGGTAGGTGGAGAAGAGACCGCCGTCGAGCGACCCGTCCGCGTCGTCCGCCCTGACCACCCGGCTGCCGCCGCGCAGCACCAGCACCGGCGCCTCCATGCCGCGCGTCCGGCGCAGATAGGACTGCACGACGGCGATCCCGTCGGAGCCGTCGCCGTCGACGAGGTAGGCGGTGAAGCGCGGCGTCTCGTCGAAGACCTGGATCTCGAAGGCGCCGGGGTCGCGCAACCGGGCCCGCACCCGGCGCATGTGCAGGATGTTCATCTCGACGGCCCGGCTCAGTTCGCCGCGCTTGATGCCCAGTTCGCGCTCGCGCCGCTTGACGGCGCTGGAGGCCGGGTTGAGGAACAGCAGCCGCACCCGGCAGCCGGCCTCGGCGAGGCGGACCAGCCGCCGCCCGGAGAAGTTCTGCACGAGCAGGTTGAGGCCGATGCCGATGGCGTCGAGGCGGCGGGCCCGGCCGAAGATGTCCTCCGCGGGGAACTGGCGCAGCAGCCGCACCCGGTCGGGGTGGACGGCGACGACGTCGGCGTACCGGTCGCCGACCAGGTCCTCGACCGCGTCGACGGGCAGCCGGCGCGCCGACGGCACGTCGCCGCCCGCGCCCAGGATCTCCAGCAGCCGCGCCGAGGCCCGCTCGGCCTGGTGCAGCACGGCCTCGGACAGGGCCCGGTTGCGGGAGACGACGTTGCGGGTCACCTCCAGTTCGTCGAGGGCGAGTTCGACGTCGCGGCGCTCGTCGATGTACGGCTCGAAGCACGGCCAGTGCTGCACCATCAGCTCGCGCAGCTGCGGCAGGGTGAGGAAGCTGAGCACGTTGTCGTCGGCCGGGTCGAGCAGATAGCCCTTGCGGCGGCTGACCTCGCGGACCGCGACCGCGCGCTGGACCCACTCCTGGCCGGCCGGTCCGGCGGCGGCGACCACCCAGTCGTCGCCGTGGACGGGTTCGTAGATGGGGCGCAGCACGGCGGCGACCACCGCGCGCATCCGCTGTTCCACCAGGTTCAGCCAGATGTACGCCCGGCCCGCCCGCTGGGCGCGGGTGCGCACCTCGCGCCAGGCGTCGGCGTCCCAGTCCAGCTCCGGGCCGATGGAGTTGGTCTCCATCGGTCGGGCCAGGGACACCGTGCCGGGCGGGACGTCTGTGGAGTTCCCCTCGTGACCAGCCTCGTCACCAGGGGGCAGCTCCAGCCCTCCCGAGCCCACCCGCGCACCGCCTTCCACTTCCGGCCACTTCCGTGTCAACGATCAAGGAAGGGTACTCCGGGAGCGGTCGGCGGTGCAGCCTGATGGACAGGGTCCTTTACTCAACCTCCCTCGTCCAGTTGGCCGTTCGTGCCCGCCAGCTCCTTGGGAGTGAGCGGATTCATAGCCGTGACGTCGCGCGGGGCGATTGAGAAGCCCTGCCAGTGGACCGGCATGGGCTGCTGGTCCTCGTCCCGGGCGATGTGGTGGAAGCCGATGTTCACCCAGACCACCGGGTTGGTCAGGGTCTGGCCGTTCACCCACTTGTCCACGGTCGTGGGGTGGCCGTCGGGGCAGTGCGGGTTGCCGCTCGCGTACTGCTCGCACTTGTTGTACTGGGTGAAGTACACGTCGTGCTTGGTGAAGCCGCGGCCCGGGTACTTGGCGGTGGGGCCGGGCACCAGTTCGTACGACCGGGGGTGCCCGTCCTTGTTCTTGCCGGTCGCGCTGACCACGCGCCACCAGCGCATGTTCTTGGCGTCGCCCGCGAGCTCCTTGGTCACCTTGGTGCGGGTGGTCTTGTTGCTGGGCGCCGGCTTCCCCGGGGCGGGCGGGGAGACCTTGGAGTCGTACTGCTCGATCCGGCCCTTGGAGGAGCCGTCGAGGCCGAAGTTGAGCCGCCAGAAGACGTTGTGGCTGTGGCTGAGGGCCTTGGCCTTGGCCCCCTTGCCGATGGGCCAGCCCTGGCCGTCGCCCGCGTCGTAGCTCTGGGGCGCGAGGCTGCCGGTGGCACCGACGTTCATGTGGATGGTGCCGTCGTCCTGGAAGCGCCACTCGGTGATGTACTCGTACCAGGCGACCTTGTTGACGGCGTAGACGAGCAGGTCCTTGCCCTGCTTCTGGTAGAGCTTGCCGAGGCTCATGTCGGGCTTCAGGCTCTGCAGGTGGTACGCGTGTCCCCGCGCGCGGGTCGTGGTGCACAGACCCTTGACGTCGGTGGAGTCGGAGTGCCGGGCATCGGGGACCCTGACGGTCCGAATGGTGCCGCCGGGACACTCGCCCGGTGTCAGGTTCAGCAGACCGTCACCGAAGTACTGGTCCGTCAGGTCCGCGTACTCCTCGATGCCGTCGTCGTACGGCACGTGGATCTGGGCGAGCTTCGCGCTGTTGAGGACCGTGATCGGGCGGGCCTCGCCGGGCGGCTGGTAGGAGACGTCCTCCAGGACGATCCCGGCCATGCCGCTGTGGCGCCAGCACATCCGCCAGGTGGTGCCGTTCGCGAGTTTCTGCTCGATGCGGTGGGCCGCGCTGCAGTCGGCGGGCGGGGCGGGGGCCGCCTTCGGCTGGGCGGCGGCCGGTCCCGCTCCGGCCGTGGCGCCCGCCGCGAGCCCGGCCACGGCGAGGGCCAGGGCCGTACGCGCGCGGGCACGGCTCATTCTGTTCATGCGCATGACGGAGTGACTCCCTTGCGTCAGGAGCAAGTTGGAAAAGTGGACTGATCCGAATCGGTGGCGTGCTGTCCGGCCGCGCGGTCAGCGGTCGATTTCGACGACCTTTCGGGCGCTCAGGTCGATCACCAGGTGCCGGGTGTCGATCCACGGTCCGTTGACCACCTTCGGGAACAGCCGCGCGCAGCGGTGTTCGCCGCACTTGTCGAGCACGGCGGGCTGGGCGCCCGGGACCGACCGGTAGACCATGGAGGTCAGCACCAGCTGGTCCGGAGAGGTCAGCTCCCTGCCGGTGGCGTCCTTGTGGTCGGCCTTGAGGCCCGCGCTGAGCGCGTCGGCGAGCAGGACCCGCGCGGCCTCGGTCTCCTCGGCGCGGCTCAGCGGCGGCTGGACGCCGTGCCGGGTCTCGGTCCGCTCCACCTTCCCGGTGTCCAGGTTCACCGTCCTGGTGACGACGGTGTCGTCCCGGTAGTCGTAGAACGTGACGTCGGCGCGCCGGGGCGCGTCCGCGGCGTCCAGTTCGTCGGTCTCCGGCTCGGCGAGCTCGATGGCGAGGGTCTGCGGGCCGCGTTCGCCCTCGACGTCCTCGCTGGAGTCGCGCAGCTGCCGGCTGAGGGCGAGCTTCCCGACCCGTTCGATCTCGTCGTCGGTGAGCGGGTCCCGGCCCGTGCCCTTCTCGCCCCCGGGCGGCGCCTCCTGGACGACGCCCGGTGCGACCGCCGCCTGCTCTCCCCGACCGCCCGGCACCTGCCCGTCGGCCACTTGTCCGGTCGTACGGCCGGATCCCGGCCCCCCGGCCGAGTCCTCCGCCCCGGCCGTCCCCGGCAGGGTGATCCCCACCATCAGCGCGGTCGCCGCGACCGCGATCCCCGTTCCGGCCACCACCTTCCCCAGGTGGCGGCGCGCTAACTCGCGCACATCGTCCCCCTACTCCCCCGCTGTACCTGGGAGTACGTACGTTGGTGCCCCGTTTGTCGTGCATACGCGTATGCACTGGTCGCCCGGTAAGAGGGAAAGAGGGCAGGGAAGGTTCCCTCACTTTCGAAGGAGACTCGGAGCCAAGGCAACCCCCGCGGCGCGGCACACCTGGAAGAGTCGTATCCATGCAGGTCTGGCCTGGAGAGGCGTATCCACTCGGCGCCACCTACGACGGCGCCGGCACGAACTTCGCGGTCTTCACGGAGGCCGCGGACCGAGTAGAGCTGTGTCTGCTGCACGACGACGGCTCGGAGACGGCGGTGGAACTACGGGAGAGTGACGCGTTCGTGCGGCACGCGTACGTACCGGGCGTGATGCCGGGGCAGCGGTACGGCTTCCGCGTGCACGGCCCGTACGCCCCGGAGCGCGGGCTGCGCTGCAATTCCGCGAAGCTGCTGCTCGACCCGTACGCGCGTGCGATCAGCGGGACGATCGACTGGGGCGAGGAGGTGTACGGCTATCACTTCGGGGCCCCCGACCGGCGCAACGACCTGGACTCCGCCCCGCACACCATGACGTCGGTCGTGGTGAACCCGTACTTCGACTGGGGCGACGACCGGCGGCCCCGCACCGAGTACCACAAGACGGTGATCTACGAAGCGCATGTGAAGGGCCTGACCATGCGCCACCCGGGGCTGCCGGAGGAGCTGCGCGGCACCTACGCCGCACTGGCCCACCCCGCACTGATCGAGCACCTGACCGAACTGGGCGTGACGGCCCTGGAGCTGATGCCCGTACACCAGTTCGTGAACGACCACCGTCTGGTGGACATGGGGCTCAACAACTACTGGGGCTACAACACGATCGGCTTCTTCGCCCCGCACAACGCGTACGCCTCCTGGGGCGACCGCGGTCAGCAGGTGCTGGAGTTCAAGTCGGCGGTGCGCGCGCTGCACGAGGCGGGCATCGAGGTCATCCTCGACGTGGTCTACAACCACACCGCCGAGGGCAACCACCTGGGCCCGACACTGTCCTTCCGGGGGCTGGACAACCCGCAGTACTACCGGCTCGCGGACGATCCCCGCTACTACATGGACACCACGGGGACCGGCAACTCCCTGCTGATGCGCTCCCCGCACGTGCTCCAGCTGATCATGGACTCGCTGCGGTACTGGGTCACCGAGATGCACGTCGACGGCTTCCGCTTCGACCTCGCCGCGACCCTCGCCCGGCAGTTCCACGAGGTGGACCGGCTGTCGTCGTTCTTCGACCTGGTGCAACAGGACCCGGTCGTCTCCCAGGTCAAGCTGATCGCCGAGCCGTGGGACGTGGGCGAGGGCGGCTACCAGGTGGGGAACTTCCCACCGCTGTGGACCGAGTGGAACGGCAAGTACCGGGACACCGTGCGTGACCTGTGGCGGGGCGAGCCGCGCACCCTCGCGGAGTTCGCCTCCCGGCTGACCGGCTCGTCCGATCTGTACCAGGACGACGGGCGGCGCCCGCTGGCCTCGATCAACTTCGTCACCTGCCACGACGGCTTCACCCTGCACGACCTGGTGTCGTACAACCACAAGCACAACGAGGCCAACGGCGAGGACAACCGGGACGGCGAGAGCCACAACCGGTCGTGGAACTGCGGGGTCGAGGGCGAGACCGACGACCCGGCCGTACTGGAGCTGCGCGCCCGGCAGATGCGCAACTTCATCGCCACGCTGATGCTGTCCCAGGGCGTGCCGATGATCAGCCACGGCGACGAGTTCGCCCGCACCCAGCGCGGCAACAACAACGCCTACTGCCAGGACGGCGAGCTGTCCTGGGTGGAATGGCCGGACGGCGAGGGCCTGCCCCGGGAGATGCTGGAGTTCACCCGGGCGATGGTGTGGCTGCGCAAGGACCACCCCGTCTTCCGCCGGCGGCGCTTCTTCCACGGTCGGTCGGTGGAGGGCACCCACGACGACCTGTCCGACATCGCCTGGTTCACCCCCGACGGCCGGGAGATGACCCAGCGGGACTGGGAGTCGGCGCAGGCCTCGGCCCTGACGGTGTTCCTCAACGGCAACGCCATCTCCGAGCCGGGTCCGCGCGGGGAGCGCATCACCGACGACTCCTTCCTGCTGATGTTCAACGCCTCCCCCAAGGCACTGGACTTCCTGGTGCCGGTCAACCACGGCCGCCAGTGGCAGGTCGTCGTCGACACCGCCCGCCCGGACGGGGTGCCGCCGGGCACCGGCGCGAAGGTGGCGGCCGGGGAGCGGCTGCGGCTCGTCGACCGGAGCCTGACGGTGTTGCAGCGGCCGGCCTGAGGGTCCGGGCCTGCGGGTTCGGGTCTGACGTCTGAGCACTCGGGTCTCTGCGGGCCGGGGCTCTGGCCCGAGGGCTCGGGTCTGCGGGCCAGGGCGGGAGGGCCCCGGCCCGAGGTTTCGGGTACGGCGCGTTCGGGGTACGCCGCCCCGCGCGCCGTACCCCCGTCCGGCCCACGTCCTCGCCGCCGGCCGGGGGACGATGACACGAAACCCGGCGGGGCGGGTACGTAGCTCTGCATGACCCCTGAGCGACCGCACCCCACGGTGCCCACGGCCACGTACCGGCTCCAGCTGACGCCCGAGTTCCCGTTCGCCGCCGCGGCGGCGGCCGTGCCGTACCTGGCCTCGCTCGGCGTCTCGCACCTCCACCTGTCCCCCGTGCTGGAGGCCGTCCCGGGCTCGCAGCACGGCTACGACGTGGTCGACCACGCGCGCGTGCGCGGCGAGCTGGGCGGCGAGGACGGGCTGCGCGCGCTGTCCCGCACCGCGCGGGAGCACGGTCTCGGTCTGGTGGTGGACATCGTCCCGAACCACATGGCGATGGCCCCGCGGCACAACCGCGCCCTGTGGGAGGTACTGCGGGAGGGCCCCAAATCGCCGTACGCGCGGTGGTTCGACATCGACTGGGACGCGCAGGGCGGCCAGGTGCTGCTGCCGGTGCTCGGGCATCCGCTCGGCACGGAGCTGGCGCACCTGTCGGTCGACGGTGAGGTGCTGCGCTACTACGACCAGGAGTTCCCGCTGCGCGAGGGCACCGAGGACCTGCCGCTGCCGCAACTGCTGGACGCCCAGTGGTACCGGCCCGTGTGGTGGCGGCTGGCCCGGACGGAGCTGAACTACCGGCGGTTCTTCAGCATCTCCGAGCTGATCGGGGTCCGCGTGGAGGACCCGGAGGTGTTCGACGCCACGCACGCGACGCTGCTGCGGCTGCTGCACGAGGGGGTCGTGGACGGGCTGCGCGTGGACCACCCCGACGGACTCGCCGACCCCGACGGCTACCTCCGGCGGCTCCACGAGGCGACCGACGGGCGCTGGACGGTCGTCGAGAAGATCCTCTCGGACGGCGAAAGGCTGCCGGCCGCCTGGCCGGTCGCGGGCACCACGGGCTACGACGCCCTGCGGCACGTCGACGGCGTGTTCACGGACCCCGCGGGCGCCGCCGAACTGCTCTCCCGGTACCGGCGGTTCGCGGCCCCGCAGACGGACCGGGGCGGCCGCTGGGAGGCCACCGCGCGGCGCGCGGCCTACCTGGTACTGGACCACGAGCTGGCCACCGAGCTGGACCGGCTGACCCGCGTGGTGAGCCGGCTGTGCGCCGCCTCCCCGGACCCGGCGCTGCGCGACCGGGCGCCCTGGGCGCTGCGCACGGCGCTGCGGGAACTCCTGGTCCGGCTGGAGGTGTACCGGCCCTACGAGTCCGAGGACGCCGCCCTGGTCGTCACCGAGGAGCACGCGGCGGGGGCCCGGCAGGCCTTCACCGTGCCGGAGGAGGCCGGAGCTGTCGACGTCGTCCGTGGGCTGCTGCTCGGGGAGTACGGCGACGGGCCGGACCGGCTGGAGTTCCGGACCCGGTTCGCGCAGACGGCGTCGGCGCTGCGCGCGAAGTCGGTGGAGGACACGGCGTTCTACCGGTACGTCCCGCTGCTGTCGGCCACCGAGGTGGGCGGCAACCCGGGGCGGCCCGCGCTGTCCCCGGAGGAGTTCCACGCGTACTGCGCGCGCGTGCAGCGCGACTGGCCCGTCACCGGGACCGTCGTGTCGACGCACGACACCAAGCGCAGCGCGGACGTGCGAGCGGCGCTGACGGTGCTCACCGAGTGCCCGGAGCGATGGTCGGAGGTGCTGGGCGAGGTGAGCCGGGCCGATACGGGCGCACCGGACGGGCAGCTCGCCTGGGCGGCCTGGCAGACGGTCTTCGGGCTCGGCCCGGCGGACCCCGAGCGGGTGCGGGCCGCGCTGCTGAAGCATGTGCGCGAGGCCGGGATGTACACCAGCTGGACCGAGCAGGAGCCGCCGTACGAGGACGCCGTGGCGGCCTTCGTGGCGGCGGGGCCCTGCGGGGCGCCGGGCGAGCGGATGGCCGCTCTGCGCCGCGAGCTGGAGCCGCACATCCGGGCGAACCTGCTGGGGGTGGCGCTCGTGCATCTGACGATGCCCGGCGTGCCGGACGTGTACCAGGGCACGGAGGCCGAGTGCCGGACCCTGGTCGACCCGGACAACCGGCGGCCGGTGCGGTTCCCGCCCGAGGACCCCGGCGACAAGGGCGCGGTGACGGCCGCGGCGCTGCGGCTGCGGGCCCGGCGGCCGGAGGTGTTCGGGGAGGCGGCGACGTACGCTCCGCTGGCCGCCGAGGGGTCCGCGGCGGACCATGTGCTGGCCTTCTCACGCTCCGGGGAGGTGGTCACCGCGGTCACCCGGCTGTCGCTCCGGCTGGCCGAGGCGGGCGGCTGGCGCGGCACCCGGCTGGCACTGCCGCCGGGCCGCTGGGCCGACACGCTCACCCCGGGGCGGGAGTTCAGCGGGCACGCGCGCGTGGAGGAGCTGTTCGAGCCCCTTCCGGTGGCGCTGCTGGAGCGGGTGGGCGACGGGGGCTGAGCGGCGCCGGGGAGGTCTGTGCGGTCGGTGTGTGGGGCGTTGGTGCCGGGGCGGCCGGTGTCGGCGCCGTCGGTGCCGCGGACGCCTCGGGCGGGAGGTGGGTGCGCAGGAGGTCGACGAAGACCTCCGTGACCCCGGTCGGGGGAACGCGTGAGAACAGGCTCAGCGGTCGCTTCCAGGGCCGCTCGTGGGAGAGCACCACGCAGTCCCCGCCGACGGCGCCGCGTACGACGTGCGAGGGCACGGCGCACACGCCCACCCCGGCGGCGGCCATCCGCACCGCCGTGGAGCTGTGTTCGGTCCACACCGCGGTACGGGGCGTGAAGCCGGCCCGGCGGCAGGCCCAGTCGAGGACGCGCTCGCCGTGGACGACGGGTTCCATGGCGCAGCGGACCCAGGGGCGGTCCGCCAGTTCGGGCAGCGAGACCGTCGTACGGCCCGCGAAGGGGTCGTCGAACGGGACGACGAGGACGATCTCCTCGTCCCCGAGGGGCACCAGGCTGCCGGGCCAGTCGGCGGGGGACGGGCCGATGGCGAGGTCGGCCGTGCCGCGTTCGACGGCGTCCCTCAGGGACGCGGTCTCGGCGTACTCGTGCAGGCGCAGCAGGATGTCCGGGTGGGCGGCGCGCCAGTGGGCGAACACCTCCGGCAGGACGCCGACCGCGAGCGCGTGGACGGCCGCGACGTGCAGCTCGCCGCCCTCCGCGCCGGCGGTCGCGCGGGCGGCGCATGGGCGGCGCATGGGCGCGCGGGTCACTCTCGTGGAGGCCGCCGACCGGATCCTGCCGCTGGAGGACGCCGATGTCTCGCGGCATGTGACGCGCGGTCTGAAGAAGCGCGGTATCGACGTGCGGACGGGCGCCCGGCTGCTGGACGCGGACGTGCTGGCGGACGGTGTCCGCGCGCGGGTGCGCACCGACCGCGGGGAGGTCCGCGCGGTGGAGGCCGAGCGGCTGCTGTTGGCCGTCGGCCGGGTCCCGGTCACCGACGGCCTGGACCTGGCCGCCGCGGGCCTGGCGACGGACGAGCGGGGATTCGTCGTACCGGCGGACTGGAGCCGGCTGGAGACGGCCGTGCCCGGGGTGCACGTCGTGGGCGACCTGCTGCCCCCACCGTCCCTCGGGCTGGCCCACGTCTCCTTCGCCGAGGGCCTGCTGGTGGCGGAGACGCTGGCGGGGCTGGCGTCCGCGCCGGTGGACTACGCGGCGGTGCCCCGCGTGACGTACTCGTCGCCGCAGAGCGCGGCGGTCGGCCTGAGCGAGGCGGAGGCACGCGCGGGGGCACGAGGTGGAGGTCAACACGATGCCGCTGACCGCCGTGGCCAAGGGGATGGTGCACGGGCAGGGCGGGACGGTGAAGGTCGTCGCCGAGGCGGGCGGCGGACGGGTGCTGGGCGTCCACCTGGTCGGCCCCCATGTGTCCGAGATGATCGCCGAGAGCCAGCTGATCGTCGGCTGGGACGCGGAGCCCGCCGACGTCGCCCGGCACGTGCACGCGCACCCGACGCTGTCGGAGGCGGTCGGCGAGGCGTTCCTGACCCTTGCCGGGCGGGGGTTGCACCAGCAGTGACCACCGGGGCGCACGCCCCCGCGCACAGGCCGGGTGTGCACTCGGGCGCCCCCGGGAGGCTCCCCCGCCATGTCCTTGACACCGCCCCCGGACCATGCGGTACTGCCGGTGCGAGCCGGGCGGACGAACGGGGGTGAGTCACCTGCCGGAGCTGCGCTATCCCACTGTTGCGGAACTGGTCGCCTCCGCGCGCGCGTTGGCCGCTTCGCACCCCGGCTTGTGCTCCCTGCGCGAGGTGGGCACCTCCCGCGCGGGGCGCCCGCTGCACGTGCTCTCCGTCGGCCGTGCGCGCCGCGCGGTGCTCGTCGTCGCGGGCGCCCACGCCAACGAGCCGACCGGCGGTTCGACGCTCCTCGCGCTCGCCGAGCGGGTGGTGGCCGAGCAGCCGCTGCGGTCGGGGACGTCCTGGCACTTCCTGCTGTGCGCGGACCCGGACGGGGCGAGCCTGCATGTGACGCCGGCGCCGCGCAGCCTGCTCGACTACCACCACGGCTTCTTCCGGCCCGCCGGGCCCGAGCAGCCGGAGTGGTCGCCGGCGGTGCTGCCCCCGGACCGGCTGCCGCCCGAGACCCGCGCGCTGACCGGGGTGATCGACGAGCTGCGCCCCTACCTCCAGGTGACCCTGCACGGGACCGATCTGGGCGGCAGCTGGGTGCAGTTGACCCGGGACATACCGGGGCTGGCGGAGCCGTTCGCCAAGTCGGCGGCGGAGCTGCACATCCCGGTCGAGACGGGCGCCTCGGACGCCGCCGGCTGGCCCGCCTCCGGCCCCGGGGTACATGTGATGCCCGCGCCCGGCTCGATCGCGTATCCGAGCATGCCGGACGACGCCCGGCACAGCACCTGGTACCACGCGCACCGGTACGGCGGGCTCACCGCGGTGGTTGAGGTGCCGATGTGGGCGAGCGACCTGGTGGACGATCCAGCGCCGCATCCCGCCCCGGCGGCGGCGCTGCGGCGGCTGGCGGGCCGGCTGCTGCGGGACGCGCGGCAGGTCGAGGACGTTCTCACCGAGGCCCTGCCCCGCCTGGACGGCCTCGACGGCCCCCTGCTGCGGGCCACCCGGTGGGCGCTGGAGCTGGTGCCGGGCCTGGCCGCGGACTGGATCCACACGCCACCCGCCGACCACACCATGGCGTACGTCGGCAGCGTGGACGCCTTCGCCCGGCGGTTGCCGCTGCGCGCCGCGGCGATGCTGCTGCGGGTGCTCCGCGAGGCCGACGACCGCGCGGTGCCGCGTCTGGAACGGCTCGTGACCACCTGGAGCGAGGCCTTCGCGGACCGCTTCCGCGCCCGCTGGGTCCCCCTGGAGCACCAGGTCGAGCACCAGTCCCGCACGGTCGTCGCAGCGGCCCTGCACGCCCGCGACCGAGCCGCCTGACGGGCTCCCGCGCGGACGGGCGGCGGCGGCCAGGCGTCGCGGAGAACGCGCGCCCGCGCGGACCGCTGGTCAGCTTTCGCTGAGAGCAGGCACCCGCGCGGACAGCTGGTCGGCTATCGCTGGGAACAGGCGCCCGCGCGGGCTGCTGGTCCGACGTCACGGTCGGCACACGCCCGCGCGGACGGCTGGTTCGACACCGCGCAGAACTGGAGCCCGCGCGGACGGTTGGTCCGGCACCGCGGTCGGCACGCCCCGCGCGGACGGCTGGTCCGGCACCGCGGTCAGCACGCGCCCGCGCGGGCGGGCGTCACGCGTCGAAGCTGAACAGCGCCCCCGTCACCGCCTCCATTGCGCACGTGTTCGAGAAGGTCTCCCGGTAGGCGACGGCGCGGCCCTGCCACTCCCCGCGCGCCTCCGCGGTCACCGGGGCGTAGACCATCGGGCAGGAGACGTCCCTCAGCGGGAAGCGGCGGATGTCGCCGGCCGCGGCGTCGAGCTGGGCGCAGGCCTCGGCGGCCCGGGTGTGGCCCTGGGGCGGGTCGCACAGGAGCAGGGTGCCGCGCGTGTCGCCGAAGGGCCCCGGCCCGGGCCGGAGGGAGAAGCCCAGGCCCGGGGGGAGGACGTCGCCCCGGGTGACGGTGAGCTGGAGCCAGGTGCTCGGGCCGATGTTCCCGACCGGCTCGGCCATCGCCCGCGCGGGTGCCGCCGTGGCGGCGAGGACGGCGAACAGGGCGGCCGTCGACACGGCCGTCGTCGCGGCCGTACCCCGCAGCCTGCGGCGTACGGCCTTCGCTGTGATGGTGTGCGTCATTCCCGGTGCATCGGCACGACGGGCTCGGAACCCCAGTCCGGCTCACCCGAACGGAACCGCGCGGGCGACTGCCGCGCGGCCAGTTCGAACGCGGCGAGCACCACGCGGGACTGGTACTCGGTCTGCCGGGACACCGGGATCCACTCGGCGCCGCAGCCGTCGCGGTATTCGGCGCACCAGGCGTCGAGGAGCCGGTCCAGCTCGGGCAGCACGCCCGCCGGGTCGCGGCCGGCCCGGGTGACGAGCTGGTGCAGCAGCCCGCCCGTGCGCAGGGCGAGCCGGCGTCCGGCGATGCGCAGGGCGGTCAGGTGGGCGGCGTCCCGCGGCGGCAGGGGCCGGGTCCGGACGGCGCTGTCGGGGTCCCAGGCGTCGGCGAGACCGGGGCCGACGAGCAGGTAGTCGTCGACCGGGGCCAGCAGCCGGTCCGCGTCCGGCGCGTCCGCGGCGTACGGGACCAGGCGGGCCAGCAGCTCCCTCAGCAGCCGTGTGTCGTGCCGCAGGGTGCGGCTGACGGCGCGCAGCCGCGCCTCCGGGTCGGCGGGCCGGGAGCCGTCCTCCACGGCCGCCACGCCCCACATCGGCGCCTCGACGACGGCCGTGACGGTGCCGTACCGGTGCGGGTGGAACCAGGTGGACTCGACGGCGGCCTCGGTGATGGCCGCGGCCCGGTCGCCGCGGCGGGGCGGCGGGATGCGGTAGACGGCGGGGCCGAGGTTCGGCCAGTACAGGGCGTCGTAGGGACCCAGCTCGCGCGGAATGCGCAGCCGGGCGGCGATGTCGGCGACGCGCGGGGCGAGACCGGGCAGGTCACGGGTGAGTTCGACGAAGCCGCCGCCGACGTCGACGCCGTGCAGGGAACACTGGAAGAAAGGTTTCAGCTCATCCTGGAGGGCGAGCAGGGCGCGGGTTTCCGGCAGCCGGGCACCGGCCGCGCCGTCGGGCAGCCACTCGGGCTGTTCGAGGAAGCCGGGGCGGAAGAAGTGCCGGAAGTAGCGCCCGAGGTGGTATGGGCCGGTCAGCCAGCCCTCGTTGTGGCGCAGCCCGTCCGGGTCGAGGCAGAGCAGCAGGTTCCAGGTGGCGTCGGCGCCCTCGGTGAGGCGTGGATCCGCGATGGCGCGCTCGGCCAGCCGCAGCACGGTGGCCCCGCCGACGGGCTCGTTGGCGTGCGGTCCGGCCACGACGAGCGCCTGACGGGCGCCGTGGCCGACGGAGAGCAGCCACAGGGGCGTGCCCGCGCGGGAGGTGCCGACGCGGCGCAGCCGGGCGTCCCGGGGGTGGCGGGCGACGAGGGCGGCGGCCCGGGCGCCCAGCTCGTCGACGGTCGGGTAGCGGAGGAGGGGCGGCAGAGCACACCTCCGTGGTGCCGTCGGTTCACCTGACGTATGTGGTGTACGCACAGTCAGTCACGACTTCAGGTGTACGTCAACACCGTCGCAGGAGCCGTGACTTGACCGTCGTCTCAGTGCGTGGCGAGCCGGAACCCGACCTGTCCGAAGGACACCTGGTCGCCCTCGCGGACGACGGTGGCGCCGATGACGCGGCGGCCGTTGACGGTGGTGCCGTTGGTGGAGCCGAGGTCACGGAGGATCCACATGCCGCCCTGGCGGCTGAGTTCGGCGTGCACGCGGGAAACCGTCTCGTGGGTCAGTCTGAGGCCGTTCGCGGGGTCGCGGCCTATGCGCAGCGAGCTGCCCGCCGACGGGTGCGGCAGCAGCAGCTTCGGCAGCCGCTCGGCCTGCCAGGCCCGGCGCAGCCGCTCGGTGAACCCGGACACGGCCTCGACGGTGCCGAACACGACCCGGGAGAAGCGGCTCTCGGTGGGCAGGTCGGCGGTGAGCGCGGCCAGCTCGTCGGAGCGGCGGGCGGCCAGGGCCAGCTCCATGCGCCGGATGAACGTGTCGTGGGACAGACGGCCCATGGCGACGCCGTCACGCAGGACCTTCAGCGCCTGATCGCGCTCCGCGTCCGAAGGGCGCGGCAGAGAGGCCGGGAACTCGAAAGACGACGTCACGCTGGTGATTGTCGGTCAGTGAACTCCGGGTGTCCAGAAAACGCGGAACCGGCCGTCCCGCGCGCGTATCCGACGACACCCGCCGCAAAAGGGAAGATTCAAAAGCGGATTGATCTCTTTTGACGCACCATGGACGGACTACGTCACTGTGGGCAGACGAAGGGGAACCGTCCGTGCAGTTCGAGGTGTGGGCACCGCAGGCCGGCCGAGTGACGCTCCACTGCGAGGGAGTCACGCGCGCGATGGAGCGCGATCCCGAACGCGCGGGGTGGTGGATCGCCGAGGCGGAGGCGCGGGACGGCACCCGGTACGGCTTCGCGGTGGACGACGGCCCCGTCCGGCCCGATCCGCGCTCGCGCCGGCAGCCGGACGGCCCGGACGGGCTGAGCGCGGTCGTCGACCAGGGCCGGTACGCGTGGCGTACGGAGTGGGCGGGGCGTCCGCTGCCGGGGGCGGTCCTGTACGAGCTGCACGTGGGCACGTACACGCCGGAGGGCACTCTGGACGCGGCGGCCGGGCGGCTGGAACACCTCGCCGAACTGGGCGTGACGCACGTGGAGTTGATGCCGCTGTGCCCGTTTCCCGGGCGGCACGGCTGGGGGTACGAGGGGGTGTCGCTGTGGGCGGTGCACGAGCCGTACGGCGGCCCCGAGGCGCTGAAACGCTTTGTCGACCGGGCCCATGAACTGGGCCTCGGCGTGGTCCTGGACGTCGTCCACAACCATCTGGGCCCGTCGGGCAACTACCTTCCGCTGTTCGGGCCGTACTTCACGGAGACGCACCACACACCGTGGGGCGCCGCGGTGAACCTGGACGCGCCGGGCTCGGACGAGGTGCGCGCGTATCTGATCGGCAGCGCGCTGGCGTGGCTGCGGGACTACCGGATCGACGGGCTGCGGCTGGACGCGGTGCACGCGCTGGTGGACACGCGCGCGTACCACTTCCTGGAGGAGCTGTCGACCGCGGTGGACGGCCTGGCGGCCGATCTGGGCCGGCCGCTGTTCCTGATCGCGGAGTCCGATCTGAACGATCCCCGGCTGGTCACCGCGCGCGCGGAGGGCGGTTTCGGGTTGCAGGCGCAGTGGAACGACGACTTCCACCACGCCGTGCACGCGGCGCTGACCGGTGAGTCGCAGGGCTACTACGCGGACTTCGCGCGCGCCCCCATGCAGGCGCTCGCCAAGACGCTCACGGGCGGGTACTTCCACGACGGCACGTACTCCAGTTTCCGCGGCCGGCGGCACGGGCGTCCGCTGGACCGCACCCGGGTGGCCGCGCACCGGCTGCTCGGCTACAGCCAGACCCACGACCAGGTCGGCAACCGGGCCCAGGGCGACCGGCTGGCCTCCCTCGTCTCCCCCGGGCTGCTGGCCTGCGCCGCCGCGCTGACGCTGACCGGGCCGTTCACGCCGATGCTGTTCATGGGCGAGGAGTGGGCGGCGGGCACGCCCTGGCAGTTCTTCACCGACCACACCGATCCCGAGCTGGGCGAGGCGGTACGGCGGGGCAGGCGGCGGGAGTTCGCCGCGCACGGGTGGGCCGAGGAGGACGTCCCGGACCCGCAGGACCCGGCGACCCGGGAGCGCTCGTGCCTGGACTGGTCGGAGCCGGAACGCGAGCCGCACGCGCGCGTGCTCGCCTGGTACCGCCGCCTCATCGCCCTGCGCCACCAGCAGCCCGACCTCACCGACCCCGACCTCTCGGACATCAAGGTGGCCTACGACGAGCAGGCCCGCTGGCTCGCCTTCCGGCGCGGCGACGTGTGCGTGGCCGTGAACCTGTCCGCGGAGCCGGCGGCGATCCCCCTGGGCACCCGTCCGGCCGAGATCCTCGCGGCATGGGAGCCGGTGGAGGTCCCGGACGCTCAGGGGGTCCTGCGGGTGCCCGGGGAGTCGTGCGTGGTGCTGGCGCAGCCGTGAGCGGGGGCGGGCCCGACGCCGCCGTGCCCGGTCAGGGCCGCACGCGCAAGGCCCCCGCCGGCCCCGGGCCGGCGTTTGGGGCAGCTCCGTCCATCGATCCCCCCTTGCCTGACGAGCCTGACCGGTGCCGGGCCTATCACCCCGAAGGCCAGGGACGACGAAGCCTCCGGACCACAGGCCGCGGAGGCTTCCGGACCGCCCTGAGGGACCGCCCGCGTAGCCGACGACCGGACGGTGGACTGCTCGGCGTCAGCTGCCGGCGGGTGTCACGCCGAACATGAGGGTGTGGCGGGGGACGTCGTATTGGACGGTCTGGTTGTGTTCCAGCAGGTCCTTCAGCACGTCGGCGTCGTCGGCGTCGACCGTGAGGACTTCTTCCCCGGCACCTTCGTCCAGGACCAGCTGCAGGGTGAAGGTGCCGCGCCGGCCCGGTTCTCCGGCTACCCAGCTGAACTGATAGTGGTTGACTTGGCGAACCTTGATGCCCGCGTCGGTCAGCGGCTGCTCTACCTGCGTCATGACCAACCGTTCCTTTCCTGTACGGGTGTCTATGCGGCTTTGAGGGCGGCCAGGCGCGCTTCGATCTCTGTCGCGTCGCCGAGTCCTTCGAGCTGTTCGAACTGCGCGTCCAGGGAGGAGGCGGCGAGTTCTTCCTTGCCCGTGGCCCGGGCCTCTTCTCGGCGCACCTTGTTCTCGAACCGGCTGATCTCGCTTGTCGGATCGAGTACGTCGATGCTCTTGACGGCGTCGAGCATGCGGTTCTGCGCCTCGGCGGACTTCGACCGCGCGACGAGCTGGTCGCGCTTGCCTTGCAGTTCTCCGAGCTTGAGCTGCATCTGGTCGAGGCCGGCTTTGAGTTTGTCCACAACGGCCGTGTGGGAGGCGATCGTCGGCTCCGCCGCGGTGGCCTCCCTTTCGGTCTGCAGTTGCCTGCTCAGGGCGACCTTGGCCAGGGCGTCGAACCTGTCGGCCTCCGGAGTGTGCCCGCCGGCTCGCAGTTCGTCCGCCTTCTTGCTGGCTGCGAGTGCCTTGCGGCCCCACTCGGCGGCGGCCTCCTTGTCCTCCCTGTAGTCCTGTTCCATCAGACGCAGATTGCCGATGGTGGTGGCCACCGCCTGCTCCGCCTCGTTGATGTTGTTGGTGTAGTCGCGGATCAGCTGGTCCAGCATCAGCTGAGGATCCTCTGCCTGGTCGAGGAGCGCGTTGATGTTGGCACGCGCCAGCTGTGTGACCCGTCCCAGGATGGTCTGCTTGGCCATGGCATCTCTCCCGTCGCACCGCTGTGGGACACATCGTCGCCGTCGCCGTCGATGTCAGAAATATCCACCTCCCATCCGGCCGCGTGTTGCACCGCCCCCGAAGCTGGCGGGGCTGGGGCCGTAGCCGCCGCCGAACACGCCACCGAGCAGGATGCCGCCCAGCATGGCGCCCGCCAGTCCGCTCCCGGTGGCCCCGACCGCGTACGCACCGGGCTCCATGGCTGTCCCGAATCCCTCGACGTCCTCCTGGGCCAGGAGCAGAGCATCTTGCGCCAGGACGTCGGCCTGCTGCGCCTCGGTGAGGGCCTGGTGCGGGTTCCCCGTGACGTCCCGGCGAGAGAGCGTCTCGGCCTGCTCGAGCCTGCGCTGTGCCTCCGCCAGCCGTGTGCGGGCCTCGCTGCCGACGGCTCCCCTGTGCGTGACGACGTAGTCCACGGCCGCGCCGATGCTCGCTCGCGCGCTGAGCATCGCCCGCTCCAGCAGCGCCCCGGCACGCCGCGCGCCCTGTTCGCTCTCCTGCGCCCCCATCAGTGCCTCGTCGAGTCCGGCATCGGCCTCCTCCACCCTGCGCAGCGCGTCGATGGGGTCGTAACGGCCTGTCTCCACGGCTTCGCGTACCTCGCTCGCGACGGTCTCGGCGCGGGCGATCCGCCCCTGCAGGGCGGCGGTCGGAAGCTCCCGGGCCCCTTGCAGCAGGCCATGCGCCTCCGCCAGGTCCGCGTTCGTCTCGGTCAGCGCGCCCGGCAACGCGTCGGCGGCGTCCGCCAGTTCCCGCGCCCGCCGATCGACGGCGTCGATCAGCCGGTCGGCCTGGGCTACTGCCGCCTCGGCGGCCCGGACCCGGATCGCGGCCGCGCCGTTGTCGCCGCTGTGCACCGCGTGCCGGGCCTGCCGCAGGCTGTCCTGCGCGAAGTCCAGCCGGCTGCCCGCCTGCTCGACGTCCGTGACGATCGGTGCGGTGGCCGAGGCGGCGTACCGCTCACGCATGGCATCCGATGCGGCCCGCGCGTCGGCCAGCCGGCCACCGGCGGTGTCGGCAGCGGTCTGCGCCGCGGCCAGGGCCTGGGGCGCGTTGCGTTCCAGGGCACGCAAGCGGTCGAAGTCCTCCGCCTTTTCGTCCAGCACCCGATTGGCCCTGGCGCAGCGAGTCAGAATGTCCTGGATCATCTGCAGGCGCGTCTGCTCGTCCTCCGGGTAGGCGTCGTCAAGTCGCTGTCGCAGCCGGAACGCCGCGGTCAGCTCCCGCTTCGCCGTTTCGACGGCTTCGGTGAAGGGCCGTGTGGCTTCCTCGCCGAACTGTGCGGCGGCGAAGCCCAGCTCCTCCTGGCTGGTGCGTACCGCGTTGTCGGTCTGCACCAGGGCCTGCCGCGCCCGGGCGTCGAGTTCCGTCGCCGCGTCCGGGGCCGGACCGCCCCAGCCGTCCTCGCCGTCCCCTGGCTCCGCCCTGCGCGCCTTACGCCTGATCAGGGCGTACGCGAACAGGGCCAGCGCAGCCGGTATCAGCAGCAGGAAGAGCCAGCCGCCTCCGGCGAGACCCGTCCCCTCGCCTTGCCCCGGGTCCGCCTCCCCGGGCGTCACGGCCACCGTGGGCACGGGCTGACCCGAGAGCACCGCGCCGTATCCGCGGGCCGCGCCGATCGCCGCTCCCGCCCAGTCGTTCTGCCGGAGCGCCGGGGCGACGGCCGTGGTGTCGACCTCGGCGAGCTCCTGTCGCGTCAGCGGGGAGGCGGCGTCGACGTAGTAGGAGTACTGCCGGGCGCCGGTGGCGACGGCGAGCAACGCGTCGTCGGCGCCGAACCCGTTCCTCAGAGCCGTCTGATTCGCCCACTGCTGTGGGTGGCGGCCGGAGAAGTCGCGCACGTACACCACGAACAGCTGAAGTCCGTGTTCATCGGCCAGCCGGGCGAGCGCCTGGGCCACCTCGGGTTCCCGGTCGCCGAGGGCCCCCACCCGGTCCGTGATCCTTCCTTCCCGCGACAGGTCGACCGGACCGTCGGCGAAGGCGGCGCTCGCCGAAGACAGGGTGAAGCCCCCCGCAGCCAGCAACAGAGCAAGGAAGATGCGTACGAGGGTACGGATCGCGGTGCTCGACGCGGTGTGCACCCGCGCTCTTCGCTGACCGGCCCATGCGGCGGGCAAGCGTGTTCGTGGCGCTCGGCCGGTCGGCCGACGTCGCGCGCGAACACCGCATCGGGGGGTGGCTTCGTCGACCAGCGGGGGGTGCCCGCAAAGGCCGTACAGGGGCCACGCCGCCATGGGGCGGGTGGTTCTCGGCCCCCGTGGGGGGATTCGCGTACAGCGCATGGCATCACTCGCTGACTCGCTCGACGCTGCGTGTGCTGTTGAGGCGCGGGGACACCAGCCGGGCCCGGAAGCCACCGGCCGCTTCGCGCAGGAAACGAGCGGCAGCTGCCACGCGAGGTCGCAGTACGACTGACCGGCAGCCTGACAACCGAATGCGAGGGCGGAGGTGCCGACGGCCGTCGATCGCGCTTCTCGCCGTTCCGGGCCGCCTGGCCTCACCTTGCCCCTTGCAGCGGCACCATCGGCCGCGTACCCGCCCTCCCCGTCCCAATTCATCGCGAATGCGCAATTTATTCTTCTTGCTCCCATCTCGCGCCGGGCAGCCCATCCAGACGGTCGCCGCCTGGGCGCTCTCCCTTCAAAGCGGAACCGGGAACCGGGGTCGCGCGCGCCGACCGGTGGGGCATCTTCGTAGGGGAGTGGGCCCCCACCTTCTTCGGCCTCGGAATCGCGCTCTCCCACTACGAGCAGCACGACGGCACCCTGACCGCAAGCGTCGACGAGCTCCGGCAACGCCGGGAGGCAAGCTGAGGGGTTGTAGTGGCCCTCACCGGGCGGCGGCCGATGTCGTGGCGGTCGCCAGACCTTCGTGCCCTGCAACACGGCCGTCGACGCCGAGCGTCGCTCCTGACGTCTCGCCGAGCGGCCAGGCGCCGCCGGACAAGCGACCGCCACACCGTAACGGGCACCGAAAGCCGAGGCGCTCCGGTGTGGTGGAGCTGTCTATGGGGTGCCGTCCGCCCCGTCGTGCCGTAGGTCCGTCACCCGTTCCAGCAGGATCGGTTCCCACGCGCGGCGGAGGTGGGAGCGCAGGAGGGGCAGGGGGGCGACGGGGCGGCCGGAGAGGGTTTCGGCGAGGTGGAGGACGGTGTCGCAGCGGGCCAGCCACAGGCCGCGCAGACAGGGGCGGGCGCCGTAGCCGGCGAGGGTGGCGGCGCGGACGGCCGCGGGGGCGCCGACCGCGCGGGCGAGCCCGGCGATGTCCTCGGCCGGGTCGCCGATGATCGTGTCGGCCCAGCCGAGCACCGCGCGCACCCTGCCGTCGGCGCTCACCACGAGGTGTTCGCCGGTGAGCCCGTGGTGGACGAGGACCGCTCCGCCGGGCTGCGCGGCGAGCTGGCCGGCGGCGGGCGGGGTGAGCTGCCGCAGCCGCGCCGCGTCGAACTCGTCCGCTTCGGCCAGGCGTTCGGCGGCCTGTACGGCGGCCCGGCGCAGTGCCTCCAGCGAGCGCGGGGCGGTGCGCGGCACGCCCAGCGCCTCGGCCTGGCGCGGCGGCACCTCGCGCAGGCCGGTGAGCAGCCCGGCGAGGTCGGCCTCGCCGAGGGCGGAGACTTCGTGCTGCTCGCCGGAGCCGCCGGGGACCTTGGTGTCCAGGGTGTAGGTGAGCCCCGGGGCCCACTCGCCGTGCGCCACGCTGGTCGGCACGGCGACCGGGACGTGCGGCCGGACCAGGTCGCGCAGCCGCAGTTCGCGGCGCTGCCGGACGGCCGCCTCGGCGTCCGGGGCGAGCCGCAGCACATGGCGGGTGCCGACCCACCAGGTGACGGCCTCCTCGCCGTCGGCGACCGGCCGGACGTCGGGGCCTGCGGCGGTGTCCGCTCCCTCCTTGAGCAGGGAGCGGACGAGTCGGCGGACGGTGTCCGCGGTGGGTGTCGGTGCCTGGGTCATGGTCGGGGCCGTTGTCGTGTACGGGGCGTACGGGGACGGGGTCGTGGACTGCGGTCAGTCCACTATCACCATCTCGCGCGGAGTGTCGTTCAGGCGACGGCCGCCGTCCTCGGTGACGGTCACGATGTCCTCGATGCGGACGCCGAACCGGCCGGGGAGGTAGACGCCGGGCTCCACCGAGAAGCACATCCCGGGCACCAGGGGCTGCTCCTCGCCCTCGATCATGTACGGCGGCTCGTGCGTGGTGACGCCGATGCCGTGGCCGGTGCGGTGGATGAAGTACTCGCCGTACCCGGCGTCGGCGATGACCGCGCGGGCCGCCCGGTCGACCTCCTGGCAGGCGACGCCGGGCCGTACCGCGCGGAACCCCGCCTCCTGTGCCTCGCGGACGATGTCGTGGACCCGGCGCTCCTCGTCGGTGGGTTCGCCGACGTGGACCGTACGGGAGGTGTCGGAGCCGTAGCCGTCCTTGAGGCCGCCGAAGTCGAGGACGACCATGTCGCCGCGTTCGATGACCCGGTCGCCCACCTCGTGGTGCGGATTGGCCCCGTTCGGGCCGGAGGCGACGATGGTGAAGTCGACCTGCTGGTGACCGAAGCGGCGCAGCAGGTCGGCGAGGTCGGCGGCGACCTCTGATTCCCGGCGCCCGCCGAAGGGAACCTTCCGGATCTCCTCGAACGTCGCGTCGGCGGCGGCTCCGGCCGCCGCCAGGAGGCGCAGTTCCGCCTCGTCCTTGACCGCGCGGAGCATCGGCAGGGCCTCGGTGAGGGAGGCGTAGGAGGTGCCGGGCAGCGCCTTCTGCAGGCCCAGCAGGTGCAGGGCCCAGGTGTTGTCGCTGACGCCGAAGGTGCCGGTGACGTCCAGGAGGGCGGCGGTGGCGGCGTACGGGTCCTTGCCGTCGGTCCAGTCGCGCAGGGTCAGCGCGGGCGCGCCGGCGGCCTTCTCGGCGTCGGGGGCCTCGAGGGTGGGGACGACGAGGACGGGGTCCCGGCCGGCGGCGAGGACCAGCACGGTGAGCCGTTCGGTGACCGCGGTGGGCGCGTAGCCGGTGAGCCACACGAGGTCGGGCCCCGGGGCGACGAGGAGCCCCGCCAGCCCGGCGTCGGCGGCGGCGCGCGCGGCGCGTTCCATACGGGCCCGGTAGTCGTCGGCGGTGAAGGGCGCGGGAGCGCCGCTGCCCGCTGGTGTGCTACTGCCGGTCATCCGGGCCTCCTCGGCGGGTGCGGGAACCACGGGCAGCATCCTGCCCGGACAGCGGGGGCCGCGCGAGCCGGTGCGCGCGGCTTTCGCAGCTTTCGCGGCTTTCGGACGGGTGTACGACCACGGCTCAGCTCTCCAGGGCCATGCGGGCGCCGAGGAGCAGCAGCACGCCGCCGGAGACCTGTTCCAGCCGCCGGCGCACTCCGGCGCGCGACAGGAAGGTCTTCATCCGGCCGACGAACCACACGTACAGACCGTAGTAGCCGATCTCGAAGACGGCCCAGACGGCGGCGAGGCCGACCATGGCGGGCAGGTGCGGGGCGCCCTCGGGGACGAACTGCGGGAGGAAGGAGAGGGCGAAGACGGCCGCCTTGGGGTTGGCGAGGTTGAGCAGCAGTCCCGCGCGGTAGGCGGACCAGCCGCTGCGCTCGACGTCCTGCCAGACCTCCGCGGCCTCCCCGGTGCGCCGCATCCGGCGGGCCTGGCGCAGGGCCTGGACGCCGAAGTAGACGAGGACGCCCGCGCCGACGATGCGCATCACGTCGTACGCCACCTGGGAGGCGGTGAGCAGGGCGGTGAGGCCGAAGGCGGCGGCGACGCCCCAGACGAAGACGCCGGTCTCGTTGCCGAGCACGGTCAGGAAGCCGGAGCGGCGGCTGTGCAGCGACTGCTTGATGATCAGCACGGTGCTGGGGCCGGGCGAGGCGGCGATCAGGGTGCAGGCGCCGAGGAAGGCGAGGAGGGTGCTCAGCATGGGCCTCATCGTCGCTCCGCGCGGGAGGGACCGACCAGTGGTTTTCCGCACCGCGGCCCTGCCGTCACCGCCCGGGCGCGGTGGCGCGCGGGGTCAGGTCACGACGCCGGGGACGATCGTGAGCTGCTGCCGGCCGCCGCTGGGGTGGCGCACCGTCAGGGTGACCCGCTCCCCGGGCCGGGCCCGGTCCACGGCCTCGACGAGGTCGGCCGCCGAGTCGATCCGGGCGCCGTCGAAGGTGAGCAGGACGTCGCCGCGGGCCAGGCCCGCCGCGAATCCGGGTCCGGGGACGTGGACCCCGACGACCTGGGCGCCGGACGTCTCGGCGTCCACGACCTCGAGGCCGAGGACCGCCCCGGCGGGTGAGGGGGCGGGCGCGGGCGACGCGGGCCCGGGTGACGCGGGCTCGCCGGGGCGGGGCGGGGCGGGCTGCACGGGCCCCGGCTGTACCGTCCGCTGCTGGAGTCCGGCCAGCTTCTCCACGCCGAGCACGGTGGCGCCGACGGTGCCGAGCCCGACCCCGGACAGCACCAGGGCCGTCCCGGCGAGCAGGCCGAGCAGCAGGGTCGTGAGCCGTCGGCCGCGCCGGCGCGCGGCGTGCGGGCGCGGGGCCGAGCCGTCGGGTCGGCTGCCGGTGCCGGGCTCCTGACCGGGCATCGGCTTGGGACGCAACGCAGTCTGTTCCATGGATCGCCTCCGGCTGGTGCTCTACCCGGCGCTCCGGCGCGCGACCTGCCACGAACGAGTGAGACTGACCGGTGGTCGGATGCGGGAAGATCTTGGTTCTTCCCGGCTCTTCGGCCGCTCGGCGACACCTCACGCGGGCACCGCACGCAGGCGCCTCGCGCGGGCACCTCACGCGCGGACGAGCAGGGCGTCCGCGAGGGCCGCGGCGGCTCCCCTCGGCGACCCTCCGAACACCAGTTCCGTGCGGTGGACGACGCGCGGGGCGATGACGGGGACGGCGACCGCGCCCGGCACCGCGGCGGCAGCCGCGCGGGGCAGCAGGGTCAGCCCGTGGCCCGCGGCGGCCAGCGCGGTGAGGACGCGCACGTCGGTGCCCTCGTAGCGCAGGGCGGGGCGGAAGCCCCGGCCGCCCGCCGCGGCGCGCAGCTGGGTCAGCGGCAGGGCGGCGTCGGGGGCGTCCAGCCAGCGGGCGTCGGCGAGGTCGTCGAGGCGCAGTCCGCTGCGGCCGGCCAGTGGATGGGCGGCGGGCAGCAACACGCAGACCGGCTCCTCCCCGATGCCCTCGGTGGCCAGCGGCGCCACGTCGGGCAGCCGCAGCGGGTCGCTGGGGGCGGTCAGGCCGTCGACGAGCCCCAGGTCGGCGGTGCCGGTGGCGACGGCCGCGGGGATCTCCTCGCGGGCGATGACCCGGAGGGTGACTCCGGCGGGCGGAAGGGCGGCGAGGACGCGGGGCCCGAGCGCGGTCGGGGAGGCGGCGAGGCTCAGGCCGTGCGAGGGCGCCGCCGCGATCCTGGACACGTCCGCGCGGGCCCCGTCGAGGCGGAGCAGCAGGGGGGCCGCGTGTTCGAGGAGCCGTTCCCCGGCGGCGGTCGGGGTGACGGGGCGGCGGGTGAGCAGCGGTGCGCCGAGGTCCTGTTCGAGAGCGGCGATGTGCTGGGACACCGCGGACTGCGTGTAGCCCAGCTCCCGCGCGGCCGCCGAGAAGGAGGCGAGGCGGGCGACGGTGACGAAGGTGCGCAGGAGGTGCGGGTCCATGCGGGCCAGCCTCTCATCAGTGACGCTTATCGAGAGTGCAGAGATCATCGTTGGACGTGAACAAGGGGCCGCGCGGAGGATGAACGCCATGACACGGACCGCATCTCCCGCCGCGCGGGTCGCCCTGGTCGGCGACCGCACCCCCAACGTCGTCTCGCACGCCCGTATCCCGCGGCTGCTCGACGCGCTCGCCGCCCGCGACCGGCTCGTCCTCGACCCGTACTGGATCCCCTCGCAGGACGCCGAGGCCGAGGGCGCGGTACGCGGGTTCGACGCCGTGTGGGTGGTGCCCGGCAGCCCTTACCGCAGCGAGGCGGGTGTGCTCGCCGCGATCCGCACCGCTCGGGAGGAGGGTATCCCGTTCCTCGGCACGTGCGGCGGCTTCCAGCACGCGCTGCTGGAGTTCGCCCGCGGGGTGTGCGGCCTGACCCGGGTCGCGCACGCCGAGAACGACCCCGGTGCCGACGACTTCCTGATCGAGCCGCTGGCCTGCTCGCTGGCCGGCCACGAGGCCGCCGTACGGCTGGAGCCGGGCTCCCTGATCCACTCCCTCCTCGGCTCGGAGCGCACCGTCGAGCGCTACTCCTGCAACTACGGCCCCTCCCGGCACCTGGACACGCTCCGCGCACACGGGCTGCGGTTCTCCGGTCACGACGACAGCGGCGCCGTCCGCATCGCCGAACTGCCGGGACATCCCTTCTTCGTGGCGACCCTCTTCCAGCCGGAGCTGTCCGGCGACGGCTCGCACCCGCACCCGGTGATCCGGGCACTGGCGCGAGCCGCGGTCGACCACGCCGCCGCGCGGGAGACGCGTCAGCCGGTCTGACCCAGGCCCGTGTGCCCAGCCCGGATCAGCCCGTGTGGCCCTCCCCGTGACCGCCGTGGGCGCCGCCGTGGTCGAACTTCAGTGCCTCGGGGGGCATGACCACGAACGGCCGCATCATGCCCATGTCCTCGTGTTCGAGGAGGTGGCAGTGGTACATGAAGCGGCCGTACGCCCCGTCGAACCGGCCCATGACGCGCAGCATCTGGTTCCCCGGCACCCGGAACACGTCCTTGTAGCCGCGCTCGTTGGGTGCGAGCGGGATGCGGGTGCCCGCGTCGTACCGGATCGGGGTGCGGGTGCCGCCGATCGCCGGGTCGAAGCCCGAGACGTCGTAGGCGTCGCGGCCCAGGAGCTGGAGACGGCGCATGGAAGAGGTGCGTCCGCTTCCCCTGTACCACCGGAGCCGTTGTCAGTGGGGCCTGTTACGTTCTGCGACATGACCGATCACGCGTTGCGGCTGCTGCGGCAGGACCGCCGACTGGCCGCCCTGGCCGCCTTTCCGTTCGGCTTCGACTTGGACCGTGCGGCGCAGGGCCATGTCGAGCCGGTCCGAACGGCTTCGGGCGACCCGCTGGAGGCGGTGGCGGGTGACGACTCCGGCGGTACGTACTTCGCGTGCGCGGACGGCTCGATGCTGTACGCCTCCTCGGAGGGCACGGCCGGGCTCATCGGGTCGAGTGTCGACGAGGCACTGGAGATCCTGATCGGTCTGCCCGGCTGGCGCGACTGCGTCGACCTGTCGCCGCGGGACGGCGAGGAGAGGATCCTGGGGCGGGTCGCGGAGATCGAGGACGGGATCCGCGCGTCCCACGGCATCGACGACGAGCGGGCCGAACTGCGTGCCGCGCTGGGCCTGCCCGAGCGCTCCCCGGTCGAGCTGGTGGGCCTGCTGCACGCGGCGCTGATGCGCACCGAGCCCGACTTCGTGCTGATCGGTGACGACGAGCAGGGGGCCTACGACCTTCTCGACGACCTGCCCCGGCCGCCTCTGTGGGAGCCCGTCCTGGCACGGGGCCGTGCCGACCTGGCGCTGCTGCGGGACGGCGCCCAGGACGCCCTGGCGGCCGTGGCCGCGGATCCGGTGCGGCGCCGACTGGTGCTGCGGGCCGCGCAGTTCGACCGCGCGGAGGGCGATCCACTTCTGCTGCGCCCGCTGCTGCGGGCGGAGGCGGAGGCGTCGATGACGGACGAACTGCGGCTGGCGGCCGCACTGGTGGGGCTGCGCGGGGACCCCGGGGACCTGCCGCTGCTGCACGAGGTGCGCGAAACGGACTTCGACACCCACTGCGGTCTGAGCGACATCCCCGCCCTCGACGCGGAGGGGAGCGAACTGCGCGCGTGGGCGCGGGAGATGGACGAGGCCTTCTTCGGCACGGACCCCGCCGACGAGTCGCTGTTCACCTGGACCGAGCTGGCGCGGGACCAGGGGCTGACCACGCTCGCCCGGGTGGCACTGATCCGCCGGCTGGACGCGATCGAGCTGGACCAGAGCCTGCTGCGGTGGCCCGGCGATCCGACCCGGCTGGACCCCTCACCGCTGCGGGTGATCGCCGCCCAGTTGGAGCGGCTCGGCGACCTCGTCCAGGCGCTGCGCGCCCAGCGGCAGTACACCGCTCTGCAGGACACCGCGCGGGACCGCGCCTGGGCCCGTCTCGACCAGGCCGCGCTGGAGCGCCGTACCGGCCGGCTCGGTCGGGCGGCGCGTTCCCTGGCGTCGGTCAGGGACGCACTGGGGGACGCCGAGAACGCCTCGGCGTGGAACTGGCGCCTGGTGAACGTGGGCCTGTTCGTCGCCCGGGAGCACTACGCGCTGAGCGGCGCCCTGGCCGACGCGGGACGCCCGGAGGAGGCCCGTGTCCTGCTCGCGCTCGCGGAGGAGATGCGCGGCGGTCTCTCGGAGGCCGGCGCCCGCGGCGTGCGCGAGCTCGCCGAGGCGACGGCCGGGAGAGTCCGGGCGATCAGCTGACCCACGCGGGGACGGGGACCGCCGGGGCCCGGTCCGGGAGGAAGCCGTGGGCACGGCCGGCCAGCCAGTCGGCCTTGTAACGGTCCACCGCGCGGTGCCAGTTCAGGATGCCGGCCATCCAGTTCCGGAGCGCGGTCACATAGCTCTCCAGCCCGGCGCGGGCCTCGTCGGACAGGTCGAAGTCCTGGTACACGACGGGCAGTTCGGTCGCGACCACGTGCTCGAACTGCTCCATGCGCTGGTTCATCAGGTCGGCGACGACGCCGAGGGCGGTCGGGTAGTCGATGCCGAAGAAGTTCTGCACGACCAGGATCGCGTTGTGGATCTCCCCCTCGTACTCGATCTCCTTCTGGTACGAGAAGACGTCGTTGAGGAGGCAGGCGAAGTCGACGGCCGCGTTCTCCATGGAGCGGACCGGGCCGCTGCGGTAGACCTCCGGCGGGACCGAGGGACCATGGCCCATGCGGCACAGGTTCATGGTCATGTCGGAGCCGAAGGTGGCGCGGCGCATCTCCAGGTAGTCGACGGGGTCGGGGATCCTGTTCTGGATCTGGTTCGCCAGCTCCCACAGCCAGCTCTCCGTCATCACGTTCACGGAGTCCTTCAGGACGCGGCGGGCGCCCTCGTCCATCTTGGCGGTGGTGCGGTGCCACAGGTCGCTCAGGGCGCGCTCCATGCCGTTCACCGGGACGACCGGCTCCTCGCCGGCCAGCGGCATACAGGCCGCCAGGCGTTCGGTGGTGAGCCGCGCGGCGGCGAGGTCGCGGCGGTGCCCGAAGACCAGCGGGTAGTAGTCGTCGCCGTAGGTGCCCCAGGCCAGCCACTGGGCGCTGAGGTCGAGGGCGTCGTCGGAGCCATCCGGGTCGAGTCCGGCGGAGCACAGCGGCAGGTCGTAGGCGTGCAGCTTGTCCTCGTCCCAGACGCCCTCGCTGAGGATGCCCATACGGTGCGCCCACGGCAGCAGGCGCGCACGGGCGCCGTCGAGACCGGGGTTGAGGCGCAGCGGGAACGGCATGCGGATGTCCGGGATGCGGGACGGGCCGACCTTCTGGTACGGCCGGTGGGTGTAGGCGCGCAGCCGCTCCGCGCCGGCCGAGGCGAGCAGGCCGCGGACGTCGGTGCCGGAGGTGCCGAGCACGCCGAGGCTCTGCCAGGGGCCGGTGGAGGCCGCGGCGTTCTTGTTCATGTAGCGGCTGGAGCGCATGTGCCACTCGTGGCCACCGGACTGCCAGTCCTGGAGGCCCTTGGTGTACGCCGCCACCGCCGCGATCTCGGCCGGGGTGAGGCCCTTCTCCAGGGCGAGCGCGGGCACTTCGGTGAGCGCGGTGTGCTCGAACTGCTGGAGCCGTGAGGTGAGGACGTCGTTGACGGTGTCGGCGGCCTCCTGGGTGGTGCAGCCGAAGAAGGTCTCCAGGACGAGCACGCCGTTGCTGTTCTCGCCCTCGTCCTCGACCTCCCGCTGGTAGGAGAACAGGTCGTTGCGCAGGTGCACGGCGTCCGAGAAGGTCTCCATCAGCACCCGCAGCGGCCGGGAGCCGGCGACGGACGCGGGCACCTCGGCGGTCGCGTACTCCACCAGACCGGCCGACCAGGGGGCGCC
The DNA here is from genome assembly GCF_044547145.1 of Streptomyces sp. NPDC052773. Taxonomy (NCBI): domain Bacteria; kingdom Bacillati; phylum Actinomycetota; class Actinomycetes; order Kitasatosporales; family Streptomycetaceae; genus Streptomyces; species Streptomyces sp. NPDC052773. The sequence goes on along the minus strand of NZ_JBITZX010000012.1, from coordinate 151,085 downwards.
GCCGACCTTGCGGCGCATTTCGATGTACTCGACGGGGTTGGCGATCCGCCCCTCGTTGATGTTGGACAGCTCCCACAGGGACTCGTTCAGCAGATGCTCGGTGGCCACGGCGAAACGGCGGCGCCAGTCGGCCGACATCGACGGCATCGTGCGGGCCCACAGGTCGGCGAGGCCGGCCTCGACCGGGTTCTGCGGCTCGGGCACGGGCGTGTCCGGGTCCAGCGGCATGAACAGCGGCAGCCGGTCCAGGTAGGCCTTGCCGCCGGCGCGGTCCTGGCTGCGCTTGAACGTCTCCAGGAAGTGGTCGTCGAAGAAGAACACCCACACGTACCAGTCGGTGATCAGCGAGAGGGCGTCCGCGTCGCAGTCGGGGTGGGTGTAGGCGCAGAGCAGTCCGTAGTCGTGCGCGTCGAGGTCGGCCTGCTCCCAGATCCCGGAGCCCTCCAGCATGCCCATCTCGCGCGCCCACACCGTCGAGTGGTCGCGGGCCTCGTCGAGATGCGGGTTGAGCCGCGCGGGATACGGCATGTAGAAGTGCGGGAGTTCGAAGGGCTGCGTCATGGCCGGGCCCTACCCCCGCGCCCGGAAGGACATCCGCGCAGCCGCACATGATCACACCATCGCGTGAATCGCGGTCGGTCCGGGAGCTCGGGCGGAAGCGGGTCCGTTCCTCGCATGTACACACTCGTATTCCTCTCTCGTGCGCGCTCTTGCCGCCCCTTCGACCTCCCGCCACGGTGGTGCCCATGACTTCCTTCGCGCTCCCCCACGAATTGCACGGCGACGGTGCCCACAAGGTGTTCGCCGTGCACGGCTGGTTCGCCGACCGCTCCGCGTACGCGCCGGTGCTGCCGGACCTGGACCGTGCGGCGTTCCAGTACGCGCTGGTCGACCTGCGCGGCTACGGCGAGGCCCGGGAGACGCCGGGCGAGTACACGACCCATGAGGCCGCCCTGGACCTGGTGGAGCTGGCCGACCGGCTGGGCTGGGAGCGGTTCTCGGTGGTGGGGCACTCGATGGGGGGCGCGGTCGCGCAGCGGCTGGCGGCCGTCGCCCCGCACCGGATACGCCGGATCGTGGGCGTCTCGCCGGTGCCCGCCTCGGGGCTCGCGCTGCCGCCGGAGCAGTGGTCGCTGTTCGCCGACGCCGCGCACCGGCCGGAGAACCGGCGGGCCATCATCGACATCACCACGGGCGGCCGCCGCCCCGCCGCCTGGCTGGACCGGATGGTCGCGCGCTCGCTGGCGTGCAGCGACCCGAAGGCGTTCCGCGCCTGGCTGGACTCCTGGGCGGGGGACGACTTCCACGACCGGGTCGAGGGCGCGACGGTCCCCGCGCTCGCGCTTGCCGGGGCGCTTGACCCCGCGCTGTCGGCGGACCTGCTCCGGCAGACCTGGCTGACCTGGTATCCGCGCGCCATGCTGCACGAACTGCCTGGCGCGGGGCACTACGCGATGGACGAGACGCCGCTGGAGCTGATCCGGGTCGCGGAGGACTTCCTGCGGGCGGACGACACCGGCTCCGGCGGCCCCGAGGGCGGTGCCGCATGACCCTGTCCGACGCGCCGCCCGTGCCCGACGTCTTCGACCCCCGGCAGTACGCCGCCGGTGTGCCCTATGACGCCTACCGCACGCTGCGCGACCATCACCCCATGGCCTGGCAGGAGGAGCCCGAGGTGCTGGGCTGGCCTGCCGGGCCCGGCTTCTGGGCGGTGACCCGGCACACCGACGTGGTGCGTGTGCTGAAGGACGCGGCGACCTTCTCGTCGTACCTCGGCGCCACCCAGATCCGCGATCCCGACCCGGCCGACCTGCCGTTCATCCGGCGCATGATGCTCAACCAGGACCCGCCGCATCACAACCGGCTGCGGCGGCTGGTGAGCCGGGCCTTCACCCCCGGCCGGATCGAGCGGTTCACGGCGGTCGCCGAGGAGCGGGCCCGCACGCTCCTCGCCCGCGCCCTGGACGACGCCCGAGCCGGGGACGGAACCGTCGACCTGGTCGCTGCCGTCACCGACGACTACGCCCTGCTGAACCTGTCCGACCTGCTCGGTGTCCCGGCGAGCGACCGGAAGCTGCTGCTCCACTGGACGCAGCGGGTGATCGGCTACCAGGACCCGGACGAAGCCGGCCCCGTGGTGCGCGACGAGCGGGGCAGACCGGTCAACCCGCGCTCCCCGGCCGCCCTGCGGGACATGTTCGACTACGCCCGGCAGCTCGCCGCGCACAAGCGCCGCCACCCCGGCGACGACGTGCTGACCACTCTCGCCCAGGACGAGGAACTCGCCGAAGCCGAGCTGGAGATGTTCTTCTTCCTGCTCACGGTCGCCGGGAACGACACGGTGCGCAGTGCCGCGCCCGGCGGGCTGCTGGCCCTCGCGGATCACCCGGCCGAGCAGGAGCGGTTGCGGTCCGGTGCGGTGTCGCTCGGCACCGCCGTGGACGAGTTGCTGCGCTGGCATCCGCCGGTGCTCACCTTCCGCCGTACGGCCGCGCGCGACACGGTGCTGGCCGGGCGGCGGATCCGGGCCGGTGACAAGGTGGTCGTCTGCCACGCGGCCGCCAACCGGGACGAGCGGGTGTTCACCGAGCCGGACCGGCTGGACCTCAGCCGGACGCCGAATCCGCAGGTGTCCTTCGGGGACGGTCCCCATGTCTGTCTGGGCGCGCACTTCGCGCGGCTGCAACTGCGCGTGCTGTACGGGGAGGTGATACGCGCGCTGCCGGTGCTGCGGAGCGCCGGTCCGCCGAGACGTCTGGTGTCGAACTTCATCAACGGCGTCAAGTCCCTGCCGCTGCGGATCGCCCCCTGACTGTCGTGCCCGCCCGTTCAGTCTCTGACCTGGATCAGCGCGTGGGTGCCCGCGGTTCGCCAGCGGTCTCCCTCGGCGGCGGTGAGTGCGGCCTCGGTGGTGGCGTCGAGGCCGCAGACGACCTCCGACTTCAGGGTGCGCAGGGCGGCGACCGGGCCGGGGAAGTAGGCGGTGAGGTCGGCGAAGGGGGTGGTCGGGGGCCAGCGCCGGTCGCCCACCAGGCGGCGGTAGTTGAGGTCGCCCTTGACCACGGTCAGGGTGGCGGCGGCGAACTCGGCGCGCAGGTCGTCCGGCATCTCGGCGTACGGCAGGGGGGCGGCGGAGAAGGGGTGGGCGCGGACGGTGAGCCGGCCGTCGGTCATCGCCGTCCACAGTCGCCGCCCGTAGGCCGCGGCCGTGCCGGGTGCCGAGGTCAGGCGGCGCAGGGCGTCGAGGACGTCGGCGGTGGTGGCGTCGGAGACGTAGTACGGGTGGGGCTTGACGTGCAGCACGGCCCGGGCGACGCGGCCCCGGTCGAGGAGGTCGGCGATGAGGAGGAGGTCCGGGATGAGTTCGCGGCCGGCGTTGTCGGCGACAAGGCAGAGGGTGTTGGTGCCGGAGGGCGGGAGCAGTGACCAGAGGGTGTCGCTGTCGTCGGCGAGCAGACCGGGGGCGGCGTCCCGGGTGTCGGCGCCCTCGGCGGAGAGACGGAAACCGAGGTCGGCGCGGTTGCCCCAGAGGGAGCCGTGCAGCAGGGCGCGGGTGCGTTCGTCGGCGGGGCGGTCGGCGAGGGCGTCGAGGGCGGCCAGTTCCTCGTCGGTCTGCGGCGCGTCCAGCTCGGCGAGCTTGGCCGGGCGGAAGGGGTCGATGCCGTGCCACGGGCCGGGGGTGAAGTAGCCGACCGCTTGCAGGAGTTGCCGGTAGAAGTAGCTCTCGGACCACAGCCAGGGCAGGTCGAACCAGGAGTGGCCGGTGTGGGTGTCGAGTCCCCAGTGCCGCCAGCGGCTCAGGTCGGGCGCGTCGGCGGGGAGGGATTCGACGACGCCCTGGGTGCAGTTCTCCAGCAGTGCGTCGAGGGCGCGGCGCCGGTCGGGGTCGTACGGGGTGGACTCCCGTACCTGCCGGATGATGGCGGGGTGGCGCTCGGCCAGCACACCGTGGGGGAACGAGCCGGTCCGGTCGGCGCGGAGGACGGGCGCTGGGGCGGTGTCGGGCATGCGGCTCACCGTATCGCGCGGGCTCCGGCGGCGCGGAGCACGGTCGCCCGCCGCGTCCGAGGCACGCGGGCGGGACTTGCGAGCCGTGCGGGCCTCACCGGCCGTGCGGCATCACCAGCCCTGCGGGCCTCACCGGCCGTGCGGCATCACCGGCCCGGCGGGCCTCGCGCGGGTCACACGGCTCTTGCTTCGCGCTCCAGCTGGGCGACCAGGCTGAGGTAGCGCGGGCGGCGGGTCACCGGGACCAGGCCGCGGACCAGGACGTACCACATCTCGGCCACCCTGCGGGGCAGCCGTACGAGGGGTTCGAGGGAGCGGCCCATGACCCGGGTGCCGACGAAGAAACTGACGAGGGAGTGGGCGACGGCGTCTATGTCGATGTCCGGGTGGACGTCGGACTCCTTGACCGCGCCCAGGAGTTTACGGGAGGCGATCTCCAGCCACTCGGTGAACGGGTGCGGCAGCGGCGGCCGTACGCCCACGCCCGCGGTGGCCAGGCGCAGTCCGGCGCGGGCGACCGGGCCCTCGACGGCGAGCCGGGCGATGCCGAAGGTGATGCGCATCAGGGCTTCCAGGGAGGAGCAGTCCCGTTCGTCCACCTCGCGGGCCAGCCGGCGCGAGGCCTGGGACTGGATCTCCATGATGGCGTGGGCCAGGTCCTCCTTGGCCGCGAAGTGGAAGTACAGGGCACCCTTGGTGACATGGGCGTGCTCGACGATGTCGCTGAGGCTGGTCGATTCGTAGCCGTACCGGTCGAACAGATCGGCGGCGGCCGCGATAATCGTCGCCCGGGTCTGTTCGGCGCGTAACTGCCTCGCCATCGTCTCGACTCTCCTGGCTTAAAAGAACGGGCCACGCCGTTTGTTACTCACGGGGTGTACACGATAGCTCACACGCCGCTGGCATGTGCCGCCCCGTCAGTTTTCCACGTCGCCTCCTCGCGGACGAGTCGACGCAGTTCATCCTAGCTCCAACCAGCGGTGATGCAGGAGGGCGATGACCGGAACCTTACGATCCGGGGGCTCGGCATATGACAAACTCCCCCATGAAAAAACCGGATGTGCGGTTCTTTATTTGGGGGCAACAGAAAGGCGGGCCGTCCGGCGCCCATCCGCACCGTCCGGCCCGCCCGTTTCGGGGAGGCGTTCAGACCTCGATCAGAACGTCAGCTTCCAGCTGTTGATGCGGCCGGTGTCCTGCGCGGCCACGTCCTGCACGCGCAGCTTCCAGGTGCCGTTGGCGACCTCGCTGGAGGCGTTCACCGTGTAGGTGGTGAGGACGTTGTCCGCGGAGTCCGAGGAGCTGGAGGACTTCAGCCGGTAGGTGGAACCGTCCGGCGCCACCAGGTCGATGACCAGGTCACCGCGGTAGGTGTGGGTGATGTCCACGCCCACCTGGAGGGCCGAGGGGGCGTTGCCGCTGCGGCCGGTGACGGTGATCGGGGACTCGACCGCCGAGCCGGCGTCCGGGATGTTCACGGCCGTGGTGCTGGTGAAGGTGGTGCTGCCCGTCGACCCGTCCGTGCCGCCGGAGCCGCTCACCGCCTGCACGGTCTTGGTCGCGTCCGCGAGACCCGCGCCGCAGCCGCCGGAGCAGGCGCCGGGCAGCGGACGGGCGTTGGACTTGATGGCCGACTCGATCTGGGCCGGGGTCAGCGCGGAGTTGGCCGACTTCATCAGCGCGGCGAGGCCCGCGATGTGCGGGGTGGCCATGCTGGTGCCCTGGTAGAAGGCGTACGACTCGGTCGACGGCGTCTTGGTGCCGGAGTTCAGCGTGGAGTAGATGCCGTTCGCGGTGCCGGTGCTGGTCTGGCCGCCGGGCGCCGAGATGTCGATCAGGGAGCCGTAGTTGGAGTAGGAGGCCTTGGCACCGGTGCGGCTGGTGGCGGCGACCGAGATGACGTTGTTGCAGTTGCCCGGCGAGTGGTTGGCGACGTTCTCGTTGTCGTTGCCCGCCGCGACGACGACCGTGGTGCCGCGGCCGACGGCCGCGTTGATGGCGTTCTGGGTGGCGCTGGTGCAGGCGCCGTCGCCGCCGAGGCTCATGTTGATGACCTTGGCGACGTTGGTGTTGGCGGGCACGCCGGAGACGGTGCCGCCGGACGCCCAGGTGATGGCGTCGATGATGTCGGAGTCGTAGCCGCCGCACTTGCCGAGGACGCGGATCGGGGAGATCTTCGCGCCGTACGCGATGCCCGCCATGCCCTTGGCGTTGTTGGTGGCCGCGGCGATGGTGCCGGCGACGTGGGTGCCGTGCCAGGAGGAGTTGGAGGCGGGGACGCCGGCGCCGCACTCGCCCGCGGCGTACCAGTCGCCCGGGTCGGAGGGGTCGCTGTCGCGGCCGTTGCCGTCGACGGCGACGGCGGTGTCGGCGATGAAGTCGTAGCCGCCGACGATGTTCGGGGCGAGGTCGGAATGGGCGACGTAGCCGGTGTCGATGACGGCGACGGTGACGCCGGTGCCGGTGGTGGTGTTCCAGGCGCCCGGGACGTTCATGCCGGCGGTGGCCTCGAAGAGGTCCCACTGCTTGGCGTAGTCGGTGTCGTTCGGGTCGGCCTGCGGCTTGTTCAGGCGGTCGGGGACGACGTAGGCGACCTGCGGGTCGGCCTGGTACTCGGCGATGACGTCGGCGACGTCCGCCTTCGTCAGGTCCTCGCCGAGGTCGACGAGGGCGGCGCCGGTGCCGAGGCGGCGCTGGAAGTCCAGCTTCTCGCCGGCCTCCTTGCCCTTGGCGGCGGCGTCGGCCTCGGCGGCCTTGTTCGACTTGGCCTCGGAGGCGCCGGACTCGTAGCCGACGATGAGGCGTTCGGCGACGACGCCGGGGGCGGCCTCGGTGCGGGCGGCGAGGTCGGCGGAGGCCTGCGGGGAGGTGGCCTGGGGAGCGGGCTCCTGGGCGACGGCGGCCGAGGCGGTGCCGGCCGTGATCAGCGCCGCGGAGAGGGCGGCGACGGATATCAGCTTGCGTCGCAGGGACGGGGAAGTACGCAAGGGCGTGCCTTTCGCGTGCCGGACTCCGGGCAGCTCGGAGCGGCGATCGGGCGCTTCGTCGTCGAAGCGGAGGGGGGCTTACCGAAAAGCGAGCGCGGTGGCCGGCCAGGCGCGAAGTGCGTCAGCTGTGCAAGGGGTTACCTGTGGGTCAGCTGTGCTCGAACGATAGGCAAAGGGAAGGTCACAGGGATACAGGGGAAACCCTCGATCCGTCCGGAAACCCACCCTCGCTGTCGCCGAGTTGCCCCCTTGCGACCGGTTTTTGACCGCTACAGCTCCGCCAAGGTCATCAGCAGCTCCTCGGCCCGCGCCAGGTCGGTCGTCAGGGGACGGTCCTCGGTACCGGCGGGCAGGGCCGCGGCGGCGACGGCGAGGACGGGGAGCCGGGGCGGGGAGGGGTGCAGACGGAGGGCTCGTACGGCGGTGACCAGTTCGCAGGCGAGGACGGTGCGGTAGGCGTCGGTGGCGCGCAGGGTCTGGCGGGCGGCCTGGGAGGCGAAGCTGGCGGCCTCCTCCAGGCCGTGGGAGAGGACGGCGTGCCCGGCGGAGGCGGGGGTGGCGCAGGTGCGCAGCTCGGCGAGGGCGGAGGTGGCCGTGTACTCGAGGATCATCGTGCCGGAGCTGCCCGCCGGGCCGGTGGCGAGGAACGCGGGCAGCCCGGTGAGGTCCGGGCGGCCGAGGGCGGTGAGCCGGGCGGCGCAGAGCTGGGCGGTCTGCAGCAGGGCGAGGTTCAGGCCGTCCAGCGCGAGGGCGAGCGGGGCGGCGTAGAAGCCGCCGTGGTGGTAGGCGGCGGTGCCGTCCGGGGCGATGAGCGGGTTCTCCGTCGGGCAGTTGATCTCCGTCTCGACGATCCGGCGCAGCGCGTCCGCGGCGTCCAGGGTGGCCCCGTGCACCTGGGGGAACGCGCGGAAGCCGTAGGGATCCTGGATACGGCTGCCGAAGCCGGCCGGCCGCTCCGGGAGCTCCAGCAGCCGCCGCACCTCTGCCGCGGCGCGCGCGGCACCGGGGTACGGGCGCAGGGCGTGCACCGGCGCGGCGTACGCCTCCGGCGACCCTGACACCGCGGCGAGCGACAGCGCGGCGACGGCGTGCGTCGCCCGCAGCAGGGCGCCGAGCGCGTGCGAGGCGAGCGCCGCCTGACCGAGGACGAGCGCGTTACTGCTGAGCAGGGCGAGCGCGTCGCCGGGGCGGAGGCGGATGGGGGTGGGGGTGGGGCCGGGGCCGGGTTCCGGACCGAGGTCGGGGCCCGGGTCTGGCCGGGAGTCAGGGCCGAGGCCGCGACCGGGGCCGACGCTCGGGCTCGGGCCGGGGTCAAGTCCGGGGCCAAGACCAGGTGCGGGTCTGATGCTTGGGCTTCGGCCGGGCCCCGGGCCACGGACATGCGCTGGGCCTCGGGCAGGATCGGAGCCAGAGGCGGAGCCGGAACCGGGTGCGGAGCCCGGTGCGGAGCCGGGGCCGGAATCGAGGCCGGGGGCATGGACGTCAGGGAGCCAGGGGCGTTCGCCGATCAGGGCCAGGCCTGTTTCCGCGAGGGCGGTGAGGTCGCCGGTGCCCAGGCCGCCGTATTCGGGGACCGCGGGGTGGTGGCCGAGGCGTAGGGCCTCCACCAGGCCGTGGACGATGTCGGGGTGGATGCCGGAGCCGCCGGCCAGGAGCTGGTTGGCGCGGACGGCGAGCATCGCGCGGACCTGACGGGTGGGCAGCGGGGCGCCGGCGCCGCCCGCGTGGCTGCGCAGCAGGCGCAGCCCGTGGTCCGCCTCGTCGTCCGGCCCGACCGGGACCGAGCGGTGCGCGCCGACGCCGGTGGCGCGGCCGTAGAGCCGGCCCGCGGCGGCGAGCCGCTGCGCCGCCCGCCAGGAGCGCCGGACCCGCTCCAGGGCGGCGGACGGCACGCTCGGCACGGCCGTGCCGTCGGCGAGCCGGGCCACGTCCTCGACGGTCAGTCCGGCACCGTCGAGGTCGACGCCGGTCGCCGGCCCGGGCTCCGTCGGGCCGGGCTCCGCCGGGCCGCGCTCCGCCGGGCCGGGCCGCAGCGGTGGTTCGTCCGTGGTCGTGCTCATCGGCGGGCGTCTTCAGGTCCGTGAGGTCGGTCAAGCCGGTCAGGTCGGTCAGTCCGTCAGGAAATCCGTGTCCGTCAGGTCCGTCAGGTCCGTCAGTCGAGGCCCACCGACTTCAGCCAGGCCTGCGCCACGTCCAGCGGGTCCTTGTTCTCCAGCTGGACCTGGGAGTCCAGGTCGAGCAGCGTCTTGGTGTCGAGCTTGGCGGAGACGGCGTTGAGGGTGTCCACGCCCTCCTGGGAGAGGCCGCTCTTGTGGACCAGCGGGGTGACGTTGGCGAACCCGAAGAGGTTCTTCGGGTCCCGCAGGACGACGAACTTCTCCTTGGTGATGGTCGGGTCGGTGGTGAAGATGTCCGCGGCCTGCACGGTGTTCTTCGCCAGCGCGGCCTGGGTCAGCGGCCCCCCGGCGTCGAGCGCCTTGAAGGACTTGAACTTCAGGCCGTACTCCTTCTCCAGCCCGACCAGCCCCTGGTGCCGCGTCTGGAACTCGGGCGAGCCGCCGATGACCAGGTCGGGCGCGATGTCCTTGAGGTCGGCGAGCGTCGACTGGGCGCTCAGGCCGTACTTCTTCGCCGTCTGGGCGTTGATCGAGACGGAGTCCTTGTCCTCGGCCGGCGCCGACTCCAGCAGCGTCAGCTTGGAGTCGAGCTTGGCCTTGACGGCGGCGTTCACCGACTCGGCGGACTTCTGCTCGGCGTCGGGGTCGAGGTAGGCGAGCAGTGAGCCGTTGTATTCCGGCAGTACGGTGATCGACCCGTTCTTCAGCAGGCCGTAGGTGGTCTCGCGGCTGCCGATGTTGGGCTTGTAGGTGACCTTGATGCCCCTGGCCTTCAGGGCCTCGCCGTAGATGTCGGCGAGGAGGATGCTCTCGGCGAAGTTGTTGGAGCCGACGACGACGGTGCCGCTGTCCGCCTTGTCCTCCGCGAGCGGGTTGTCGGCCTCGTCCTCGGACGAGCCGCAGCCCGCCAGCAGCGCCGTCGCGACGGCGAGTGCCACGGCGGCCGCGCCGCGGTTTCTCCTGCTGGACCGGCTGCTGTTCACGCTGCTCTTCACGGTAGAAGTCACGGTTTCCCGTTCCGGGGCTGAGGGAGTGGTGGCGTTGCGCTGCCGTCGATCCAATCCAGCGCCTTCTCGATCAGTCAAGGGTCACCTGATCACAATCGCCGTCAACAAGTGGTCGGTTGACCATCCCCAACCGGCAAGTTGTGTAGGAAAAGCGAACGAACTCCCAAGGAAACAGAGCGGGTTGTAACGGATTCTTGACGTGCAGTCGTCGGCGATCACCTCAAGAGGCGGTAGTCTCCCGGGAGTTGACGCCCGTCACACACGTCCATGTCGATCACACACGTTGATCACACACGTTGATCACAAAAGTCGATCACAAACGGTCATGGAGGAGGCCCGATGTCCACCCACGAGGCGGGGATCCGGGGCTTCGCCGACCGGTGGCCGTTCCGCCGCAAGCTCAACGTCCTCGTCGGCGTGCCGCTCGCGGGACTCGCCGCCGTACTCGTCTATCTGATCGCCGACCAGGTCGAACGGGCGAGGGACGCGGCGAGCGCGGCACAACTCGTCCGCGACAGCGCCCAGGTGGCTACCCTGGTCGACCGCGTGGAGGCCGAGCACCAGCAGGCCATCCTGCTGTCCGTACGCCACGAGGCGTCCGGCGCCGGCACCCAGCCCTCGGCGGAGGGCTACCAGGAGGCGCAGGACGCGGTCGACGCCCAGGTGGAGAAGGTGCGCGACACCTTCGGCGACCGGCTGCCGGACACCGAGGCGCGGGCACTGCGCGAGATCAGCGGCCTGGACAGCCTGCGCGCCACCATCGAGCAGGGCTATCTGCCCGCCGACAACATCGACCCGGCGTACACGGGCGTCGCCAAGGCCCTGATCGACGGGCTCGGCCTGGACCGCAACACCCCTCTCGCCGCAACCTTCACCGGCAATCTGCTGGACTCCCTGCTGCGCGCGGACGCCGCCCACAGCTCCTTCGAGACCAGCGTGTTCTCCGCGTCGACCGGCGACTCCAACGCCCTGATCGAGTTCGTCAACGCGGTCGGCGCCCACGAGCTGTACGAGCACCAGGCCGATCGCTTCGGCCGGTTCGCCACCGAGGCACAGGTGGCGGAGTTGCGCGGCATCGAGCACAGCCCGGCGAAGGCCGTCATCGGCCGGCAGTACGCCGAACTCCAGATCGACCCGAGCAATCTCCAGGCGGGCACGCCGGAGCGGATCCGGGAGAAGTTCAACGAGGCGCTGGCCGCCTACCCCGCCTACCGCGACCAGTCCGCGACCCGGCTGGAGATCACCGCCTCACTCATCGACCAGATCGCCGACCGCGCGGACGAGGCCTCCGCCGACGCCTGGTGGAACGCCGGCTGGCTGCTGGGCCTCGCCCTGCTCGGCTTCGCGCTGTGGCTGGCCTTCGCGGTGGCGGTACGGCGCTCCGTGGTACGGCCCGTGCAGGCGCTCACCGGCGCCGCCCGCACCGTCGCCGACGTCGCCGGACGCGAACTCGCGCGGGTCGCCGACGACGACGCCGAGGACGACGCGCCGCTGCGGCTCAGCGAGGTGCCGGTGACCGCCCGCGACGAGATCGGCGAGCTGGCCGAGGCGTTCAACCATGTGCAGACCACCGCCGCGGCGCTGCTGGAGCGGCAGGTGCTCAGCCGGCGCAACGTCGCCGAGATGTTCGGCAACGTGGGCCGCCGGGTGAGCAACCTGACCACCCGGCAGCTCGCGCTCATCGACGCCGTAGAGCGCGGCGAGACCGACCCCGCGCTGCTGGAGCGCCTGTACCGCATCGACCACATCGCGGTCCGGCTGCGCCGCAACGCCGACAGCCTGATGCTGCTGGCCGGCATCCACGAGGCCTCGCTCGACGCGGGCCCGACCGAACTCACCAACGTCGTACGGGCCGCGCTCGGGCAGATCGAGGGCTATCAGCGCGTCGAGCTGCACGCCGGGACCGAGGTCATGGTGGAGCCCGACGCGGTGGGCGACCTGACCCTGATGGTCGCCGAACTCCTGGAGAACGCCGTGTCGTTCTCGCCCGCGGGCAGCGCCGTGGAGGTCACCGTGCAGGGTGGCCCGCACGGGGCGACGGTCGTGGTCGCCGACCACGGTCTCGGCATGAGCGCCGAGCGCCTGGCCGAGGAGAACGCCCGGCTGATCCGCCGCGAACGGCTCGACCTCGTGCCGACGAAGGTGCTCGGCCTGTTCGTGGTGGGCACGCTCGCGCGCCGCTGGGACATCGGGGTCACGTTGTCCCGCACCCCCGGCGGCGGTGTGACCGCCGAGGTCGCCCTGCCGCCGGAGCTCCTGCTGGCGCCGGCGACTCCGGCGCCTCGGGCCCCCGGCGCGCTGCCGTCGGCGTCCGGCCCGGTGCCGGCCGAGCGTGTCCGCCGTACGGACACCACGCTCGCCGACCCACGCGGTCCGGCCGGCGTACGGCCCGGAACACCGGGAAGCCCGGACGGCGCCGCCCCTGCCGCCGGGGAGGAACGACCGGGGACCGCCACCGCGCCCCCGACGCACGCCTCGCCGCACGCCTCGGGCACCACCGACCTCCCCCGCACCACCACCCCCAGCACCGAGCCTCCCGGCACCCCTCACGCCGGGCCCTCGACGAACGCCGGACCGCACGCCCCCGGCGACACCCCCCGCGACACCCCCGGCGGCACTCCCGCGCCGCTCCCCCGGCGACTCCCCCGGCGGGAACCCGGCGCCGCCCCCGGTGACGCCCCGCTCATCCCGCGCGCCCGCACGGAAGCCGACCCCGCGGGCAGCGGCGGTGCACGGCCGCTGCGGCGACGGGTCCGGGGCGCGACGCTGCGGACGACGCTGGGCGCGGACGCCGAACGGCATGCCGCGCGGCAGGCGGTGCCCCCGGCCGACGCGGAGGCGGTGCGCGACGCGCTGGAGGAGTTCGAGGCGGCCGTCGAACGCGCCCACCGCGACAGCAACGGCACCGGCATCCCCCGCCCGGACCTCCCGCACACCCCGTCCGAGACCCCGGACCCGCACACGCGTAACGAGCCCACGACCAATCCCCCGGAAGGAGCGGAGAGTTGAGCACGCAGACAGGTGGCACTCCCGCCGGAGACACCGCACCGGACGACCTGCGGGCCGCCGCAGCCGACTTCACCTGGCTGCTCAACCGTTTCGCGACCGAGACCGCCGGTGTCGTGGACGCCATCGCGGTGTCCTCGGACGGGCTGCTCATCGCGGTGGCGCAGTTGCGTGAGCGAGCCCATTCCGAGCGGCTGGCGGCGATCGTCTCCGGCCTGACCAGCCTGGCCGCCGGAGCCTCCGGCAACTACGGCCTGGGCGCGCTGAACAAGGTCATCATCGATCTGGAGGGCGGCCATGTCCTGGTCTCCGCGATCGGCAGCGGTGCCGTGCTCGGCGTGGTCGCCGACAAGGAGGCCAAGCTGGGCAACATCGCGTACGAGATGACGCTGTTCGCCAACCGCGCCGGTGCCGCGCTCAGCCCCCAGCTGGTGCTGGAGCTGAAGAACAGCGTCGGCGCCGCGCCGGCGGGCTGATGGCGGACGGTCCCCCGCCGCCCCCGGCCACGGCCCCGGACCCGGCCACATCCCCGGACCCGGCCCCGGCCATGGGCCCGGCATCGCCTTCGGCCCCGGTTCCGCCCCCGGCCCCGGTTCCGCCCCCGGCCCCGGCCCGGCCCCACGACCAGGAGCCGGAGCCGGAATCAGTCGGTCCCGTTCCCGCCGTACGTCCCTTCCTGGTCACCGCGGGACGGGTGGCGGGTGCCGGTGAGGCCGCGGCCGGGCGGCCGATGCCGGTGGAGACGCAGGTGATCGCCACCGCGGAGGGGCTGGACGCGCTCGGCCGGCTCGCCTTCGAGCAGCACGACATCGTCGCCGTGTGCGCCCGGCCGCAGTCCCTCGCGGAGATCGCGGCGCGGCTGCGGCTGCATCTGAACGTGGTCCGGGTGCTCGCCGAGGATCTGCGGGCGGCCGGGCATCTGGCGGTGCACGTGCCGGACACGGCCGCCACCCATGACGCCTCCGTCCTGCGCAGGGTTATCGATGGCCTGCGGGCCATCCCCGACTCCCGAGGGGTACTCCGTGACACCGACTGAGCCCGTCGCCCTCCATGGCTTCCCGGGCGCCTCCACCGGCGGCGCCGCGCGGAGCGCCGTACGGCCGCCGCTGCCGGTGAAGATGGTGATCGCGGGCGGCTTCGGGGTGGGCAAGACCACCGCGGTCGGAGCGATCTCCGAGATCGAGCCGCTGACCACGGAGGCGGCCATCACCGAGGTCGCGGCGGGTGTGGACGACCTGACCCACACCCCGCGCAAGACCACGACGACCGTGGCCATGGACTTCGGCTGTCTGACCATCGACCCGACGCTGAAGCTGTATCTGTTCGGCACACCCGGGCAGGAGCGGTTCGGGTTCATGTGGGACGACATCGTCGAGGGCGCGGTGGGCGCGCTGGTCATCGTCGACACCCGGCGCCTCGACGACTGCTACGCCGCCGTCGACTACTTCGAGCACCGGGAGATCCCGTTCGCGGTCGCCGTCAACGCCTTCGACGGGCGGGTCGAGCACTCCCTGGAGGAGGTCCGCTGGGCGCTGGACGTCGCCGACCACGTCCCGGTCGTCGTGTTCGACGCCCGGGAGCGCGGTTCGGTGCGGGACGCGCTGCTCGTCGTCCTGGAGCTCGCGCTGGCGCGCGCCGAGAGCTGAGGCGCCGGAAGGCGGAAGGCGGAAGCTGCAAGCCGGAAGCCGGACGGCGGAAGCCGGACGGCGGAAACTGCAAGCCGGTAGCCGGAATGCGGAAGCCCGGTTCAGCCGCCGCGGCGCACGCCCCGGGACACCGCCAGGCGCCCGGCCACCCAGAACACTCCCAGCGTGGCCAGGGCGAGGGCGGCGACCAGGGTGGCGCCGCCCACGACCTTCTCGTAGTCGCGCTGGTAGAGGCCGTCGACGATGTACCGGCCGAGGCCGCCGAAGCTGACGTACGCGGCGATGGTGGCCGTCGAGACGATCTGGATGGCCGCCGAGCGCAGCCCGCTCAGGATCAGCGGGAGCGCGACCGGGAGTTCGACCCGCAGCAGCACCTGTGCCTCGCCCATGCCCATGCCGCGGGCGGCGTCCACCGGGGCGGGGTCGACGGAGCGCATCGCCTCGTAGGTGGTGACGAGGATGGGCGGGACGGCGAGCACGACCAACGGGATCATCACGGGCGCCAGTCCGAGCCCGAGCAGCACGAACATCAGCACCATCAGGCCGAAGCTGGGCAGGGCGCGGGCGGCGGTCGCGATCAGGGCGAGGGCGTTGCCGCCGCGTCCGGTATGGCCGGTCAGCAGGCCGACCGGCAGTCCCACGGCGGCGGCGATGGCGAGCGCCAGCAGTGTGTAGCGGACGTGTTCCAGGAGGCGGGTGGGGATGCCGTCGTACCCCTGCCAGTGGGCGCCGTTGCTGAAGAAGGCGTCGACGAAGTTCAGTACGTTCACCGGGCGGCACCCTTCGCGGCGGGCATCCAGGGGGTGATCAGCGTGCGCAGCAGGATCAGCGCGGCGTCCACCAGGAGGGCGAGGACGGCCGTGCCGACGACCGACAGCCACACCAGGCGCGGCTGGTGGTAGATCATGCCGCTGTTGAGCAGGTTGCCGAGGGCCCCCTGGTTGCCGATCAGCATGCCGACGCTGACCAGGGAGATGCTGGACACCGAGGCGACCCGCAGGCCGGCGATGACGGCGGGGGCGGCGATCGGCAACTGCACCTGGAGATAGCGGCGTACGGGGCCGAAGCCCATGGCGGTGGCGGCGTCCAGGGTCTCCCTCGGCACCGAGCGGACGCCGTCCACGAGCGCCGGGACGAAGACCACGAGGCTGTAGACGGTCAGCGGGATCATCACGGTGATCTCGCTCATGCCGGTGTAGTCGATGAGGACGACGAAGAAGGCGAGCGAGGGGATGGCGTAGAGCACGGTGGTCGCCCACAGCACGGGCGGGTACAGCCAGCGCAGCCGTACGCACAGCTGGGCGATGGGCAGCGCGACGAGCAGGCCCGCCAGCACCGGGACCAGCGCGAGGCGCAGATGCTGGACGATCAGGCCCGCGTAGCTGTTCTGGAGGTCGCTCGGCAGGTCGAAGAACTCGCTCATCGCGCGGCCTTCGCTGACTTCGCGTCGCCCTGCTTGCCGGGCATCGCCCCGCCCGGCTCCCCCCGCTTCCCCGGCTCCCCGGGCTCCCCGGGCTCCCCCGGCTCCCCGGGCTTCGCGTCGTCCGCGTGGGCGCCGCGGATGGCCTCGCCGATGCTCTGCTGCGAGACGACCCCGGCGGCCCGGCCCTCGCCGTCGACGGCGACCGCCCAGCCGGTGGGCGAGAGCACCGCGCAGTCCAGCGCGGCCCGCAGCGAGTCCGTGCCGGCGACGAACGGCCGCCCGCAGGGCAGCAGTCGCTCCGGGCGGATGTCACCGGCGGTGAGGTCACCGGGCTCCGCCCAGCCGAGGGGGGTGCCGTCGACGCCGGTGACGAGGAGGTAGGGGACGCCCTCCCGGGTGCCGGCGGCGGCGCGGGCGGCGATCTGCTCGGCGGTGGCGTCGACGGCGACGATCGGCGCGGTCAGCAGGTCGAGTCCGGCGGAGGAGAAGAAGGAGAGGCGGCGGATGCCCCGGTCGGCGCCGAGGAAGTCCTCGACGAAGGGGTCCGCGGGGTTCGACAGCAGCTCGGCGGGCGGGGCGAACTGGGCGAGCCGGCCGCCGGTGCGCAGGACGGCGACCATCGAGCCGAGTTTGACGGCCTCGTCGATGTCGTGGGTGACGAAGACGATCGTCTTGCCCAACTCGTCCTGAAGGCGCAGGAGTTCGTCCTGGAGTCCCTTGCGGACGACGGGGTCGACCGCGGAGAACGGCTCGTCCATGAGGAGGACGGGCGGGTCGGCGGCCAGCGCGCGGGCCACGCCGACGCGTTGCTGCTGGCCGCCGGAGAGCTGGTAGGGGTAGCGGCGGGCGAGGGAGGCGTCGAGGCCGACGCGCTCCATCAACTCCCGGGCGCGGGCGCGGGCCTTCTCCTTGCGCCAGCCGAGCAGGCGGGGCACGGTGGCGATGTTGTCGACGATCGTGCGGTGCTGGAAGAGACCGGCGTGCTGGATGACGTACCCCATGGAGCGGCGGAGCTCGTTGACGGGCCGGCGGCGGATGTCGGCGCCGTCGAGGAGGATCGTTCCCTCGGTCGGCTCGACCATCCGGTTGATCATCCGCAGGGTCGTGGTCTTGCCGCAGCCCGACGGTCCGACCAGGACCGTGATGGCCCGGTCCGGGATCTCCAGTGACAGCCGGTCGACCGCCACCGTTCCGTCCGGGTACCGCTTGGTGACTGAATCCATCCGTATCAAAACGCCGAACACCCTTCGGGTCTGGCAGCTGCCGTCCGCTCTCGCCGGGACCGCCGGGCACGGCGGCGGGCCGTTGCCGGGAGAGTCTAGACCCGTTGTGTGGCGGGCGGATCAACGGACCGCCGCCGATTCCCGCCGCCGGTAAGGCAGTTGCCGCACGGGCGGCTCACGCGGCGTCCGCCGCCGCCAGCGGGACCCCCGGCGTCCGCCGCACCCGGCGCTCCGCGTCGACGGCGTACACCTCGCAACCGGGCTGCCCGGCCGCCCAGGCGACGCCGTCCGGGCCGAGGGCGAACGCGGCGGTGGCGACGGTGTCGGCCTCGGTGAGGGTGGGGGCGACGACGGTGACGGCGAGGAGGCCGGTGGCGGGGCGGCCGGTGCGGGCGTCGAGGATGTGGTCGCCGCGCTCGTAGCGGCCGGAGGTGGCGACCGCGCCGTCGGTGAGTTCCAGTACGGCGCAGACCCGGTCGGCGTGGTCGGGGTGCCGTACGCCCACCCGCCAGGGCGCCTCGGCCGTGCCGCCCGCGACGACCACGTCACCCCCGGCGTTGAGGCAGAACCGCCGTACCCCGGCGGCGGTCAGCAGTCCGGCCGCCCGCTGCACCGACCAGCCCTTGACGACCGCGCACGGGTCGAGGCCGCGGCCGGGCATCCGGACGTCGAAGGCGCCGCCGGTGGCGGTCCGGTACCGCTCGCCGATGGCCAGCACCTCGGCGAGGCCGGCGCTGACGGCCTCCGGCGCGATCTCGCCCCGGTCCAGCCGGGACACCTCGCTGCCGGGCCGGAACGGGCTGAACCGCTCGTCGGCCTCCCGCAGCCAGCCGTACATCCGGTCCACGGCCCCTTCCGGCACCTCGGGGTCGTCGATCCGCAGCGAGACCGGGAAGCCCATGACGTGCTCGACCCGCCGGAACATGTCACGCTCCCCGGGCGTCGAGCGCGGCCTGAAGCGACTTCCGGTAGCCCTCGCTGGTGATCGTCGCCCCGGAGACGGTGTCGATGTCCGCGCTCTGCGCCCGCAGCGTCTCCTCGATCAGCACCGGCACCGCGTTCGTCGTCTGCGGATGGTTCGGCTGGCGCAGTATCCGCACCGCCGCGATCCGCTCCCCCTCGAACGTCACCTCGACCTGCACGTCCCCCTTCTCGGTCGCGACGGCCGGGCCCGCGACCACGTCGGACGAGGCGGCGGGCGCCGACGCGGCGGGCACGGGGGCGGCCGCGGCCTCGCCGGTGGGCGCGGACTCGTGGGAGGGCGCGTAGCGCCAGACGGGGACCAGTCCGGCGACGGTCAGGACCAGGACGGGCAGTGCTCGTTTCACGGTGCTTCCCTCGTTCGCGTCGTACGGGTCGTGCTCGCCGTTCCCCTCGTGCCGGTCATCCGGCCAGGCTGAAGCGCTCGAAGTGGATCTGCGGGGCCGGTACGCCCAGCTCGCGCAGGCTGCGCCGGACCGCGGCGGTCATGCCGGGCGGGCCGCAGAGGTAGACGTCGCGGTCGGCGATGTCGGGAACCAGGCGGGCCAGTTCGGCCGGGGCGAGGCGGTCGGGGGTGGCGGGGCCGGTGACCAGGTACAGCTCGGCGCCCTTGGCGTGGGCCAGCTCGCGGAGTTCGTCGTGGAGGACGGCGTCCCGTTCGGTGGCGACCCGGTAGATGACGACGGCGTGACCGCTCAGCTCCTCCAGTAGCGCCCGGATGGGGGTCACGCCGACGCCGCCCGCGACGAGGACGGCGTCGGGGCGGGTGCGGTGCAGGGTGGTGAACGCGCCGTAGGGGCCCTCGGCGAACACCCGGGTGCCGACCCGCAGGTCGCGCAGGGCGGCGCTGCCGTCGCCGGCCGCCTTCACGGTCAGCCGCAGGGTGCGGCCGTCGGGCGCCGCCGACAGGGAGAACGGGTTGGCCTGCCACCAGCGGTCGCGGGTGAGGAACCGCCAGAGGAAGAACTGGCCCGCTCGGGCGGGCAGCCGGTCGAGGTCGCGGCCGGTGACGTAGACGGAGACCACGTCGTCGTTCTCCGGGACGACCGCGGAGACCCGCAGCCGGTGGCGCAGGTTCCGCCGAACGGGCAGTACGACGCGGCCGAGCAGGACCGCGCCGAGGGCGGCGCCCCACAGGGTCCACCAGTAGGCGGTGGCGGCGGGCGAGGCGACGAAGGTGGTGCCGGTGGCGACCTGGTGGGAGAAGGCGAGGACGACCGCCAGGTAGGTGTAGAGGTGGACGAAGTGCCAGGTCTCGTAGGCGAGCCGGCGGCGGGCGAAGCGGGCGGAGACGGCGCCGACGGCGAGGATCAGGGCGAGGGCGGCCACCGCACGGAGCACGCCCTCGGTGGTCTCGGCGAGGTCCACGAGCTGGTTCACCGGGTCCATCCCGGAGGAGTCGGCGTAACCGAAGGTGATGAAGACGGCGTGCCCGAGCAGCGTCCACAGCAGCGCGAAGCCGGTCCAGCGGTGCCACAGGGTGAGCCGGTCCATGCCGATGCGGCGGTCCAGCCAGGGCAGCCGGGCCACCAGCAGCAGCTGGAAGGCCATGAGCAGCGCGCCGTACAGGCCGGCCGCGCGGCCCAGCACGACGAGGGCGTTGGAGGCGAACCCGGCCTGCGTGAAGAAGACGGTCACGACGGCCGCGTTGGCGGCGAGCACGGCGTACAGACCGGTGCGCGCCACCATCCGGGGGCGTATCGCCGTGGGGGGCCGGGGAGGCGATTGGACGGTCGTCACGGACGGCAACTCCTGAGTCGAGGGCCATGAAGGCGCCGAGTGGTTCGGGGACCGAGGTCACCGAGGGGGCCGGAGCCGAGGACACCGAGCTTGGCCGCCCGGGGCTGTCGATTTCCTGTCGTACAACTTTCAAGTGTGTATCGATCGTTGCCCGGCTCGCGCGCGGGACTGGTCCGTCCGGGTGGGTCACGCACTATGAACGGGTGGAAAAAGTACGACTGCTCGTCGTGGACGACGATCCGCCCATCGCCGACCTCGTCGCCACGGTCGCCCGCTACGAGGGCTGGGAGGCGGTCACCGCCCACACCGGCGAGCAGGCACTGCGCCGCGCGGCCGAGTTCCGTCCGGACATCGTGGTGCTCGATCTGATGCTGCCCGATCTCGACGGTTTCGGCGTCCTGGACCGGCTGCGCGCCTCGGGCACGATGGTGCCGGTGGTGTTCCTCACCGCGCGCGACGGCGTCGCCGACCGGGTGGCGGGACTGACCCGCGGCGGCGACGACTACCTGGTCAAACCGTTCGCGGTGGAGGAGCTGATGGCCCGGCTGCGGACCGTGCTGCGGCGCAGCGCCGGACCCGGGTTCCAGCGGTCGGTGCTGCGGGTCGGGGACCTCACGATGGACGAGGACACCCGGGAGGTGCGGCGCGACGGCACCCTGCTGACGCTCACCCCGACCGAGTACGAGGTGCTGCGCTATCTGATGCGCAGGTCGCCGACCGTGCTCACCAAGGCGCAGATCCTCGACCACGTCTGGGAGTACGGCTTCGGCGGCCGGTCCAACGTCGTCGAGCTGGTCGTCAGCCGCCTGCGCCGCAAGCTGGACGAGGCCGGCCGCGGACAGCTGATCCACACCGTGCGAGGCTTCGGATACGTCATCCGGCAGGCCGCGGAGTGATCCGGCGGCTGACCTCCACCCACCGGCGGCTGCGGCTCGGCACCCGGCTGGCGCTGGGCCTGGGCGCGCTCGCCCTGCTCGTCTTCGCGGTCGTCGGCACGGCCCTGACCACGTCCATGCGGGACTATCTGTCGGCCCAGCTCGACACCCAGCTGGCGCAGGGCCAGATGGCCCAGTCCAAGAGCATCGCGGACTACGGCACGCTCTCCGGGAAGAAGTACTACCGCTGGTACTACGCCGTGTACGACGTGGCGGACGGCACCGCCGTGCTGCGCCGGCCCGAGGACCCCGCCGACCTGCCCGCGGACGTCGACGACTTCACCGCCCTGGCCCGGGCCCAGACCGCCGCGCACACGGAAGTGCTGCGCACCGAGCACCTCAGGGGCGCCGGCACCTACCGGCTGCGCGCCTGCGAGGTCCGGCCCGGGGTGGTGCTGGTGAGCGCCGCGCCGATGGACGGGATCGAGGACACCGTCGGACGGCTGATCCGCATCCAGGTCGTGGCGTTCGGGCTGGCGCTGCTCGCGCTGGTGGTGTTCGGGCGCCGGATGCTGCGGCGCGGGCTGAAGCCGCTCAGCGACATGGCGCACACCGCGCACGGCATCGCCTCGCACGATCTGACCGAGTCGGCGGCCCGGCTGCCGCTGCGCGCGCCGCGCGCCGGGGGCGGGCCTGAGGTGGAGGAGCTGCGCACCGCGTTCAACACCATGCTGGAGCACATCGACCACTCCCTCGCGGTGCGCGCGGAGGCCGAGCGGAGGCTGCGCCGCTTCGTCGCGGACGCCTCGCACGAGCTGCGCACCCCGCTGATGTCCGTGCGCGGCTACGCCGACCTGTTCCAGTACGCCGCCGCCAACGCGCCCGAGGAGCGCGAGAAGCACCTGGCGCGGCTGCGCGCCGAGGCCGCCCGCATGGGGTTCCTGCTGGACGATCTGCTGTTGCTCGCCCGGCTGGACGCGGCCGAGGTGGAGACGCCGCTGCGGATGACCGAGGCGGATCTGACGGAGCTGGTGGAGCAGGCCGCCGACGCGTTCCGGGCCGGCCACCCGGACCATCCGCTGACCGTGCGGACCCAAGGGGCCGAGGGCCTCTCGGGAACCGGGGGAACCGGCGGCGGGCCGGTGCGGCTGCGACTGCGGCTCGATCCGCAGCGCATCCGGCAGGTGCTGGACAACCTGCTCACCAACGCCGCCGTGCACACCCCGGCCGGGACCGAGGTGTGCGTGGAGGCCTCGGTCGCGCCCGGGGCGGCTGTCGTCCGGGTCACCGACACGGGGCCCGGTATTCCCGCCGCCGACCGGGAACGGGTCTTCGACCGCTTCTACCGCGTCGACAAGGCCCGCAGCCGCGACCGCGGGGGCAGCGGCCTGGGCCTGTCCGTCGCCGCCTCCCTGGTGCGGGCGCACGGCGGGACGATCGAGGTGGCGAGCGAGCCGGGCCGGACGGAGTTCACGGTACGGCTGCCGATGCCGTCCTAGGGGATGATCGCCCCCTCCCGCGCGCCCCGCCCACGGGCGATACTTTCCCCGGCTCTCCCCGCCGACCGCGCACCCGAGGGGGTTTCGTTGACCGCGTCCGCCGCCGCGTCCGCCGCCGGGAGCGCCGCCGCTCCGGATCCCGCCTGGCTGCCCCGAGAAGCCTTCCGCGCCCTCGGCTCCCGCCGAGTCCTCGTCCACGGCGACGGGCTCCTCGCCGACACGGTGTACGACGAGGTGACGGCGGCCTGCGCGGAGTTCGGCGGCGAGGCCGCCCGGGTCGCCGAGCCGGACCCCGATGACCCCGGCCGGCCGTACGACCTGCTGCTGCGCACCCGCCCCGAACACCTGGACCGGCTCGGCGAGGAGGGCTTCTTCCTGGAGCGGCGCGACGGCCGCACCACGGTCACCGCCGCCGCCCCGCACGGCCTGCTCCACGGCCTCTTCCACGTCGTACGCCTCGGCCGGACCGCCTTCGACCGCGACCGGCAGCGCCAGGCGCACCGCCCTGTGCTCGCCACGCGCATGCTGAACCACTGGGACAACGTCTCCGTGCACCCGGTGATGGGCCAGGTTGAGCGCGGTTACGCGGGTGGCTCGCTGTTCTGGCGGGACGGCGTGGCGCGCGGGGACCTGGACCGTGTACGGGCGTACGGGCGGCTGCTCGCGGCGAGCGGGATCAACGCGGTCGCCGTGAACAACGTGAACGTGCACGCGGAGGAGGCCCGGCTGCTCACCGACCGGCTCGGCGAGGTGGCCGACCTGGCGGACGCGCTGCGCCCGTACGGCATCCGCACCCATCTGTCGGTGACGTTCGCCGCGCCCGTCGTCCTCGGCGGCCTGCCCACCGCCGACCCGCTGGATCCGGCGGTGCGCGCCTGGTGGGCTGAGGCGACCGGGCGGGTGTACGCGGCGATACCGGACTTCGGCGGCTACGTCGTGAAGGCCGACTCGGAGGGGCAGCCGGGCCCGTTCGCCTACGGCCGCACCCACGCCGACGGGGCGAACCTGCTCGCCGACGCGCTCGCCCCGCACGGGGGCACGGTGCACTGGCGGGCCTTCGTCTACAACCACCGCCAGGACTGGCGGGACCGCTCGACGGACCGCGCGCGGGCCGCGTACGACCACTTCGCCCCGCTCGACGGGACCTTCCGCGACAACGCGGTCCTCCAGGTCAAGCACGGCCCGATGGACTTCCAGGTCCGCGAGCCGGTCTCCCCCGTCATCGGGGCCATGCCGGGCACCCGGATCGCGGTGGAGATCCAGGCCACCCAGGAGTACACCGGCCAGCAGCGGCACGTGTGCGCGCTGGCGCCGATGTGGAGCGAGGTGCTGCGGTTCCGTCCCGAGGGGGAGGGCACGCCGACCGTCGCGGAGCTGGCGCGCGGCGGCCTGGTCGCCGTCTCCAACGCCGGGGACGACCCCTACTGGACGGGCCACCCCCTCGCCCAGGCCAACCTCTACTCGGTCGGCCGGCTCGGCTGGGAGCCCGGCGCCGACCCGTACCGGCTCCTCGGCGAGTGGATCGACCTGACCTTCACGCCCGAGCGCACCCGGGAGCCCGAGCGGCTGCGGGCCGGGGTGTACGCGGTGCTGAAGGACTCGTGGCGGACGTACGAGAAGTACACCGCCCCGCTCGGCGTCGGCTTCATGGTGCAGCCGGGGCACCACTACGGGCCGAGCGTCGACGGCTACGAGTACAGCCCCTGGGGCACCTACCACTTCGCCGACCGTGACGGCGTCGGCGTCGACCGCAGCCGCGCCGGCGGCACCGGTTACGCCGCGCAGTACGCGAAGCCCTGGTCGGAGCTGTACGAGTCCCCGGACACCTGCCCCGACGAGCTGCTGCTGTTCTTCCACCACGTGCCCTACGACCATGTCCTGCACAGCGGGAAGACGGTGATCCAGCACATCTACGACACCCACTTCGAGGGGGTCGAGGAGGTGGAGGAGGCCCGCCGGGTGTGGGCCTCGCTCGCGGACCTGGTGGAGCCGGGGCGGCACGCGCGCGTGGCGGAGCGGTACGAGGAGCAGGTGCGCAGCGCCCGCGAGTGGCGGGACCACATCAACAGCTACTTCTTCCGCAAGTCCGGCGTGCCGGACGCGCACGGCCGCCGGATCCACTGAAGCCGCAGGACGGCGACGCCCCGGGCGTCGAGCGGGAGGGCGTCGCCCCGCTCGACCCGCCGGCCGGTGAGGAGATCCCTCCCGGGGGCGTGCGCGGTCAGGTGGGCGGGCTCGGCGGCGTGGTTGAGGAGGAACAGCAGCCGGGTGCCGTCCGGGGTGACGCGGTGCGCGGTCTCGACGGCGCGGTGGGCGGCGTACGGCCCGATCAGCCCGTGTCGGTCGAGGACGCGGCGGACGACCCGGTCGACGCCGGGCTGGTCCAGCGCGGTGGCCACGTACCAGCCCTCCCCCGCTCCGAACCGGTTGCGGGTGACGGCGGGGGTGCCCGCGTAGAAGTCCTCCTGGTAGACGCCTACGGGTTCCGCGCCGCGCGGCAGCACGATCTCGAACACCAGCCGGGCGTCCACCCGCGCCCCGTCGAACAGGACCGGGTTGACGACGTCGGCCGGACGCGCGTCCCACTCGTCCACGCGCACGCCCATGAGCCGGGCGAGCGGCCCCGGGACGTCGGTGGGGAAGGCCCGGTCGTGGAGGTCGGCGCGGCCGGAGAGGAAGGTGGCCAGGACCGTGCCGCCGCGCGCGGCCACCGCCTCGAGACGGGCCGCGAGGTCGCCCTTCACCAGGTGCAGCACGGGGGCGAGGACCACGTCGTACGGCGTGAGGTCCGCGGTCACCGGGATCACGTCCACGTCGGCGCCCGCCTCGCGCGCGGCCCGGTAGTAGGCGTGCACGACGTCCTGGTAGCGGACCAGCCGGGACGGGCCGTCGGAGATCTCCAGCGCCCACCAGCTGTCCCAGTCGAAGAGGAGGGCGGTGCGGGCGGGGGTGCGGGCGCCGAGCGTGAGACCGCCCAGGGACCGCAACTCCTCACCCACCCGGGCGACTTCGGCGAAGACCCGGGTGTCGTCGCGGCCAGCGTGGCCGATGACCGCGCCGTGGTACTTCTCGCAGGCGCCGCGCGAGGCGCGCAGCTGGAAGTACAGCACCGCGTCCGCGCCGTGCGCGACGGCCTGCCAGCTCGCCAGGCGCAGCTCGCCGGGGCGGCGCAGCGGGTTCACGTCCCGGCTCGCCGTGGTGGACGGCGTCTGCTCCATGAGCCAGAAGGGGGCGCCGTCCTTGAGGCCGCGCATCAGGTCGTGGGCGAGGGCGGGCCAGGTCGGCGGGGCGCCGAGGGGCGGGTAGTCGTCCCAGGAGGCGAAGTCGAGGTGCGGGGCCCAGCGGTGGTAGTCGAGCGGGCGGTACATGCCCATGAAGTTGGTGGTGACGGGGGTCGCCGGATCGTGGGCGCGGATCGCCGCCTTCTCGGCGGTGAAGCAGCCGAGCCGGGCGTCGGTGGTGAAGCGGTGGTAGTCGAGGGTGATGCCCTGGAAGGCGGTGTGGTCGGGGCCGCGCCAGTGCTCGGTGAGGGCGCTGGGCGGCTCGATCTGGTCCCAGGCGGTGTAGCGGTGTGACCAGAAGGTGGTCCACCAGGCGTCGTTGAGGGCGTCGAGGGTGCCGTGCCGGGCGCGCAGCCAGTCACGGAAGGCGGCGGCGCACCGCTCGCAGTAACAGGGGCCTTGGTACTCGTTGTTGATGTGCCAGGCGAGCAGGGCGGGGTGGCGAGCGTAGCGTTCGGCGAGCCGGCCGGCGAGGGCGGTGGAGAGGCGGCGGTACGCCGGTGAGCTGGGGCAGAAGGTGTGGCGCTGGCCGTAGCGGTGGCGGCGGCCCTCGAAGTCGGTGTGGTTGACCTCGGGGTACGCCGTGGCCAGCCAGGGCGGCACGGCGGCCGTGCCGGTGGCCAGGCAGACCCGGCGGCCCTCGGCCGCGGCGCGGTCGAGGACGCGGTCGAGGACGGTGAAGTCGTAGGTGTCCTCGGCGGGCTGGGTGAGGGACCAGGCGAAGACCCCGACGGTGAGGGTGTCGATGCCGGCCCGCGTGAACAGCCGGTGGTCGTCGTCCCACACCGGCTCGGGCCACTGCTCGGGGTTGTAGTCGCCGCCGTACGGGATGCGGTCGGTGCGGGGCGTGGTCATCCGGTGAACTCCCTCTCCGTCTCGGCGATCACCGGGCGGCCGGCGTGCAGCAGGGACAGCAGCAGCGGGGCGGCCAGCAGGGCGGGCAGCGCCTCGGTGAGCCAGGCGGTGAACGCGGCGGCCAGGAACGTCAGGGAGGCGGCGGCCAGGGTGGTACGGCCGTGGCGGAGCAGGAACCAGGCGGCGAGCCGGGCGGTGTCCCGGGCGCGGAAGGCGAACAGCGAGGTGATCAGCAGGGCGTGCGCGCCCCACAGCAGCGCGCCGGCGCCGGTGACGGCGAGCAGCGCCGCCCACCAGCGGGGCAGGCCGGTCGCGGTGAAGTGGGTGAGGGTGAAGGCGATGAGGGTGAGCCAGCCGAGCAGCGGCGTCCACAGTTTCAGCGCGGGGACGGCGTTCAGCCGCCAGCCGCGCCGGAAGGCGCGGGCCGGGTGCAGATCGGCGAGGTCGCGGCTGCGGTGGTACAGGGCGTAGACGGCGGCGCACGCGGCCGGGCCCACGGGCAGCAGGCAGAGGGCGGCCAGGGGCAGGTTCGACGGGTCCGGCCCGAGCAGCAGCAGCCCGGCCAGGCCCGGCGCGGTGGTGAGCAGCAGCAGCGCCTGGACCGTGACCAGGGTGTGGATCAGCGCGGCGGCCCGGGAGAGGGGGCCCGTTCCGAAGGCGGCGGGGGTGCCCCGCGTGGGGAACGGGCCGCCCGGTCCGTCGGGGACGCGGATCACCCGTTCTCCTGCTCGAAGCGTTCGCGGGCCTGGTTGTGCAGGTCGACGAGGCGGTCCATGTTCTTCGCCTTCAGCTCGGCGACGTAGTCGTCCCACTCCGACAGCGGGCGCTTGCCGAGGGCGAACTTGAGGGTGTTCTGGGTGACGTGGTCGCGCAGCGGGGTCTCCCACAGCTGGGCCTGCTCCTGCTCCTCGGTCCGCAGCGGGTGGGCCGGGTCGACGGGCAGCTGCCGCCGCCGGGACATCGCGTCCTGGAACCTCCGCTCGTCCGGGCCGAACATGGAGGAGACCAGTTCCCAGCTGCCGCCGTAGGCGAAGACGCCGTTGTAGAAGCCGTAGTCCTTCTGGAGGTCCTTCGGGGCGTCCGGGTCGGAGCCCATGAGGCTGATGCCGTCCTTCGTCCGGTACCGGCCGCCGGAGCGGGTGTAGGTGACGCCCTCGACGCCCCAGCGGGCGAACCGCTGGCCCTCGTCCGAGTACCAGAGCCAGTCCACGAACTGCAGCAGCGCCACGAAGTTGTCGCTCTTCAGCGCCTCGCTGGAGATCATCACGCCGTTCTCCAGGCGGGCGCCGCCCAGCACGACGGGGCCGGCGGGCCCGATCGGCACCGGCACCATCTCGATCTTCGCGCCCTTCACCTGCTTGCGCAGGTTGTAGCGGTAGTTCTGCACCAGCTCCTGCGGGTTGGCGCTGATCGCGAAGGTCTTCTCGCCCAGCAGCTTCTGCACGGCCTCGTCGTCGGTCTGGGTGAAGCTCTCGGGGTCGATCAGCTTCTCCGCGACCAGCTTCCGCACGAACTCGATCATCTGCCGGAAGGCGTCCGTGGCGCCGGTGAAGACGAAGGTGCCCGCGTCCGCGTCCCAGCTGATGTTGGTGTACGTCCATCCGGCCCGCACCCCGTACGCCTGGCCGAGGTAGCTGAACAGGGCGGCGGCCGGGTAGGGCGTGTTGGTGCTCCAGCGGTCGGAGAAGGGGTAGCGGTCGGGGTACTCCCGCCTGATCGCGGTGAACACCTCGTACACCTCGTCCCAGGTGGTGGGCGGGTTCAGGCCGAGCCGTTCGAGGACGTCCGTGCGCAGCGCCAGCGAGTATCCGGACCTGACCTTCTCGTGCAGGCCGGGCAGCAGATAGAACCTGCCGTCGGACTGCCGGATGGAGTCGAGCTCCGGCTGGAGCCGCCACTTGCGCACCGCCGCCTGGAAGTTGGGCATGAGGTGGACGTAGTCGCTGACGGGGAGGATCGCGCCGGACGACACGAACGCGACCTCGGAGGGGTGGTAGGTCTTCGGGATCAGGAAGGGGGCGTCGCCCGAGCCGATGAGGACGCTGCGCTTCTTCTCGTAGTCCGCCAGGGGCACCGCGACGGGCTTCAGGGTGACGCCGGTGCGCCGGGTCAGCTCCGCCCAGAACAGCCAGTCGTCCTTGAGCGGGTAGACCGGGTTGTTGTTGTGCAGCACGTCGAAGGTGAGCGGCTTGGAAGCCTTGAACGGCTCTCCGGCGCGGTGGTTCTTCATCGCGCCGTCCCGCTTGCGCGACAGGTCCTTGCCGTCCTCTCCGTCCTCGCCGCCGCCGCAGCCGGCGAGGGTGGCGAGTCCGATGAATCCCGCGGCGGAGAGGATCTGGCGCCGCGACAGCCGGCCTGTGTTCTTCACGTCGGACTCCCTTGTTCCGTTGGGCCGTTGAGGGCGCGCGCGGGGGGTGTCACCCCTTGACCGCGCCGAGCATCACGCCGGAGACGAAGTAGCGCTGGACGAACGGGTACACGCAGAGGATCGGCAGCGAGGTGAGCACGATGGTGACGGCCTGGATGTTCGCCGCGACCTGGGTGAGCTGTTCGGTGCCCGCGCCGGCGTTGCCGCCGCCGGTCGCACCGGCGATGAGGTTGCGCAGGTAGACGGTGACCGGCATCAGCTCGGTGCGGTCCAGGTAGAGGAACGCCCCGAACCAGGAGTTCCAGAAGGACACCGAGTAGAACAGCACCATGGTCGCGACGACCGCCTTGGACAGCGGCAGCACGATCCGGGCGAGGATGCCGTAGGTGCCGAGGCCGTCGATCTGCGCGGCCTCCTCCAGCTCGCTCGGCAGGTTCTCGAAGAAGGCCTTCATCACCAGCAGGTTGAACACGCTGATCGCGTTCGGCAGGGCCAGCGCCCAGATGGTGTTCTTCAGGCCGAGGCTGGTGATCAGCACGTAGTTCGGGATCAGCCCGCCGGTGAAGAACATGGTGAACACGGCGATCCCGACGAGCAGGCCGCGCCCCTTTAGGTGCTTCTTCGACAGCACGTACGCGTAACAGGTCGTCAGGACCATGGCGATGGCGGTGGAGACGACCGTGTAGAGCACGGTGTTGCCGTAGTTCCGCCAGAACATCGCGTCGTGGAAGACGATGTCGTACGTGGTGAGGTCGAACCCCTTCGGCCACAGCGTCACCTCGCCGGCCCGGATCTGCCGTTCACCGCTGAAGGAACGGGCGATGATGTTGACGAAGGGGTAGAGGGTGACGATCACGACCAGGGTGAGGACGACCGCGTTGATCCCCTGGAAGACACGGTAGGAGCGGCTCGGTCTCACCACAGGCTCGTCCCCACCGTGCGACGCGAGAGCTGGTTGGCGGAGGTGATCAGGACCAGCCCGATGACCGCCTCGAACAGGCCGATCGCGGCGGCGTAGCTGAAGCTGTTGGACTCCACGCCGGTGCGGTAGAGGTACGTCGAGATGACGTCGGCGGTCGGGTACGTCAGCGGGTTGTAGAGCAGCAGGATCTTCTCGAAGCCGACGGCCAGGAACGTGCCGATGTTGAGGATGAGCAGGGTGATCATGGTGGGGCGGATGCCGGGCAGGGTGACGTGCCAGATCTGCCGCCAGCGGTTGGCGCCGTCGATGCGGGCCGCCTCGTACAGGTCGTCGTCGATGGTGGTGAGCGCGGCCAGGTAGAGGATCGTGCCCCAGCCGGCGGTCTGCCAGATCTCCGAGCCGACGTAGATGGTGCGGAACCACTCGGGTTCCTGGATGAACCGGATCGGTTCGTGCCCGAACCAGCCGAGGACGTGGTTGACCGGGCCGTTGGTCGACAGCATCTGGAGGGTGATGCCGGCGACGATCACGACCGACAGGAAGTGCGGCAGGTAGGACACCGACTGCACGAACCGTTTCAGCGCGCGGGTGCGCACCTCGTTCAGCAGCAGCGCCAGCACGATCGGGATCGGGAAGCAGAAGACGAGGGTGAGCGCGCCGATCCACAGGGTGTTGCGGAACACCTGCCAGAAGGTGGGGTCGGTGAGGAACATCTCCACATAGCGCAGCCCCACCCACTCCTCGCCGAAGATCGACCCGCCGGGTTCGAAACGGCGGAACGCGATCACGTTGCCGATCATCGGCAGATAGCGGAACACCAGGAAGAACAGCAGCGGCAGCACCGCCAGCGAGTACAGCTGCCAGTCGCGGCGCAGGGCCTGCCGCCAGGTGCGGCGCGTCACGACGGTCCGGTTGGTCATGTCAGTTCGCGCCTCCACGAATGTTCCGGCAGTGGTGCCGCAACTTAAGTGGGGGTGTGAGGGGTGTCAATGGGTGCTGCAGAAGGCGAAGTTGAGCGGGATGGGGCATCCGATCCGGCGAACTCCCCTACGAGCAGGCAGTTTTCCCATCACCACCAATTCGAAAGTTTCAGATGCATAGCCGTAACGATCGGAGGGGAGAGAGATCCTGTCCTGAACCCCGGGAGGTGCCGTGCCCGCGTTCGACATGCCGCTGGACCAACTGGAGAACCACCGCCCCGCCCCCGACGAGCCCGCCGACTTCGACGCGTTCTGGCAGGCCACGCTGAAGGAGGCCGAACCGGCCGAACCGGTCCTGTCCGCCCGCCCGGTGGCCACCGGGCTCCGGCTGGTCGACACCTGGGACGTGACGTTCCCGGGTTTCGCCGGTGACCCGGTGCGCGCCTGGTACACCCGCCCGGCCGGGACGCCGGGTCCGCTGCCCGCCGTCGTGGAGTACGCCGGTTACGGCCGCGGCCGAGGCCTGCCCCACGAACGGCTCACCTGGCCCGCCGCCGGATACGCCCATCTGCTCATGGACAACCGCGGCCAGGGCGACCGGTACGGCAGCGGCGGCGCGACCCCGGACCCGCACGCCACGGCCCCCGGCGGACCGGGCCCCGCCGTACGCGGCCTGCTCGATCCGCACGACTACCACTACCGCCGGCTGATCACCGACGCGGTCCGCGCGGTGGCCGCGCTGCGGGCGCTGCCCGGGGTCGACCCCGGGCGGGTGGCCGCGGCCGGCAACAGCCAGGGCGGCGGGCTCGCGCTGGCCGTCGCGGGGCTGGTGCCCGACCTCGCGGCCGTCCTGGTCACCGCCCCACTGCTGTGCGGCATCCGCCGCGCCCTCGACCTCACCGACGACGGGCCGTACGGCGAGATCTCCGCCTATCTCGCCGTGCACCGCGGCGCCGAGACGGCTGCCCTGCGCACCCTCTCCTACGTCGAGGGCGTCCCCTTCGCCCGCCGCGCCACCGCCCCCGCGCACTTCGGCGTCGGCCTGCGCGACACGGTCTGCCCGCCCAGCGGCGCGTACGCCGCCTACCACCGCTACGGCGAGCTGACGGACCCCGATCCGCGCCGCGAGCTGCACGCCTATCCGTTCAACGGGCACGAGGGCGGGGAGGCGGCGCATGTCCGGCGCCAACTGGACTGGCTGGGCGGCCTGTTGGCGCCCTGAGAGACGATCAGAGCGTCCGGTGCACGATGTGCCCGCCGGTGACGGTGAGCGGTACCGGCGCCTCGGCGACCTCGTCCGCCGGAGCCTTGACCGGGTCGAGGCCGAAGGCGGTCAGGTCGGCGCGGAAGCCCTCGGCGATCCGTCCGGCGACGGCGGACTCCCCGGCGGCGAGGGCCGCGTGGGTGGTGCAGCCCTCCAGGGCCTGGAGGCCGGTGAGACCGGCGCGCGCGGAGGCCGCACCCCGCGGCGCCCGCGCGGTGGCGAGGACGGCGCGGGCGTCGTAGTGGGCGATCGGCCAGTCCGAGCCGAGGGCGACGACCGCGCCCGCGTCCCGCAGGTCCCGCAGCCGCCAGGCCCGCCCGGCGCGGGCGTCGCCGAGCCGCCGGGACCACTCGTCGGAGCGGTCGGCGCGGGTGTACTCGGTGTGCGGGGGCTGCATGGAGGCGATGACGCCCAGCTCGGCGAAGCGCCCGATCGTGTCGTCGGGCACCGACTCGATGTGCTCGATCCGGTGCGTGAGCCGCGCGCCCGGGCCCAGTTCGGCGACCGTGTCGAGGACGTGGCGCACGGCCGCGTCCCCGATCGCGTGGGTGGCGGTGCGCACCCCGGCCCGGTGAAGGTGGTGCACCGCGTCGCGGTAGGCCGCCGGGTCGGGCCAGAACGCCTCGGTGCCCTGGCCGTGGCAGTCCGGGTGCTCCAGCCAGGCGGTGCCGCCCTCGACGGTGCCGTCCATGAAGAACTTCACCCCGCCGACCCGCCAGTGCCGCCCGCCGAGCCGCTGCAGGGCGACGAGTTCCGCCAGGTCGTCGCGGTCCGCGCCCGGCATGCACCAGGGGGCGAACCGCAGCCGCAGCGGCAGCACGGTCTCCTCCGCCACCGCGCGGACCAGCTCCGGGTCGCCGGCGTCCATGACATGGGCGCCGGTGAGTCCGGTGGCCGCCATGGCGGACAGCAACTCCACCAGTCGGGCCCTGCGTTCGGCGTACGACGGGCGCGGCATGACCGCGGTCACCAGGTCCATCGCGGCGTGCTCCACGAGGTGCCCGGTCAGCCGGCCGTCGGCGTCGACGGCGAGGTGGGAGCGCTGCGCGAACGTCCGGGGGCCGGTCACGCCGGCGGCCTTCAGCGCGGCCCCGGTGACGAGGGCCGAGTGGCCGTCGTAGAGCCGCAGGAAGGCGGGAGTGTCGCCGAGGACGTCCTCGATCAGGGCGCGGTCGACGGGCCGCCCGCCGAACACGTTGTGGTCCAGGCCGAAACCGACCACCCAGCCGTCCGTCCGCTCCGCGCGGGCGAGCGCGGCCCGCAGCCCGTCGAGGTCGGTGACCCGCGACAGATCGAGCCCCGTGGCCATGTCCAGGCCGTACACCGGATGGCTGTGGCCGTCCACCAGCCCCGGCACCAGCCAGGCACCACCCAGATCGACGACCTCGGTGGCGGCGCCGCGCCAGTCGCGTACGTCGTCCTCCTCCCCCACGGCGGCGATCCTCCCGTCGCGCACGGCGACCGCGGTGGCGTACGGCCGGTCGGGGTCGAGGGTGCGGACACGGGCGCCGGTGAGAACCAGGTCGGCGGGGGCAGGCATGCGGGCTCCTTGTCGTGCGGGAGGGGGACGGTGGGTGGTGGATGGATCGGGGGGCGTGCGGGTCAGGTGGCGGGCCGCGCGGAGTCGGGCTCCTCGGCATCGGCGTCCGGCTCGGCGGCGAACCGCTCGTAGACCTCCGGTCGGTGCCGGCGCAGGCGGCGGGCGAGCAGGAGGCCGGTGGCGAAGACGGCGGGGACGAGGACGACGAGCACGGCGTTGACCGTCGCGGACGCGCCGGTGAACCGGTCGAGGTGGGCGACGACCAGGACGAGGGCCGCCGTGAGCAGCACCGCGGCGACGACGGGCACCACCACGGTCCGCAGGGCGCCCTCGCTGTGGCGGATCCGCCGGAAGTACAGCGGCACGGCGAGCGCGGCCAGCAGTTGCAGCGCCATCAGGCCGAGCATGCCGGGGGTGTTCACCCACAGCAGCAACTGCGCGTACGGGTCGGCTCCGGCGACGGCGAAGGCGAGGACGACGACGGCGCCGAGGGCGGTCTGGGCGAGGCCCGCGACGTACGGCGAACCGTGGCGCGGGTGGACCCGGGCCAGCGCCTTGGGGAGGATCCCCTCCTCGGCGAGGGCGAGGCCGTAGCGGTTGATGGCGTTGTGGAAGGCGAGCAGGGAGGCCAGGACGCTGGTGACGATGAGGATGTGCATGAGGTCGGCCGCCCAGCCGCCGACGTAGAAGGTGATGGCGGTGAAGAACAGCTCGGCGGGGTCCTCGCCGGCCGCCGCGACGACCTCCGCGTCGCCGAAGGCCTGGATCGCGATCCACACCACGAAGGCGTAGAAGAGGCCGAGGAAGCCGACGGCCGCGTAGGTGGCGCGGGGCACGGTGCGCCCCGGGTCGCGGGCCTCGCGGCGGTAGATCACGGTCGACTCGAAGCCGGTGAACGCGGCGAACGCGAAGGCCAGCACCACGGCGAGACCGGGCACGAAGACGTTGCCGGGCGTGAACGAGGTGAGGGACAGCCCGTGCGCCCCGCCCTTGAGCAGCACCCCGGCGGCGAGCAGGACGAGGATGCCGGTCTCGGCGACGAGCAGCACACCGAGGACCTTGGCGCCGAAGTCGATGGACCGGTAGCCGCCGTATCCGATGAGCAGCAGGCCCGCGAGCGAGACGGGCAGCCACGGGATGTCGGCGCCGGTCAGGGCGTGCACGGTGTCCTGGGTGGCGGTGCCGAGGAGGCCGTAGACGCCGATCTCCATGCCGTTGTAGCCGATGAGGGCGAGCAGGGCGGCGCCCATGCCGGCGCCGCGGCCGAGGCCGCGGGTGATGTACGCGTAGAACGCGCCGCCGCTGCGGACATGGCGGCTCATGGCGGTGAAGCCGACGGCGAAGACGGCGAGGGTGAGGCCGGCGAGCAGATACCCGACGGGAGCGCCGATGCCGCCGAGCAGGATGGCGAGCGGGGCGACTCCGGCCATGACGGTGAGCGGGGCCGCGGCGGAGACGACGAAGAAGGCGATGTCGGCGGTGCCGAGCGTGCCGGCGCGCAGGGCGGGGCCGGAGACGGCGGCGCCCTCGCCGGAGACGGCAGCGCCCTCGCCGGAGACGGCAGCGCCCTCGCCTGAGACGGCGGCGCCCTCGCCGGAGCCGGAGCCGGGCCGGGAGGCGGAGCCGGAGCCGGGCCGGGAGGCGGAGCCGGGCCGGGGGTCCGAGCCGGGCCGGGGACCGGAGCCGGGCCGGTGACCGGGACCGGGGCCTGGGTTGGTGCTGGAGCTGGAGACGGGCACGGGCGAAGCCCTTCTGACTGCGTGAGGGACGAGTGGGGACGGGCGTGCGGGGTGTCCGGCGCCGTAAACCTAAAGGCTTTCGGTTTCCGCAATGTAACCTCACCTTCAGACAGCCGGGAAGACCTCGAAAAGGACCACGCCTCATGGGACGGCCGCGCACACCCCTGCTCGACCGGGAGCGCATCACCACCACCGCACTGGAACTCGTCGACAGCCAGGGCGAGTTCAGCGTTCCGCAGATCGCCCGCCGGCTCGGTGTGCAGACCGGCTCGGTGTATCACCATGTGGACGGCCGGGACGGCATCGTCGAACTGCTGCGCGAGCGGGTGGCGGAGGCCATCGACGCCACGACCCTGGACCTGCGCCCCTGGGACCGCGCGCTGGCCGCCTGGGCGCGCTCCTACCGGGCCGCGTTCGCCGCCCACCCGCGCGCCATCCCGATGCTGATGACCTCGCCGGTGCGCGCGCCCCGCGTCCTCGCGCAGTACGAGCGGGCCGTCGACCTCCTCCTCGACGCGGGCTTCCCGCTGCCCGACGTCATGCCCGTCCTCACCGCCCTGGAGAACGTGGTCCTGGGCTCGGCCCTGGACCTCGCCGCCCCCGAGACCATGTGGGAGATCGCCGACACCGCCGCGACCCCACGCCTCGCCGAGGCCCTGGCCGCCGTCGCCGGCCACCGCGCGGACCGGGCGTTCGACATCGCTCTGGAGGGCTTCCTCGGGGACGCGCGGCGCAGGCTGGCGGACGCCTGACCGGGCGCCGCCCGGGCGCTTCGGTGCGCCCTGCCGTCCCAGGACGGAATCCAGGCCGGTGGCCGGTGCCGTTCCCGCCCGTCGGCGCCCCCGCGGAAGCAAGCTGCGCCGAACCTGCGCCCCCGCGTGCCCTCAGTGCCCTCGGAACCGCCGCCCGGCGGGTTCACCGTGTCGTCCCGGCGGCAAGCATCGCCGCATGACTGCTGATCAGACGACGTCCCTTCTCGCGGGACTCGCCGTACTGGTGCTCCTGGCACGGCTGCTCGGCGCGCTGGCGCGGCGCCTGGGTCAGCCCGCGGTGATCGGGGAGGTGCTAGCCGGCATCGCCCTGGGGCCGACCCTGTTCGACGGGGCGGTCTCCGACGCCGTCTTCCCCGACTCCGTACGGCCCCTGCTGAGCGCGCTCGCCGCGGTCGGCATCGCCGTCTTCATGTTCGTCATCGGCCTGGAGTGGGACGCCGGCCGGATCCGCGGGATCGGCAGCCTCGCCGCCAGCGTTTCGGTCAGCTCGATCCTGCTGCCGTTCGGTCTCGGCACCCTCCTGGCCCTCTACCTCCTGCGCGACCACGCCGCCACCGACCGTACGGCGTTCATGCTGTTCATGGGCATCGCCATGTCGATCACGGCGTTCCCGGTGCTGGCCCGGATCCTCACCGACCGCGACATGGCCCGCAGCCCACTCGGCGTGGTGGCGCTGGCCTGCGCCTCCATCGACGACGTACTCGCCTGGACGCTGCTGGCCGCCGTGGTCGCCCTCGGCGGCCCGACCGGCCCGGAGCAGTGGCGCATCCTGCTCGCCGCCCCCTACCTGCTGGGCATGTTCTTCGTCGTACGCCCGCTGCTGCGCCGTCTCGCGGCCCGCACCACCGCCGTCTCGCTCACCCCGGGCGTGCTCGCCTGCGTCCTCGCGGGACTGCTGCTGTCCGCCGCCACGACCGAGTGGCTGGGCCTGCACTACATCTTCGGCGCCTTCCTCTTCGGCGTGGTCCTCCCCCGCACCGGCACGGAACGGCTGCGCGCCGACGTCCACGACCGCCTCGGACAGCTGAGCGGCACCCTGCTGCTGCCGGTGTTCTTTCTGGTCGCCGGCCTCCAGGTCGACCTCTCCGGCCTCGACGCCGGCGGACTCGGCGACCTCGCCCTGATCCTCGCGGTGGCCATCGGCGGCAAGTTCGCGGGCGCGTTCACCGCCGCCCGCCTCAACCGCATGCCGCTGCGCGAGTCCGCAGCCCTCGCCACCCTGATGAACACCCGGGGCCTGACCGAGCTGATCGTCCTGAACGTCGGCCTCCACCTCGGCATCCTCAGCCAGGGCCTCTACTCGCTCATGGTCGTCATGGCCGTGGTCACGACAGCGATGGCCGGCCCCCTCCTGAACCGGCTCCTGGGCCGCCCCGGCAGCACCGACTCTCCTGACAACCCCGACGGCCCCGGTACCCGGGCCACCCCGGCGGCGGAGCGCACGACGGACCCCGCCGTCCAGCGCTCCGCCACAGCGCTCAGGCCTCCGGTGTCACCGGAGGCTCCGTCAGCGCGGGCCGCGGCGCGTCGAAGAGGACCGCGCGGGCCACGGGGGGCGTGAACAGGGCGGTGACGGGCGCGGAGAGGGTCAGTACGGCGCGGAAGGCGCGGCCCACGACGGGGTCGTTCGGGTAGCGCTCCTGGACGCGCCGCAGGTACCACTCGGCGGCGCGGTCCGCGGGCCGGCCCTCGACCGCGGTGCCGGTGGCGCCGGGCATCTTGCGGTCCGCTCCGGCGGAGATGTCCCAGGCCTGCCGGGAGGCCGCGAGGACGGCCCGCTGGACGCGCAGCGTGGTGGGGGTGCGGCGCGGGTCGGCCAGCGCGTCGCGCAGGGCGACCGCGCTCATCGCGGCGACGGCCATGCCCTGCCCGTAGATCGGGTTGAAGGTGCACAGGGCGTCACCGGTGGCGAGGAATCCGGCCGGGCGGCGGCCGGGCAGGTCGTAGCGGCGGCGGACGTTGGCGGTGCGCCGGTAGCCGAACGCCGGGGAGAGCGGCTCGGCCTCGTCCAGCCAGCGGTGCAGCAGCGGATGCGGCAGCCGCTTGGCGTACGTCACGAACTCGTCGTCGTCCGTGGGCGGTTCGTCGCCGCGCAGCCCCGAGACGATGACCAGGTGGGTGCCGTCCTCCAGCGGCAGCGCACCGCCGCCGTGGACCTGGGCGGGGCTGGGGTAGACGTAGTAGCCGGCGGTGTCGCCGCCGAGGACGCCGTCCTTGCCGCGGTAGACGCGGGAGGCGTACGCCAGCCCCGTGTCGATGGTCTCCTCGCGCGGGGCCTCGGCGCCGATCGCGGTGAGCCACTGCGGGGCCTTGGTCCCGCTGCCGGAGGCGTCGACGACCAGGTCGGCCTCCAGGGTCCGCTGCTCGCCGCGGGCGCCGCCGGAGCGGTCCCGCAGCAGCAGGCCCCGCACGCGCGAGGCGTCACCGGCGAGTCCGACGGCGTCGGTGCCCTCCACCACCCCGATCACCGGGTTGGCGAGCACCCGCCGCCGCAGCAGCTCCTCCAGCTGGGCGCGGGAGCCGGTGTAGATGTGTGTGGTCGAGGGCATGCGGCGGAACCAGCGCTCGTCCTGCCTCAGCACCAGGTCCGACGGCAGTCCCACCCGTGGCGCCCCCGCCGCCCGCAGCTCCGCGAGGAAGCCCGGCAGCAGCGACTCCAGCGCCGTCTGCCCGCCCTCCAGCAGCACATGCGGATGCCGGCCCTGCGCCACACCGGGCCGCGACTGCGGCCCGTCCGGGAACCGGTCCCGCTCGATAATCGTCACCCGGTCCGCGTGCCCGGCGAGCACATGCGCCGCGAGCAGTCCCGCGAGGCTCCCTCCGACGACGACCGCGTGCCGCCCGCCCCGGATGCCGTCCTCGCTCCAACGGCCTTTGTCTCCAGCAGAGTTCACCGATCCGCTCCCCGGTCACCTCGTCGTGAGAGGTCACCAGTATTCCGGTCCGCGGGGCGGGCCGAGGGCGTTTCGGGTCGGTTCGGGCGGCGTCCCCTCACGCCTCGTCGGTGTGGAGCCGCAGCGCGACCGAGTTGATGCAGTACCGCTGGTCCGTCGGCGTCGGATACCCCTCACCCTCGAACACGTGCCCGAGGTGTGATCCACAGCGGGCGCACCGCACCTCGGTGCGCACCATGCCGTGGGAGCGGTCCTCCACCAGCTCCACGGCGTCGGTGTCCTTGGGGTCGTAGAAGGACGGCCAGCCGCAGTGGGACTCGAACTTGGTGTCGGAGGTGAACAGCTCGGCGCCGCAGGCACGGCAGGAGTAGACGCCCTTGGTCTTGGTGTCGGTGTACTCACCGGTGAACGCGGGCTCGGTGGCGGCCTGGCGCAGCACCGCGTACTCGGCCGGGGACAGCTCCGCGCGCCACTGCTCGTCCGGCTTCTCGACGTCGTACGGCATGTGCTTCAGCCCCTTACTTCGACTGGCTCGACAGACGGTCCAGGATGCGCGGGCCGAGGTCGGTGACGTCGCCCGCGCCCATGGTGAGAACGAGATCGCCGGGGCGGGCCATTCCCGCGACCGCGTCCGGTACCTCGGCCTTGTCGTGCACGGCCGTCACCTCGGCGCCCGCCGCGCGGGCAGCGTCGATGATCAGCTCGCTGGTGACCCCGGGGATCGGGTCCTCGCGGGCCGGGTAGATGTCGAGGACGACGGACGCGTCCGCGAGCGCCAGGGACTCGCCCATCTCCTTGCCCAGCTCCTGGGTGCGGGAGAACAGGTGCGGCTGGAAGACGACGAGGATGCGGGCGTCGCCGGCCGCCCCGCGCATCGCCTCCAGGTCGGCGGTCATCTCGGTCGGGTGGTGGGCGTAGGAGTCGATCACCTGGACGCCGGCGGCCTCGCCCTTGAGCTGGAGGCGGCGCTTGACGCCGGTGTACGCGGCCAGCGCCGGCGCCAGCTCGGCCGCCGGGATGCCCAGCGCCACGCCCGCCGCGAGGGCGGCGACCGCGTTGTGGGCGTAGTGGCGGCCGGGGACGGAGACCGTGAAGGTGAGCGACGCGCCGTCCAGCTCGACGGTCACCTCGCTCTTCAGGCCCTGCGG
The DNA here is from genome assembly GCF_044547145.1 of Streptomyces sp. NPDC052773. Lineage (NCBI taxonomy): Bacteria > Bacillati > Actinomycetota > Actinomycetes > Kitasatosporales > Streptomycetaceae > Streptomyces > Streptomyces sp. NPDC052773. Next base: position 110,869 of record NZ_JBITZX010000012.1, on the reverse strand, counting down.
GACGACGGAGCGGATCCGGACGTCGGCGTCGGCCGACTCACCGTACGTGACGGTCCTCACCGTGCCGTCGAGCCGGCGGGTCAGTTCGCGCGCGCCCTCGTGGTCCGCGGAGATGACCAGGGTGCCGCCGGGGACGATCTTGCCGACGAAGGTCTCGAAGGACTCGTGGATCTCGTCCATCGAGGCGTAGTTCGCGTGGTGGTCCAGCTCGACGTTGAGGACGATGGCGACCTCGGGGGCGTACTTGTGGAAGCTGCGGTCGCTCTCGTCGGCCTCGGCGACGAAGATCTCGCCGTCGCCGTGGTGCGCGTTGGAGCCGGGCGCGTCCAGGTCGCCGCCGATGGCGTACGACGGGTTCAGCCCCAGCGCGGAGAGGGAGACGGCGAGCATCGACGTCGTGGTCGTCTTGCCGTGGGTGCCCGCGACCGCGATCGGGCGCAGGCCCTCCATCAGCGCGGCGAGGGCGTCGGAGCGGTGCACGACGGGGATGCCCAGCTCGGCCGCGCGGGCCAGCTCGGGGTTGTCGGCGCGGATCGCCGAGGAGACGACCACGCAGCTCGCGTCGTCGGCGAGGTGCTCGGCGGCGTGTCCGATGTGCACCGTGGCGCCCAGCGCGCGCAGCGCCTCGGCGGTCGCCGAGTCCTTGGCGTCACTGCCCGCGACCTTGGCGCCGCGCTGCGCGAGGATCTTGGCGATGCCCGACATTCCGGCGCCGCCGATGCCGATGAAGTGCGGTCGGTCCATGGCGGTAGGAAGGCCGGGTGCCATGCGTTCTTCTCCCCAGATGCGGTACGTCGAGACGCGGTGCTCGGCGTCTCGGTGTGCGGTACGTCGGTGGGCGCCCCGGCCGCGGCCGGCCGGGGTGCGCCGCCCAAGCCTATGCCTTGCTGTGGGAGAACAGTTTGAGCACCGGCACCCCGACCCGGTGCCGGGCCCGCGACGCCCAGTCGCGGTGGAAGAACTCCTCCACGTAGTGCGGGTCGGTCAGGACGATCACCTCGTCCGCCCCGACCTCCGCGACCAGGGACTTCAGCGCGTCCAGCGGATGGTCCTCGATGAGCCGTCCGTCGGCTGCGCTGCCGGCCGCGCGCAGCGCTCTCAGCGACACGTCGAGCGCCTGCTCCCCGGCGCTTCTGGCCTCCTCGCCCTCGGGCGTCTCCCCTTCGCGCACGGCCTCCTCCACGGCGCCGAGGGCGAGGTCGTCGATGGCGCGCAGCAGGCGGTCGGCCTGCTCGCCGCGCGGCTGGAGCAGCACGTGGAAGCGGACCGGCTCGTCGCCGTGCAAGGTGGTGACAAACTCCACGTCGGCGGACGTCAGGGCCTTCTCGATCATCAAAACGCTTGTGAACACCAGGCGCCCCCTTCTGCTTCGAGGGCTGTGACGCCCTCTGTCCTCCGTGGGCCCCAGGCCCTGCGGAAACCATCCTGCCCCGTGAGCGCACGGGTACTGCGAGTCCTAGTCTGCCCATCGGAAGCAAAACGGAACGGCACATTCCATCGAAACGGAATGGCAGATTCCATATGAACTCATGACCGACGGTAACGGGAGAAGAGGAACCCGGCCTCCTCCAGCAGGGACACCAGCTCGAACTGCCGCGGCGTCGCCACGCCCGGCCCCCCGGCGATCCGCTGGGCGTCCCCCGCGGTGAGCATCGGCGAGACCGTCAGACACAGCTCGTCGAGCACCCCGGCCGCGATCAGCTGCCCGAGCAGCCGCGGGCCTCCCTCGGTCAGCAGGCGCGTGTGGCCGCGCTCGGCGAGCGCCCGTACGACCCGGGCGGGCTCCACGCCGACCCCGTCACCGGCGATGACCACCTGGGCCCCGGCCTTCTCGGCGGCGGCGATCCGCGCCGGGTCCGCCGCCGCGCCGGTCAGCACCAGCGTGGGCACGAGGGGCGAGGTGAACAGCGGAAGCGAGAAGTCGAGCTCCAGGCTCGCGGAGACCACCGCGATGGCGGGGGCCGGCCCCTGCCCGGCCGCCTCCCGCAGCGCGGCGAACTCCGCCCGCGCCCGCGCGGGCCGGTACCCCTCCTGGCGAACCGTTTCAGCACCGACCACGACCACATCGGCCAGCGCCCGCAGGGTGCCGAAGATCCGCATGTCCGTCGCGTTGGAGATCGGCTGGGACCGCCCCTCGTGCTGGGCGGCCCCGTCCAGCGTGGACACCATGTTGGCCCGCAGCCAGGCCGCCGGCTCACCCGGCCCCGGCTCGGGATAGGCATAGGCCTCGGCCAGCTCGGCGAGACTCCACTCACGATCATCGGCCTCGGCGGCCGCAGGGAACAGGCGTCGCATGCGGAGCAGTGTTCCACGCGAGAGCGATACCGAACGTGCCGAGCGACGAAGCCGCGCCCCTCGGGGGCTCGGCGTCGGTATCGGTACGCGACTCCGCGGCTTCCCCGGCTGCGCGGCTCCGCGGCTCCCCAGCTCCGCGCCTCCTCGGCTTCCCTGGCTTCCCTGGCTTCCCGGCTTCCCGGCTTCCCGGCTTCCCGGCTTCCCGGCTTCCCGGCTTCCCGGCCACGAGGGTCCCCGACTCCGTGCTCCCCCCGACTCCCCGGCTCCCCGACTTCCCGGCGATGAGGCCCACGGCGCGAGCGAAGCCGAGCGTGGAGGAGGGCGGCCGACCGCGACGCCGCCGCACCCGCGAGACGACCGGACCGGCGTCCCGTAGGCACTGCCCCGCGGGCACCTACTAGCCGCCCTCGTGGGCACCTCCTCGCCCACCCCCGCAGGCACCGCCGCCACCACGCCCCTGGCCGCACCCACAGGCCCCCCGCGGCCACCCCCATAGCCACCCCCATAGCCACCCGCCCACAGGCCCTAGCATGGGTAACCGTGTCCTCCACCCCCGCCCCCGCCAACCGCCGCCCCCCGATAACCGACGCGGCCACCCCCCTCTCCCTCTGCGCCCGTGAGCCCCGCGTCCCCGCGGAGCGCCTGGTCGCGGAGATGGTCCCGCCACCGCGTTTCGACTCGGTCCGCTTCAGCACGTACATCCCGGACCCGAACCAGCCGAGCCAGACCGAGGCCGTCCAGGTCCTCGAGTCCTTCGCGGCGGGCCTGGGCGGTGCGCACGCCTCCGGCAAGGGCGCTCCCAAGCGCGGCCTCTTCGGCTTCGGCAGGGCCAAGGCCCCGAAGGCCCCGGCAGGGCCCCGCGGGGTCTACCTCGACGGTGGCTACGGCGTCGGCAAGACCCATCTGCTCGCCTCCCTGTGGCACGCCACCCCGGCCGCACCCGAGTACAAGGCCTTCGGCACTTTCGTGGAGCTGACCAACCTGGTCGGCGCCCTCGGCTTCCAGCAGACCGTGCAGACCCTGTCCGGACACCGGCTGCTGTGCATCGACGAGTTCGAGCTGGACGACCCGGGCGACACGGTCCTGGTGTCGACGTTGCTGGGCAAGCTGGTCGACGCCGGCGTCGCGCTCGCCGCGACCTCGAACACGCTGCCCGGCAAGCTCGGCGAGGGCCGCTTCGCGGCGGCCGACTTCCTGCGCGAGATCCAGGGCCTGTCCGCGCACTTCCGCACCCTGCGCATCGACGGAGAGGACTACCGCCACCGCGGCCTGCCCGAGGCCCCGGCCCCGTACTCGGACGAGCAGGTGACCAAGGCGGCGTACGCCACCGAGGGCGCCTCCCTCGACGACTTCCCGCATCTGCTGGACCACCTGGCCCGGGTCCACCCGAGCCGCTACGGCGCCCTCACGGACGGGCTCAAGGCGGTGTGCCTCACGGGCGTACGGCCGGTTCCCGACCAGTCGACCGCGCTGCGGCTCGTCGTCCTCGCGGACCGGCTCTACGACCGCGAGGTCCCGGTCCTGGCCTCCGGGCTGCCCTTCGACCGGCTGTTCAGCGAGGAGATGCTGAAGGGCGGTTACCGCAAGAAGTACTTCCGGGCGATCTCGCGGCTGACCGCGCTCGCCCGCGACGCCAAGCGACTGGTGGAGCCGACCGCGACCGACTGACCCCGAGGGCCCATTACCGGATCACCGCAGCCAAGATCAAGATCTGGTTTCGGACAGTCAACCCACTCTTTTTGGGCTCTCTTCCGCTCGAAACGTTGAGTTAACCCTGCAAACAACTTTGCAGGGTTAACGTGTTTCTTGACCAACCGTTGACCAACCGTTGGTCCGGACTAGAAGGCATGGGCGTTTCGAGGGAGGGCAGTCATGTTCAGAGGTGCGACGGCACGGACCGTGTTAGCGGTTCTCGCCGCCGTCCTGCTGACCTTCCCCTGCCTCGCCGCCACGGCGTCGTTCGCACACGCGTACACAACACGTGACTTCGTGGCCACGGCCCAGACCGGAACCATCCCCTCCATCACGGCGCGGAGCCACGAGGAGTACACCTCCCTCCACTCGGCTCCCTCCTGCGGTGACCCGAACGGCCACCTGCACTTCCGCGACCGCACCCGCACGGTCGTGCCCGCGCCCGACGCGGCCGGACGGCCGCTGCCCGCCCGAGGGGAGCCGGGAACCGGCCTCGTCGCGCCCCCGCCCGGTGCCGCTTACGACCGCGAGAGACCGTCGTCAGCCCATTCACAGGCCGCACTTCAGGTCTTCCGCTGCTGAGCACACAGCAGTCCCCCACCTCTGTTGCTCTGTCATGCTCGCCCGACGCGCCCCACGCGCGCCAGGAGGAATCACCACATCATGCAGCCCCTCATCGACAACGCCCGAAAGTTCGGACAGCGATCTGAGGAGTTCGCCGGCCTCGCCGCGGGCCAGTCCCCGGAGGTCCTGTTCATCACCTGTTCCGACTCCCGGGTCGTCCCGGCACTGATCACGGGCGCCCGCCCCGGCCAGCTCTTCGAACTGCGCACCGCGGGCAACGTCGTTCCCCCCTACGCCTCCGCCACCCCCACGGGCGAGGCGGCCACCATCGAGTACGCCGTGGAAGTCCTCGGCGTGAAGGACATCGTGGTCTGCGGGCACTCGCACTGCGGCGCCGTCGGCGCGGTGGTGCGCGGCGACGACCTGGACGCCGTACCGGCCGTGCGGGACTGGCTGGCACACGCCGCGGACCACCCCAAGTGCTCCGATCCGAGCGACCCGACGGTCGCCGAGGCCGTACAGAACCACGTCCTGACGCAGCTTCAGCGGCTGCGCTCCTACCCGTGCATCGAGAAGCGGCTCGCGGAGGACCGGATCCGCCTGCGCGGCTGGTACTACGAGGTGCACACGGGTGCGGTGCGCGAACACCGCGCGGAGACCGACTCGTTCGAGACTCTGTGAGGCCCGCCATGTCCGCCATATCCAAATTCCCCCACTTGCGGCAGGACTTCCTCGCCTCCATCGTCGTCTTCCTGGTCGCCGTGCCGCTGTGCGTCGGCGTCGCGGTCGCCTCCGGCGTTCCGGCCGAAATCGGTCTTGTCACCGGCATCGTGGGCGGTTTGGTGACCGGGCTCATGCCCGGCAGCAGCCTCCAGGTGTCGGGGCCGGCCGCCGGTCTGACCGTGATCGTCTTCGAGGCCGTCAGCGAATTCGGGGTCGGCACGCTCGGTGTCATCGTGCTGGTCGCCGGCCTGCTCCAGCTCGCCATGGGCTTCCTCAAGATCGGCCGCTGGTTCCGGGCGATCTCCGTCTCCGTCGTCGAGGGCATGCTCTGCGGCATCGGCCTGGTGATCATCGCCGGCCAGATCTACGCGGCGGCCGGCCTGAAGGCGCCGGAGACCGGCATAGGCAAGATTTTCGGCCTGCCCGGAGCGTTCGCCGACGCGTTCCGGAGCACCGAGGCCCTGGCCTCCCTCGCCATCGGCGCGGGCACCATCGCCGTCGTCGTGCTGTGGAAGAAGCTGCCGAAGCAGGTGCAGTCCGTGCCGGGCGCCCTCGCGGCGGTGGTCCTGGCGACGGTCGTCTCGCTCGTCTTCTCCCTGCCGGTCGCCACGGTCGAGGTGGAGGGCCTGCTCGGCGTCATCCAGCCGCCCGGGTCCGAGGCCTTCGGCGAACTGGCCAGCCCGGCCATCTGGGGCACGATCGTCGCGTTCGCGCTGATCGCCTCGGCGGAGAGCCTGTTCAGCGCGGCGGCCGTGGACCGGCTGCACGACGGTCCGCGCACCCAGTACGACAAGGAGATGATCGCCCAGGGCACCGGCAACACGGTGTGCGGTCTGCTCGGCGCGCTGCCGATGACCGCGGTGATCGTGCGCAGCTCCGCCAACGTCAGCGCGGGTGCGAAGACCAAGGCGTCGCGGGTGCTGCACGGCGTGTGGCTGCTGCTGTTCGCCGCCGCGCTGCCCTCCGCCCTGGCGCTCATCCCGATCCCCACCCTCGCGGGCATCCTGGTGCACGCGGGCTGGAAGCTGATCCCGTTCCGCCAGATCGCGGGGCTGTGGCGGGGTCACAAGGGTGAGGCGCTGATCCTCGTCGTGACCGCGGTGTCGATCGTCACCGTGAACATGTTCGAGGGCGTCCTGATCGGCCTCGCCCTGTCGGTCGTCAAGACCGCCTGGGAGGCCTCACACGTCAAGCTGGAGGTCGTCGACAAGGGCGCCGGCCCCGTCCAGGCGTATCTGTCGGGCAACGCGACGTTCCTCAGGCTGCCGAAGATCCTCGACAGCCTGGAGTCCCTGCCCCAGGACCGCCCGGTCGAGCTGGACCTGTCGGGTCTGCACCACCTCGACCACGCCTGCCGTACGGCACTGGAGAACTGGGCCGAGCGCCACAGCGCGACCGGCATCGAACCGGTGAAGCTGACCATGGCCGCCTGACCCGGCGACCCACTCCCCCGGCGGGCCCCCGACCCGCCGGCGCACTCCCACCCGGGGGGGGGGGGGGGGGGGGGGGGGGGGGGCGCGCGGGGGGCCCCCCGCGGGGGGGGGGGGGGGGGGCGGGGGCGCGCCC
>NZ_JBITZX010000012.1:0-104019 GCF_044547145.1 Streptomyces sp. NPDC052773 | reverse complement strand
GGTCGGCCGGGGCCTCCCAGGCCCCGGCCGACCGCCGGGCCCTTTTTCTCCGCCGTCTCGGCACCCGCCCCCTCACCCTCTCTCATGGCCCCCACCCCATCCCCGGGCATATCGTTGCAGCATCGGGCATCTCGGACCTCTGAGTGAGGGGGTCGCCATGGTGGAGGAGCTGCTGACCGCGGCCGCGGCGGTCGGGTCCGCGGGGGTGGTGTACGTCGCGGCGGCGGCGCGGATCGTGAAGCAGTACGAGCGCGGGGTGGTCTTCCGGCTGGGCCGGCTCATGGGCGACGTACGCCAGCCGGGCTTCACCATGATCGTTCCGATCGTCGACCGCCTCAGCAAGGTCAACATGCAGATCGTCACGCTGCCGGTGCCCGCCCAGGAGGGCATCACCCGGGACAACGTGACCGTGCGGGTGGACGCCGTGGTGTACTTCCGGGTGATCGACGCGGCCAGCGCGCTGGTCAAGGTCGAGGACTACAAGTTCGCGGTCTCCCAGATGGCCCAGACCTCGCTGCGCTCGATCATCGGCAAGAGCGAGCTCGACGATCTGCTGTCCAACCGGGAGAAGCTCAACGAGGGCCTGGAGCTGATGATCGACAGCCCGGCCGTGGGCTGGGGCGTCCAGGTCGACCGGGTGGAGATCAAGGACGTGTCGCTGCCGGAGACCATGAAGCGGTCGATGGCCCGGCAGGCCGAGGCGGACCGCGAGCGCCGCGCCCGGATCATCAACGCCGACGCCGAGCTGCAGGCCTCCAAGAAGCTCGCCGAGGCAGCCCACCAGATGGCCGACGCGCCCTCCGCGCTCCAGTTGCGACTGCTCCAGACGGTGATGGCGGTGGCGGCGGAGAAGAACTCCACCCTGGTGCTGCCGATCCCGGTGGAGCTGCTGCGCTTCCTGGAACGGGGCGCCGACGCGGAACCCGGGCACCGGCCTCCGCCCGCCCTCGACACGTGAAGGTGCTACGCGCGTTGTTCCCGTGACGCGAACCAGATGGTAGACACAGCGGATCAACTGTCCTGTCCGCCAGCAGGAAGGTTCCTCCATGTCTGTGACCCGCCGTCAGGTCCTCTCCCGCACCGGTGCCCTGGGAGTGGGCATCGCGTTCACCGGCGCCGTCTCCGAGCTGTTCGCGGGCACGGCCGCCGCCCAGGAACTGGGCCACACCGGCTACGGTCCGCTCGTCCCCGACCCGAACGGCCTGCTCGATCTGCCGGAAGGTTTCTGCTACCGGGTGCTGTCCCGTGAGGGCGACCCGCTGCGCTCCGGCGAGGGCCCGGTGCCCTCCAACCACGACGGCATGGCCGCCCTGCCCGGCCGCGGCGGCCGGGTGCATCTGGTCCGCAACCACGAGAACCGCGCGACGGCCCGCCTCGGCGTCCCCACCGTCGACGGCCTCACCTACGACCCGGCGGGCAAGGGCGGCTGTACGGCCCTCACCCTGAACGCCCGGGGCGACGTCCTGGACGAGCGGGTCGCCATCGCCGGCACCGCCGTCAACTGCTCGGGCGGCCCCACTCCCTGGGGCACCTGGCTGACCTGCGAGGAGACCGAGGACAAGGCGGGCACCAACGGCTACGCCAAGGACCACGGGTTCATCTTCGAGGTCGACCCGGCCGACCCCCGCCGCACCGGAGCGGTCCCGCTGACCGCGATGGGCCGCTTCCAGCACGAGGCGGTCGCCGTCGACCCGAGAAACGGCATCGTCTACGAGACCGAGGACGCCTTCGTCCAGCCCTTCGGCCTGTTCTACCGCTTCCTGCCGCACAAGCCGCTCGGCGGCACCGGTGCCCTGCGCGCGGGCGGACGCCTCCAGGCGATGCGGGTCCCGGACGTGCCCGACCTGTCGGCCGTCCAGGAGCCCGGCGCCTGCTTCGACCGCGTCGAGTGGGTGGACGTACCGGACCCGCTGGCCGCCCAGACCCCGGTCCGCCTCCAGGACTACGGCAGGAAGAGCATCACCCGCGCGCAGAAGCTGGAGGGCTGCTACTGGGGCGGGCGCAGCGTCTACTTCGTGTCGTCGTACGCCCGCAGCCGGGAGGGCTCGGCCGCCGACCACTTCGGGCAGATCTGGCGCTACGACCCGGACAAGCGCCGCCTCACCCTGGTGATCGTCTTCGGTCCGGACACCGACGTGCAGCTGCCCGGTGAGTCCCCGGACAACATCTGCCTCGCCCCCAGCGGCGGCCTGATGGTGTGCGAGGACGGCGACGGCGGCCAGCACGTCTTCGGCGTCACCCGCAAGGGAGAGGTGTACCCGATGGCGCGCGGCCGGCAGAACATCGGGACGGAAGAGCAGCCGGAGTGGGGCGAGTTCGCGGGTGTCGCCTTCTCCCCCGACGGCCGGACGATGTACGTCAACTGCTACCGGCCCGGCACGACCTTCGCGGTGACGGGCCCCTGGCGCCGGTAGCGTCCGGCCCCGCCCGTCCGGCCGGGTGACTTCCGGCGGACGCCGAGCGCACCGACGGCGACGCGGGCCCGTTTCACCCCCTTCGCCCGCTTACGTTCGTACGATGATCCTTCCAGTACGACCCGTAGGACCCGTACGCCTCGTACGACGTGTCGCCGCCGTCTGTGCGCTCGGCGCCGCCCTCGCCTCGCTGGCCGCGTGCGGCGCCCCCGAGGCCGCCCGCACCGTCTCCCGGGGCGCCCCGCCCGCGTCTTCCGCGCCCGCCGTGTCCCGGCCGCCCACCCTCGCGCCGGGTCCCGGCGGGCTGACGCCGGTGTTCCACCACGGCGCCCGCAGGGACGACGACAAGACCGTCGCGCTCACCTTCGACGCCGACATGACCGCCGACCAGGGGCCGAGGGCGGCGGCGGGCGAGCGGTTCGACCATCCGCGGCTGATCGCCACGCTGCGGACGCTGAAGGTGCCGGCCACCGTCTTCATGACGGGCCGCTGGGCCGAGGAGTACCCGGCGCAGGCCCGCTCCATCGGCCGCGACCCGCTCTTCGAGGTCGCCAACCACTCCTACAGCCACTACGCGTTCACCGAGGACTGCTACGGCCTGCCGACCGTCACCGAGGACCGGATGCGAGCGGACGTGGAGCGGGCGTACGCCGCCTTCCGCGCGGCGGGCGTGCCGGACGCGAAGCCGTACTTCCGCTTCCCCGGCGGCTGCTACGACCGTCGGGCCCTGCGCGCGCTGAGCGGCACCGGGGTGACGGCCGTGCAGTGGGACGTGGTGAGCGGTGACGCGTTCTCGACGGACGCCGACGCGGTGGCCCGGCAGGTGCTGGACGGGGTGCGGCCCGGCTCGGTGGTGGTCCTGCACTGCACGCGCAGCGCCGCCCCGACGACCGAGGCCGCGATCCGCACGATCGTGCCCGAGCTGCGCCGCCAGGGCTACCGCTTCGTGAAGGTGTCGCAACTGATCGGGTCCGCACCGCGCTGACCGGCCTACGCTGGAGGTATGAGCGAGGCCGAGGTCAACGACTACTGCCTGATCGACGCGACCAGGCCGCCCAGGGCGGACGGGCCGCCGTACGCGGAGTGCGTGCTGTGCCGGGAGCCGACGGAGTACCCCGAGTCGTACAAGGGGATCACGCTCTGCCCGGTCTGCGAGTGGCAGGAGGCCCAGCGCACCGCGTGCTCGGGCTGATTTCCGGCCAGGGGCTGATCTCCGGCTGGGGCTGATCTCCGGCTGGGGCTGATCTCCGGCTCGGGCCGTTCTTCGGCTCGGGCCGTTCTTCGGCTCGGGCCGTTCTTCGGCTCAGGCCGGTCTTCGGGAGGCCAGCGCGCTCGCGACGGTGGTCGCGCCCACCGCGAGCAGCGCCGCGCCGACGAGCGGCAGCAGTGGCGTGGGGACCGTGCCCGAGCGCGATCCGGTGACCAGGCCGCTGACCGCCGCGTTCGCCGGGGAGCCGGTCACCACCAGCGCCAGCAGCGCGGCGAGCAGCAGCGCGGGCACCGCCCGGCCGGTCGAGCGCAGCACCGGGCGGCTGGTGAGCGCGCCGACGGCGGTGCCGAGCAGGGCGCAGGCCAGCGTGGCGAGCAGACCGGCCGTGCCGGCCGGGAGCCGGGGCACCCGGATCTGCCCGTCGGCACTCGCCGGATCGCTGATCAGCGTCACCACGAGGGTGGCGGTGGCGCCCAGTGCGGTCGCGGCCCCGAACGCCACCAGCAGCGAGGCGAGGTGCGCCCGCGCCGGTCCGGCCGCCGCGGCGGCGCAGGCGCGCGCGGCGGCGGGTTCCCCCTCGGCGCAGATCCGGGTGAGCCAGGCGGCCACGGGGAGCAGGGCGGCGGCCGCGTACCCGAGGGAGTCGAGCACCGGTTGCCCGCCCTGGACACTCACGGCCAGGAAGACGGCGTAGAGGATGAACGGCGGCAGCCAGCGCTGTGACCGCGCGAGCAGCGCGGCCTGGTAGCGGAGCAGGGCGGGCAGGCCGGTCAGGGTGGTCAGGCCGGTCATCGAGGGCTTTCCGGGTCGGCGGGGGTGACGGGCGCGACGGGAGGGACGGGGGCGCGCACGGAGACGATGTGCCAGGGCGGGGACGCGGTCAGGAGGACGCGGAGCAGCACGTCCGAGTGGGTGGCGGGGGCGGTGAGCACCTGGGTGCCGCCGCCGGTCCCGGCGGCGGTGACGATCCGCCCGGCCTCGGCGGGCAGAGGCGCGCCCGGTGGGCCCTGCGCCTCGACGACGACCTGCGGGCCGGTGGGCAGGGACGCCGCGGTGTCGTCCGTACGACGGCGGTGCAGGGCACCATCGCGGACCACGTACACGGCGTCGGTCGCACCGGCGAGCCGCCGCGGGTCGTGGTCGACGAAGACGACCGCGCCCCCGGCGGCGGTCCGCTCGGCGACGGCGCGTTCCAGTTCCTCCCGTGCGGCGGCGTCCAGGCCGGTCCAGGCCTCGTCCAGCACCAGCAGCTCGGGGTCGGCGAGCAGGGCCTGGGCGACGGCCACCTTCTGGCTGCTGCCCTTCGACAGCTCCCGCAGGGGCACGTGGGCGTACGCCCCGGCGCCGAAGCGCTCCAGCCAGACGCCGGCGGCACGGTCGGCCGCCGCGCGGGAGAGGCCGTGCACGGCACCGAGGTGGCGCAGGTAGGCGACGGGGGTGAAGGGGAGGGCCGGGGGGAAACGCTCGGGGACGTAGGCGGTGCGGGGGCGGCCGGTGATCCGGCCCTCGGTGGGCGCGTCCAGGCCCGCGAGGAGGCGGAGCAGCGTCGACTTCCCGGTGCCGTTGGCGCCCTCCACGCGGATCAGGGCACCGGGCGGCACCGACAGGTCGACGCCGCGCAGCACCCAGGAGCCGCGCGGACCATAGCGGCGGCCCACCCCCTCCAGCCGCAGCTCCCGCCTCATACGGCCCCCCTGTCCCCCGATCTTCCGCCTGGCAGACTGAAGAACGTGACACACGACGCCTCCGTTCCCGACTCCCCCGTGCCCGGCGACTCGCCCTTCCGCTTCGCCCGCTCGCCCCGCGACGCAGCGCCGCAGTTCGTACTGCCCCTCGTCGTCCGCATCGAGCGCGCCGCGCCCCCGGCCCGCACCGACGCCCTCGAGACGGCGGCCCGCGCGGTGCTGGTGATGCTCAGCGACGAGCGGTCGGTCGGTGACGGGGAATGGGCGCAGGCCGTGCGGGACTGGCAGGACGCGCGGATCCGCAAGGTGGTCCGGCGGGCGCGCGGCGCCGAGTGGCGCAAGGCGGCGGCGCTGCCCGGGATCACGGTCACCGGGAAGACGGCGGAGGTGCGGGTGTTCCCGCCGGTGCCGCTGGACGGCTGGCCGAAGGAGCTGGCCAAGCTCCAGGTGTCCGGTACCGAACTCGACGACCCGGAGCCGCCGGTCGCCGCCGACCGGGGAACGCCCGTGCTGTGGCTGAACCCCGAGGTGGGGATGTCGGCCGGCAAGGCCATGGCCCAGGCCGGGCACGGCGCCCAGCTCGCCTGGTGGGAGCTGGGCGACGAGGACCGCACGGCCTGGCGCGAGGCCGGTTTCCCCCTCGCCGTGCGCACCGCCGACCCGGCGTACTGGCGCGACCTCACGACGAGCGGGCTTCCCGTGGTCCGCGACGCCGGTTACACCGAAGTCGCCCCCGGCTCCTGCACGGTGGTCGCGGACCACCCGGCCCTGCGCCGACGCCAGACCTGAGCCCGGACAGGGCGGGCCCCGGACAGGGGCGGGCCCCCGGACAGGGCGGGCCCCGGACAGGGGCGGGCCCCCGGACAGGGCGGGCCCCGGACAGGGGCGGGCCCCCGGGCAGGGCGGGCCCCGGACAAGGGTGGGGCCCCGGACAGAGGTGGGAGGCCGTGCCCCCCTTAGCCGGGGCCGACTCGCCCGGCCTCGCCAGGGAGCACCCCGGCGCCCCCGCCCGGATCGCTCACGAGCGGGGCCGTAAGTGCCGTGCCGTGGGGTGAGGGATCGGTCGGTGGGTCTGCCGGCAGCCCGGCAGGGGACGTGGGGGGCGCGGCGTTCGGGCGGTCAGATGCGGCCCCCGGTCATGCGGGTGATCGGGCCTTGGCCGCTGCGCTCGACGAGGCGGCCGGCCACGAAGGACGCCGTGGCCAGGGCCGTCACGCCCGTCGCGGTTCCGGCCGCGATGAGCCGGCGGTTCTTGACGACCGTCCACGCGGTGGTGGCGGCCGAGGCGACCTGGCCCGCGGCCGACACCACGGTGTCCCGGGTGCCCGCGAGCGCGGTGCCCGCGGACGTCACCGCCCGGGATGCCCCGGCGGACGCCGACCGGGCGGCCCGCGCGGCGGTGGCTCCCGACGACGCGGCCTTCTCCCCCGCCTTCGTCGCGGCCTTCGCGCCCGCCGCCGTCGACGACGACGTCTTCTCGGATGCCTTGGACGCGGCCGTCTTCGTCGTACGGGCGGCGCGTCCCGTCTTGCCTTCCTGCTCCTGTGAGTTGGCCATGGAGTGCGCGTTACCGCATCCGCCGCCGGCAAACTCGGCCGGCCGGCACGGGCGGCTCTGCGTTCGACCGCGTCACGCGGGTAGACGGGCGGAGAGGAGCCGAGCGCTTCTTGCCGCACCACACTCACGACGCACGACACGACTCACGACGCAGACACGACTCACGAGTCACGAGTCACGAGTCACGACTCAACGGAGGTTGTCATGCCCGGCATACTCGACCGGATCAAGCGCTACAGCCGCACCCCCCAGGGCCGGCGGACCATCGCGTCGGCGCGCCGCGCCGCGTCGGATCCCCGCACCCGCGCACGGGCCCGCACGTTCCTCGGCAGGCTGCGCCGTCGGTGACCGCCGCCTCACACCCCGTCCGCACCGCGAACCCACGCGTGCGGGCGGCGGCGGGCGCATATCCCGCCCCGGCGGGGGCATCCGGGCTCCTGCCGGTAATCGAACACCGCCGGGGCGGGTCGACGACGGGAGGGCAGCGGCCATGGCGACGGGATCGTCCGTGACACGAGGGGGCCTGAGGGCCCGCCTCCGCGCATCACGCGGCGCGGGAGCCGCCGGGGCCCGCCGGGCGGCGAACGGTTCCGTCGTCGACACCGCGGCCCGCTGGGGTCTGGTGGCGCGCGGCACCATCTATCTGCTGATCGGGGTGCTGGCGCTGCGCATCGCCGACGGCGGCGGTTCCAGGGAGGCGGACAGCAGCGGAGCCGTACAGGAGCTGGCCCGGCAGCCGTTCGGTGAGGCGCTGGTGTGGGCCATCGGCGCCGGTCTGCTCGGCATGGCCCTGTGGCGGTTGTCCGAGGCCGTCTTCGGGGCGTCCGGCCCGGACGGCCGCAAGGCGTCCAAGCGTGCCCTGAACGCCGGGCGCTGTGTCTTCTACGGTTTCGTGGCGTTCTCCGTGCTGACGTTCGTGACCTCCTCGAAGAACAGTGAGGGAAGCGACGCGAAGTCCCGGGACCTGACCGCGCGGGCCCTCGAACTCCCCCTCGGCCGCTGGCTCGTGGGCCTCGTGGGCCTGGTCGTCCTGGGCGTCGGCATCGGGATCGGCGTGCGCGCGGCCCGGCGTACGTTCCACAAGCACCTCAAGAAGGCCCAGATGTCCCGGCGGGTCCGGCACGTCGTGGACGTCCTCGGGGTCACCGGCGGAGTGGCGCGCGGCCTCGTCTACGCGGCGGCCGGCGTCTTCGTACTGATCGCCGCGGTGGACTACGACCCCCAGAAGGCCAAGGGCGTGGACGGCACTCTGCGCGCCCTCACCGACACCCCGGCGGGGCCCTGGCTGCTCGGCCTGGTGGCGCTCGGTCTGGCCGTCTTCGGCCTGTTCTCGATCGCGCTGGCCCGCTACCGCAGGGTGTGACCACCGGCCGCCGGACCGGGCCTCGCAGCCGCTCGCACCGAACCTCAAATGTTGCTCTGAAGGTGCCTGCGCGAGGGTTCGAGGCCCGGGGCCGGGGCCATACCCCCCTCACGCCTGCTGGAGAACGTGGAAGTGGGGGGACCATGCGGCGACTGGGAACGGGAATCGGATGGCGGCCGGAGATCGCGGACGCCGTGGAGGCGATGCCGGGCATCGACTGGGTGGAGGTCGTCGCCGAGAACGTCTGCCTCGGCCATCTGCCCGACTCGCTGCGGCGGCTGCGGGAGCGCGGGGTGACCGTCGTACCGCACGGCGTCTCCCTCGGCCTCGGCGGCGCGGACCGTCCGGACCCGGACCGGCTCACGGCGCTGGCCGAGCGGGCCGAGGCACTGGGCGCGCCACTGGTCACCGAGCACATCGCGTTCGTCCGCGCGGGCGGCCCGCTCACCGCGTCGCCATGGCTGGAGGCGGGGCATCTGCTGCCGGTGCCGCGCACCCGGGACGCGCTGGACGTGCTGTGCGAGAACGTACGGATCGCGCAGGACGCGCTGCCGGTGCCGCTGGCGGTGGAGAACATCGCCGCGCTGATCTCCTGGCCCGGCGAGGAGATGACCGAGGGTCAGTTCCTGTACGAGCTGGCGGACCGTACCGGCGTCCGTCTGCTGATCGACGTGGCGAACCTGCACACCAACCACGTCAACCGCGGCGAGGACCCCGCCAAGGCGCTCGCCGAACTGCCCCTGGAAGCCATCGCGTACGTCCATGTCGCGGGCGGCTTCGAGCGCGACGGGGTCTGGCACGACAGCCACGCCCACCCCGTCCCGCGCCCGGTCCTCGACATCCTGACCGACCTCGCCTCCCGGGTGTCACCTCCGGGCGTGCTGCTGGAGCGGGACGAGAACTTCCCGGAGCCGGCGGAGCTGGAGGGGGAACTGAGGGCGATCCGGGAGGCGCTGGCGGAGGGGCGGGCGCGAGCGACGGCCGCTCCGGCACCGGCCTCGACCGCCTCTGCCGCAGTCCCCGCGACCGACTCACCCGCCTCTGCCGAGACCTCCGCGTCCGCCCGGGAACGCCTCGCTCTCGCCCAGACCGCCCTCCTCTCCGCGCTCGTCGCCGGGACACCGGCCCCGGAGGGGTTCGACCGGGTGCGGCTGGGCGTGCAGGCGCGGGCGCTCGCCGGGAAGCGGGCGGGCGTCGTGGGGAAGGTGGCGCCGGAGCTGCCGGCACTCCTGGGGGACACGTACCGGACAGAGTTCCTCGCCTACGCCCACAGCCGCCCGATGGCCGGCGGCTACCGGCGTGACGCCCTGGACTTCGCCGAGCACCTGCTGCGCTCCGGCCGGCTGGAGGCGCGGGTACGGCGCGAGGTGCGGGCGTGGTGGCGCGAGCGGTCCGGCCCGGTGCCGTACTCGGCGCGTCCGGCGGTACGGCTCACCCGCGGCGCCCGCCGGGTGCTGCTGCGGTGCTGACCGGCAACGGCTCCCCGTCGCCGTAGTCGGACGCCCGACACCCGGCCTTTTTACGGAAGTTGGCGTAGACCTGACGATGATGTGCCGGCCCCCGCCGGGGGCGCACGCGAAACGGAACGTCACATGCCGACAACGCTCCGTCCGGATAGTGAACGGGGCATGGCGTTCATCGGACCGCTGACATAGAAACACCGCATGTTCTGGGTCCTGCTCCTGCTGCTCGCCTGGGCCGCCGCCGGCGCGGCGTGCACCTCGCTGTGTCTGGCCGCCGCGCGCACGACCGGGGCGGCCGACGTGACCGGGACGCACGATCTGACGCTCTACGAGGCCGCGTTCCTGTCCGGCGGTCCGGCCCGGGTCGCCGATCTCACCCTGGTCTCGATGGCCCGTCAGCGCCGGCTGCTGCTCGCGCACACCGGCTGGGCGACCGTCGTCGACCCGCGCGGGCGGGACGAGATCGAGCGCTGGGTGATAGGGGCGATCGGCCCGGAGGGGCAGTCCCCCATCGCTCCGATACGGGCCGCCGCTGCCGCCACCGACGCGGTGCGCGGGCTCGCCGACCGGCTGGTCCGCGCGGGTCTGGCCGTGCCGGCCGGGGCCCGGACGTCGGTCGCGGCGGGCGTCCAGCGGGTGCGCGCCGCCGCCGTCGCCGTGGTCGTGCTGGGCGTGACCGCGCTGCTGCTGCCCGGTGAACCGGGGTTGGCGCGCCCGCTGATCGCCTTCTGGTTCGCGCTGCCGCTCACCCTCTCCCTGAGCTGCCTGATCCTGGCGCGCATCGAGGCGCACCCGTACTCGCGATGGGCCTCCCCGGCCGGGCAGCGCCTGCTGGCCGCACTGCCCCGGCACCCCGGCGGCTCCACCGGCTCCGGCGACTCCCCCGGCCACGCCGAAGACCGCGCGTACCTCACCTCGGTCGCCGTCCACGGCATCCGCGCGGTCGGCGAACCGGACCTACGGGCGGCGTTCGCCCGGCGCGGACCGTCCTGGTCCGACCGACCCGCCCTCGGCTGACCGCCCGTTCCCCGAGCCGGCGCAAACCCCCGGCAGACCTGTTCGGGGGGCGCGTGGAAGCACGGACGCCGACACCGGCCCGCCGGTGCTTGCCTTCGCCGACCCCCGAACGAAACATCCCTTTTGTCGCTGCCGCGCACCGAAAGGGAGTACGCGATGAGAGCTGCCGCCCTCTACACGGCCGCGGGGTCCCTGCTGCTGACCACCCTCGCCGCCGCCCCCGCCGGCAGCGCACCCGGCACGCCGGCGCCCCCGGAGGCGAACGGCACCGCGGTGGCCGTCGCCCGGGCGGCGGCCCAGGGCGTCGAGTTCGGCCCGTGCGCCGACGACGGCCAGGACCTGCCGGGCCGGATGGAATGCGGCACCGTACGCGTCCCGCTCGACTACGCGCGGCCGGGCGGCCGGCAGATCGAACTCGCCGTCAGCCGGGTCCGGGCCACCCAGCGCGACCCGAACAACAGCAAGCGCAAGGTGCCCCGGCAGGGCGCCCTGGTCTTCAACCCCGGCGGCCCCGGCGCCTCCGGCTTCCACTTCCCGCTGGTCGGCATGCTCCCCGAGTGGAAGCGGATCGGCGCCGCATACGACCTGGTCGGCTACGCCCCGCGCGGCGTCGGCCGCTCCGCCCCGCTGTCCTGCCGGGACCCGAAGGAGGTCTTCAAGGGCCCCACCCAGGCACCGACCCATCCCTCGGAGTCGTACAAGCGGGAGCGCATCGCGCAGGCGAAGACCTACGCGCGCGGCTGCGCCGAGCGGTCCGGGGACGCGCTGCGCCACTACCACTCCCTCAACAACGCCCGCGACCTGGACGTGCTGCGCGCGGCGCTCGGCGAGGAGAAGCTGACGTTCCTCGGCTCCTCGTACGGCACCTACTTCGGCGCGCTGTACGCCACGCTGTTCCCCTCGCACGTCCGGCGGATGGTGTTCGACTCGGCGGTGAACCCGGACCCGGCGCGGATCTGGTACCACAACAACCTCGCCCAGTCGGCGGCGTTCGAGGGGCGCTGGACGGATGTGAAGGAGTGGATCGCCCGCCACCACGGCGTGTACGGGCTGGGCGAGACCGAGGAGGCCGTGCAGCGCAGCTACGACTGGGCGCGGGCGCGGCTCGCCGCGGAGCCGGCCGGCGGGAAGGTCGGTCCGGGGCAGTTGCAGAACCTGTTCCTCCAGGCCGGGTACTACGACGACTACTGGCCGACGCGGGCGCACGCGCTGTCGGCGTATCTGAAGGGCGACCCGCAGCCGCTGATCGATCTGGCCGCGCCGCACCGGGAGGCGGCGGTCGAGGCGGAGAACGCGAGCGCGGTCTACACGGCCGTGGAGTGCAACGACGCGCCCTGGCCGACGGAGTGGGAGGTGTGGGACCGGGACAACAGCCGGCTGGCGCGGGTCGCACCGTTCGAGACGTGGGACAACGTGTGGATGAACCTGCCGTGCGCGTACTGGCAGGCGCCGCGTCAGCAGCCGCTGGACGTGCGCACCGGGCCCGGTGAGTTGCCGCCGACGCTGATCCTGGCTGCGGAGCGGGACGCGGCGGCGCCCTATGAGGGGGCGTTGGAGCTGCACCGGCGGCTGTCGGGATCGGTGCTGGTCACCGAGCGGGACGCGGGGACGCACGGGATCGCCGGTGGGCCGAACGCGTGCGTCAACGGCTATGTCGAGGCGTATCTGCTGGAGGGACGGCTGCCGGTGCGGCGCGCCGCGTGCGCGCCGCATCCGGAGCCGAAGCCCCGGGCTGCTCGCTGAGGCCGTCCACCGGTCGTACGGGGCCGGTCGCGCCCACGCGGCCAAGCCGCACGTCGACGCGGCCCCGCGCCCCTCGCCGGGAACGGGGAGCCCGCGTCGAACGGTTCGCTAGGCCAGCCCGGCCACGAGGTCGGCGACCGACTTCCTGCGGCCCGTGAAGAACGGGACCTCCTCGCGGACGTGGAGGCGGGCCTCCGAGCCGCGCAGGTGGCGCATGAGGTCGACGATGCGGTACAGCTCGTCGGCCTCGAAGGCGAGGATCCACTCGTAGTCACCGAGGGAGAACGAGGCGACGGTGTTGGCGCGCACGTCGGGATAGCCGCGGGCCATCTTCCCGTGGTCGGCGAGCATCCGGCGGCGGTCCTCCTCCGGCAGGAGGTACCAGTCGTAGGAGCGCACGAACGGGTAGACGCTGACGTAGTCGCGGGGCGTCTCGTCGGCGAGGAACGCCGGGATGTGCGAGCGGTTGAACTCGGCGGGACGGTGCAGCGCCATGTTGGACCACACCGGCTCCAGGGAGCGGCCCAGCTTCGTGCGGCGGAAGAGGTTGTACGCCTCCTGGAGCTGATCGCTGGTCTCGGCGTGCCACCAGATCATCAGGTCGGCGTCGGCGCGCAGACCCGAGACGTCGTAGGTGCCGCGGATCGTCACGTCCTTCGCGGCGAGCTGGTCGAACAGCTCCTGGACCTCTTCGGCGTAGCCCGCGCGGTCCTCGGGGAGGACGTCCTTCAGCTTGAACACGGACCACAGGGTGTAGCGGATGACCTCGTTGAGGTCCTTGGCCAGCTTGCCCTTGTTCGGGATCCGGCCGGTGGTGGTGGCGTCGTCACTCATGTCCCTCATTCTCCCGCTCCGCCGTGCAGGCTCTGCACCGGGTGGGCGGTGAGCTCCTCCACAGCGCGCAGGTCACCGCCGAGCCGGTCCACCGCGGCGTACGCGCTCGCGACGCACGCGGGGACGCCGACGCCGTCGTAGACCGCGCCGCACACGGCGAGGCCGGGAAGCCCGGCGAGGTGCTCGCGGATGCGGGCCACGCGCGCGTGGTGGCCGACCGGGTACTGCGGCAGGCCGTCGTCCCAGCGGGTGACGCGGGTGGCGACCGGGGCGGCATCCAGGCCGGTGGCCGCCGCGAGGTCGTGGCGGGAGACGGCGACCAGGTCGGCGTCGTCGCGGCCGAGGATCTCCGTCTCGCCGTAGCGGCCGACCGAGGTGCGCAGGACCACCGTCTCCGGGTCCTCCTCGGCGATCCAGGCCCACTTGTGGGAGGCGAACGTGGACGCCTTGATGGTGCGGCCGTCGACCGGGGGGACCAGGAAGCCGCTGCCCTCGGGGAGGCGGACGTCGGCGCGGCGGTAGGCGAGGGTGATCAGGGCCATCGACGCGTACTCCACGGCGGACAGTTCGGCCGCGGCGGCCGGGGCCTCGGCGCGCAGCAGGCGGGCGGCGGCCGGGGCGGGGACGGCGACGATCACGGCGTCCGCGTGCAGCGTGCGGTCGCCGGCGGTGATCCGCCAGCCGGCGTCGGTCTCCCGGCGCAGCTCGGTCACCGGTGTCCGGGTCAGGATCTCGCCGCCGCGGGAGCGCACCGCGTCGGCGACCGCGAGGGGCAGGGTGCCGACGCCGCCCTGAAGGCCCATGAAGACGGGACCGGTGCGCGGGTTGGCCGCCGCCTTGGCCTGGATCTCGCGCACCGCCTCGGTGAGCGAGGTGTGGGTGCGGGCGGCCTCGAAGAGCTGGGGGACGGCGGAGCGCAGGGAGAGGCGGTAGGCGTCGCCCGCGTAGACCCCGCCGAGCAGGGGTTCGACCAGGCGGTCGACGACCTCGCGGCCCAGCCTGGCCGCGACGTACTCACCGACCGCGATGTCGTCGCCGACCTCGGTGCGGGGCAGTTCGGCGTCCCGCTCGATGCGGCGCAGGCCCTCCTCGGAGAGCACGCCGGAGAGGGCTTCGGCGGTGCCGGGGACGCCCATGACGTGGCCCTTGGGCATGGGGCGCAGGGCGCCGCGGGTCCACAGCGCGGCGGTGGTGGTGGCGGGCGGCTGGAGCCGGTCGGCGAGGCCCACCTCGCGGGCGAGGCCGATCGCCTCGGGGCGGCGGGCCAGCAGGGACTCGGCGCCGAGGTCGACCCGCACGCCCGCGATCTCGCCGGGCAGCAGCTTGCCGCCGACCCGGTCGGACGCCTCCAGCACGGTCACCCGCGCCCCGCGCTCCAACAGCCGGTGGGCGGCGGTCAGCCCGGCGATCCCCGCTCCGATGACGACGACCCGTCCGCCGTCGCTCCGTACTCCGCTCATGCCCTCCACCTTCTCAGACGCCACTGACAGCGGAGCCGACGGGCCGTGTCCCGGCCGAGGCCCGACCGTGACCGGTTCGAGGCCGGGCCGGCCAAACGTTCGCCGCCGTCCGTGCGTCACAGGAACGTCCGTCGCACCGAACCCCGGGGGGTACACCCGCATGCGCACACGACACTCCGCACGACGACCCGTCCGGTTCCTCGCCGGGCTGCTGCTGGCCACCGCCCTCGCGGCCACCGGATGCAGCGGCGGGGGCGACGCGACCGCGTCCGGCGGCGACAAGGGGGCCAAGGCCGCCGACGCCGGGGCGGGGTACGCGGAGGGCTCCTCCGGCAGCGGCTCCCAGGCCGCCCGGGACAAGGCGCCCAAGCCCGCCGCGAGCCACGTCATCCGCACCGCCTCCCTGACCGTGCGGGTCGAGGACGTGCCCCGGGCGCTCGCCGAGACGCGCGCGGTCGCCGAGGGCGCGGGCGGCCATGTCGGCCAGGAGACCACGCACCGGGACGACGAGGAGGAGTACACCGAGCTGGTGCTGCGGGTGCCGGTCGACCGGTACGAGGAGGTGCTGGAGGACCTGGAGGGCACGGGCCGGCTCCTGGAGCGCACCGCGAAGGCGCAGGACGTCACCGAGCAGGTCGTCGACGTGGAGAGCCGCATCCGCACCCAGCGGGCCAGTGTGGAGCGGATCCGGGCGCTGATGGAGGAGGCGACGAAGCTCAGCGACGTGGTGACGCTGGAGGGCGAACTGAGCAGCCGCCAGGCGGACTTGGAGTCGCTGCTCGCCCGGCAGGCGTCGCTGAAGGACCGGACGAGCCTGGCGACCATCACCGTGTCGCTGACCGAGTCGCCGGCGGCGCGGGACGCCGGGGACGACGACCCGGGTATCGGGGACGCGCTCGGGGGCGGCTGGGAGGCGTTCGTGGGGACGCTGCGCTGGATCGTCGTGGCGTTCGCCGCGGTGCTGCCGTTCGCCGCGCTGGCGGCGCTGCTCCTGCTGGCGTGGCTGCGGCTGGTGCGGCCCCGGCGGGCGCGCCGCGCGGCGGAGCCGGACGGGACGGGGATGACGGCGCTCGGCCCGCTTCCGGAGAGCGGCGGGCAGAGCGGCGGGGCCACCGGTGGGGCGGCGGGCGACCGCGACTGAAATGCCGGGCCCCCGTAGCGTGTTCGCATGAACATGAGCCGTTCGAGGGGTGCCCGGCAGCGTCTGGTGGTGATCGGCGGGGACGCCGCGGGGATGTCCGCGGCGTCCCAGGCCCGCCGTCTCAAGGGCCCCGAGGAGCTGGAGATCGTCGCGTTCGAGCGGGGCCACTTCACCTCGTACTCGGCGTGCGGCATCCCGTACTGGGTGGGCGGCGACGTCGCCGGACGCGACGAGCTGATCGCCCGCACGCCCGAGGAGCACCGGGCGCGCGGCATCGACCTGCGCCTGCGCACCGAGGTCACGGAGATCGACGTGGACGGGCGGCGGGTCCGCGCGCGGGACCTCGGGTCCGGGGCCGAGTCCTGGACGCCGTACGACCATCTCGTGATCGCCACCGGGGCGCGGCCCGTCCGGCCGGACATGCCCGGCATGGACGCGCCCGGGGTGCACGGGGTGCAGACCCTCGACGACGGGCAGGCCCTGCTGGACACCCTCACGGGCACGCGGGGCCGCCGCGCGGTGGTCGTCGGGGCGGGGTACATCGGCGTGGAGATGGCCGAGGCGCTGCTCCGCCGCGGCTACGAGGTGACCGTCGTCAACCGGGGCAGCGAGCCGATGTCCACGCTCGACCCCGACATGGGCCGGCTGGTGCACGAGGCGATGACGGGCATGGGCGTCACCATGGTGGACGACGCCGAGGTGACGAAGGTGCTCACCGGGGAGGACGGCCGGGTCCGCGCGGTGGCGACCGAGGACGCCGAGTATCCGGCGGACGTGGTGGTCCTCGGGATCGGGGTACGACCGGAGACCAGCCTCGCCCGCGCGGCGGGCCTGCCCCTCGGCGCGCACGGCGGTCTGCTGACCGACCTCGCGATGCGGGTGCGCGGCCACGAGAACATCTGGGCCGGCGGCGACTGCGTGGAGGTGCTGGACCTGGTCTCCGGCCGGGAGCGGCACATCGCGCTCGGCACCCACGCCAACAAGCACGGCCAGGTCATCGGCACCAACATCGGCGGCGGGTACGCCACGTTCCCCGGTGTCGTCGGCACCGCGGTCAGCAAGGTCTGCGACCTGGAGATCGCCCGCACCGGTCTGCGCGAGAAGGACGCCCGCCGCGCGGGCCTGCAGTACGTCGCGGTCACCATCGAGTCCACCAGCCGCGCGGGCTACTACCCCGGCGCCTCCCCCATGACCGTGAAGATGCTCGCCGAACGCCGCACCGGCCGCCTCCTCGGCGTCCAGATCGTCGGCCGGGAGGGCGCGGGCAAGCGCGTCGACATCGCCGCGGTGGCGCTGACCGCTGGGTTGACCGTGGAGCAGGTGGCCCACCTGGACCTGGGGTACGCGCCGCCGTTCTCCCCCGTGTGG
Organism: Streptomyces sp. NPDC052773; assembly: GCF_044547145.1. Lineage (NCBI taxonomy): Bacteria > Bacillati > Actinomycetota > Actinomycetes > Kitasatosporales > Streptomycetaceae > Streptomyces > Streptomyces sp. NPDC052773. The sequence goes on along the minus strand of NZ_JBITZX010000012.1, from coordinate 86,764 downwards.
GACCCGGTGCAGGTCGCCGCGCGCAAGGCCGCGGCGGCGGTGCGGGAAGCGCCGTAGGGGGTGCGGTTTCGTCGCCGGGTGCGGGTCGTGGGTGGCTGGTCGCGCAGTTCCCCGCGCCCCTTTCGGAACGGGCACCGACAACCCGCACCCCGCAGAACCCCTACGCCGACCCGCTCACCCTCGGCAAGGAAGCCACCGAGGCCGCCTGCTCCGGCCTGGCATGCGCCGCCGCAGGCACCCGCGCGGAGCGCAACCGATGGCTCACCGCCTCGTCCAGCGTCACCGGCCGCTGCATCTGCGCGGCCAGCCGCCCGGCCTCCTGTCCCAGCCGGGCCACGTCCTCCCAGGGGAGCCGGATGACGAGGGCGAGTTCCGCCTCGCCGTCGGGCAGGGCGTGCATCGGAGGGGTCACACGGTCGCTCATCGCCTGTTCCTCACGTCGTCGCGGCAGAGACGGTCGCCGGAACATACGTACGCCTGAACCGCGCCGTTCAGGCGTATTCGCCGCGCGCATCCCGGGCACTACTCCCTTGTGGTCATCCCCGTCCATGACGTGAACCCGGCGCGCCGCACGCCCTGGGTGACGTACGCGCTGATCGCCGCCAACGTGCTGGCGTTCCTGTTCATGCCCGGCCTGGCCGGTTCCGTGGCCGGGGACACCGCCCTGGCCCAGCAGTGCCATCTGCACGCGTTCCTGGACCAGTACGCGGCGGTGCCGCAGGAGCTGGTCCACCATCGGATGCCGCGGCTTGTGCCGACCGGCGAGGCGGCGGTGGGCCCGGAGGGGCCGGGCTGCGTGGTGGCGCCGCCGGACTACGACAAGTCGCCGGAGCTGAGCGTGCTGAGCGCGATGTTCCTGCACGGCGGCTGGCTGCATCTGCTCGGCAACATGCTGTTCCTGCTGATCTTCGGCAACAACATCGAGGACCGCATGGGCCATGTCCGCTTCGCGCTGTTCTACCTGGTGTGCGGCTACGCGGCGACGTACGGCTTCGCGCTCCTGAACGCCGACTCGGGCGAACCGCTGATCGGCGCGTCCGGGGCGATCGCCGGGGTGCTCGGCGCCTATCTGGTGCTGTATCCGAAGGCCCGGGTGTGGGTCCTCGTGCCGTTCCTGATCTTCCTGCCGCTCAGGCTGCCGGCCTGGCTCGTGCTGGGCTTCTGGTTCGGGCTCCAGGCGGTGTACTCGTCCGGCGAGGGCGTCTCGGACGCCGGCACCGTGGCGTACGCGGCACACATCGCCGGCTTCCTCGCCGGGATGCTGCTGGCCTGGCCGCTCAGGCCGGGCACGCCACCGCCGCCGGAGCCGCGCGGCCTGCTCTTCGGCAGGCAGGCACGGCCCCGGCACACCTGGTGAGCCGTCTGGTCAGCGGGCGGTGCGGGTGTGGACGTAGTCCACGAGGCGGGTCAGCGCGTCCGGGTCGGTGGACGGCATGACGCCGTGCCCGAGGTTGAAGACGTGGCCCTCGAGGCCGGCCGCCGTGTCCAGCACCTCGCGGGTCTTGGCCTCCACGGCCTCGGTGGAGGCGAACAGGACGGTCGGGTCGAGGTTGCCCTGGAGCGCCTTGCCGGGGCCGACCCGGCGGGCGGCCTCGTCGAGCGGGACGCGCCAGTCGACGCCGACGACGTCCGCGCCGGCCTCGCCCATGAGGCCCAGCAGCTCGCCGGTGCCGACGCCGAAGTGGATGCGCGGGACGCCGTAGTCCTCGACGGCCCGGAAGACCTTCGCCGAGGCGGGCAGGACGGAGCGCCGGTAGTCGACGGGGGCGAGGGCGCCGGCCCAGGAGTCGAACAGCTGGACCGCCGAGGCGCCCGCCTCGATCTGCACCTTCAGGAACGCGGCCGTGATGTCCGCGAGGCGGTCGAGCAGGTCGGCCCACAGCTCGGGGTCGCCGTACATCATCGCCTTGGCGTTCTCGTACGTCCGCGAGGGGCCGCCCTCGACGAGGTAGCTGGCGAGGGTGAACGGGGCGCCGGCGAAGCCGATCAGCGGGGTGGCGCCCAGCTCGCGGGTGAGCATCCCGATGGCCTCGGTGACGTAGGAGACGTCCTCGGGGGTGAGGTCGCGCAGCTGCGCGAGGTCCGCGCGGGTGCGGATCGGGCGCTCGACGACCGGGCCGACGCCGGGCTTGATGTCGAGGTCGATGCCGATGGCCTTGAGCGGGACGACGATGTCGCTGAAGTAGATCGCCGCGTCCACGCCGTGCCGGCGCACCGGCTGGAGGGTGATCTCGGTGACCAGCTCGGGCCGCATGCAGGACTCCAGCATGGGGATGCCCTCGCGGACCTTGCGGTACTCGGGCAGCGAGCGCCCGGCCTGCCGCATGAACCACACGGGCGTGTGCGGCACGGGTTCGCGCCTGCACGCCCTGAGGAAGGCGGAGTCGTACGTCGCGGAAGGCTGCGTCTGGTTGGCACTCACGGGGCAAGTTTCGCACGGCGTGCGAACCGGCCCGGCCGGGCCCCGGGGACGCCGGTGCGTCCGGCGGGGTGTCTCTCCCTGCGCCGGGCGCCCGTTCCGCTTAATCTTCCCCGCATGGCTGCGGCTCAGGGACGACTGTCGGACGGCGCTGGCGGAATGGACGACCCGAAGGAGAAGGATCTGCATACGGGCGAGGCGGCTCCGCCGGTCTTCCGGGCCGCCGTCGACGCGCTGCGGTCGGCGCGGCTGCGCCCGCAGGTCGAGGTCGAGCCGACGAGGGCCCCGCAGCGGCTCGCGCCGTTCGCGTACGCGCTGGAGGCGGCGGTCGTCGACGGCGACCAGGACCTCGCCGACGGCCGGCTGGTGCTGCTGCACGACCCGGCCGGGCACGACGCCTGGCAGGGCACGTTCCGGCTGGTGACGCTGGTGCGCGCGGAGCTGGAGCCGGAGATGGCGGCCGATCCGCTGCTGCCGGACGTGTGCTGGTCGTGGCTGACCGGGGCGCTCCAGGCGCGCGGACTGACCTACGGCGAGCCGAGCGGCACCGTCACCCGGGCCAGCTCCCACTACTTCGGCGGGCTGGCCGCGCGCCCGGCCGCCTCGCAGATCGAGATCCGGGCCTCGTGGACGCCGCGGGAGGGGCTGGGCGGGGTGCCGGACACGGCGGGGCATCTGGCGGCCTGGTGCGATCTGCTGGCTCAGGTGGCCGGGCTGCCGCCGGCCGGTCCGGGTGACGCGTCGGTGGTGACGTTGCCGCAGCGGCGCGGCCCGCAGTCGCGCTGACCAGCGCCGCACGGACCGTCGTTTTGTCGATACGGCCACTTTCAATCAGGAGTAGTCACTCGAACGAACCGATTCGTTCACCGAACGATCGACAGGGTGTCCGAATTGCACCGATTGCTACTCACTAGATCGTGATCATTCCCTAAAGCCCCCGAGGTTTGGTGCCGAAGACGACTGTGACCTTCAAAGCCGTCCCGCACCCCAGGAGGCCTGGTGTCCGTTCTCCTCGAGCAGCCCGCAAGCCTGGTCGCCTACCGCCCGAACAAGCCCACCGCCATGGTCGTCGTCGCCGATCCACGCGTCCGCTCCACCGTCACCCGCCATCTGTGGGCGCTCGGTGTGCGCGACGTCATCGAGGCGTCGTCCATCGCCGAGGCTCGTCCCCGCATCGGCAACCCCCGCGACATCTGCGTCGCCGACGTCCACCTGCCCGACGGCTCCGGCCTCACCCTGCTGTCGGAGACGCGCGCCGCGGGCTGGCCCAACGGGCTCGCCCTGTCCGCCGCCGACGACATCGGCGCCGTCCGCAACGCCCTCGCGGGCGGTGTGAAGGGCTACGTCGTCACCGGCACCCGCACCAACGTCGGGCTCCCCACCCGGCCCGGTGCCGCCCCCATCGGCGCCGCCGCCGCCCGCCTGCACCGCCGCCCCCCGGGTGCTCCGAGCCACCCGGGCGGCTACCGCGAGCTGTCCGGTCGCGAGGTGGAGGTGCTGCGACTGGTCGCCGAAGGCCAGTCCAACAAGGCCATCGGCGTCTCCATGGGCCTGTCCGCACTCACCGTCAAGAGCCACCTCGCCCGCATCGCCCGCAAGCTGGGCACCGGTGACCGGGCCGGCATGGTCGCCGTGGCCCTGCGCACCGGCATCATCCACTGACCCCCATCCCTCCCCCTCACCCGGTGATTCCCCCGAACTGACTGGTTTACGACCCTCCGGAGCCCGTCGACGGAACGTTCCGTCGACGGGCTCCGTGCATCCACGGATACCCTTGACAGGTGACCGACGCCCACGACACCGCAGCAGACCGTTCACTGCGAACCACCGGAGGCGCCCCTCCGGACGACGGCGGATCTTCTGCTACGGAGGCGCCGATCCCGTTGCTGGAGCCGCGTGAGGGCATCCCGCCCGTGATCGCGGACGAGGCCGCCCTCGCCCGGGTGATCGCCGCCTTCGCCGACGGCTCAGGCCCCGTCGCCGTCGACGCCGAGCGCGCCTCCGGCTACCGCTACGGCCAGCGCGCCTACCTGGTGCAGCTGCGCCGCGACGGCGCGGGCACCGCGCTGATCGACCCCGTCGCCTGCCCCGACCTGTCCGCCCTCGGCGAGGCGCTCTCCGACACGGAGTGGGTGCTGCACGCCGCCACCCAGGACCTGCCCTGCCTGCGCGAGATAGGCATGGTGCCGACCCGGCTGTTCGACACCGAGCTGGCCGGTCGGCTCGCCGGATTCCCGCGCGTCGGCCTCGGCGCCATGGTCGAGAACGTCCTCGGCTACGTCCTGGAGAAGGGCCACTCCGCCGTCGACTGGTCCACCCGCCCGCTCCCCGAGCCCTGGCTGCGCTACGCCGCCCTCGACGTCGAGCTGCTGGTCGACCTGCGCGACGCGCTGGAGAAGGAGCTCGACCGGCAGGGCAAGCTCGAATGGGCCCGGCAGGAGTTCGACGCGATCGCGTCGGCACCGCCGCCGGAGCCCCGCAAGGACCCCTGGCGGCGTACGTCCGGCATGCACAAGGTGCGGCGCCGGCGGCAGCTCGCCGTGGTGCGCGAGCTGTGGCAGACCCGGGACCGGATCGCCCAGCGGCGGGATGTGTCGCCGGGCAAGGTGCTGTCGGACGCGGCCATCGTGGAGGCCGCGCTCGCCCTTCCCGGCAATGTGCATGCCCTGTCCGCGCTGAACGGGTTCGGTCACCGGATGGGGAGGCGGCAGCTGGAGCAGTGGCAGGCGGCCGTCGATCGCGCCAAGGCGCTGCCGGAGTCGCAGCTGCCGCAGCCGGGGCAGCCCGTCGCCGGGCCTCCGCCGCCGCGGGCCTGGGCCGACAAGGATCCGGCCGCCGCCGCCCGGCTGTCCGCGGCCCGCGCGGGGGTCACCGCGCTGGCCGAGGAGCTGAATCTGCCGCAGGAGAACCTGGTCGCGCCGGATGCCGTGCGGCGCCTGTGCTGGGAGCCGCCGCAGCGGGTCGACTCCGCGGGGGTTTCCGAGGCGCTGGTGGGTTATGGGGCTCGGCCGTGGCAGGTCGAGCTGGTGACGCCGGTGCTGGTGGAGGCGTTGGCCGCGAAGGCGCCGTAGGGGTTCCTGGTGTCGGACGGGTGCGGGTCCGTCGTGGTTTGTCGCGCGGTTCCCCGCGCCCCTGAGCGCCCCTGACGGGGCGCCTCACCTCGTCGCGCCTTTGGTGAAGCCGTTGTAGATGAATCTCTGGAGCGCCAGGAAGACGATCAGTGTCGGCAGGATGACCAGGACCGCTCCCGCCGAGATCGTTTCCCAGTGGGCGCCGAAGGGGCCGCGGAAGCGGAACAGGGACGTCGAGATCACGCCAAGGTCTTCGGAGGGCATGTAGAGGAAGGGGATGTAGAAGTCGTTGTAGACGGTGATCCCCTTCACGATGACGACCGTGGCGATCGCCGGTTTCAGCAGCGGGAAGATGATCTTGCGGTAAATGGTGAAGGCGCCCGCGCCGTCGAGGCGGGCGGCCTCGTCCAGGGAGACCGGGATGGACCGGACGAACTGCAGGAAGATGTAGATCGAGACGATGTCCGTGCCGGTGTAGAGGGCGATCGGCGCCCACAGCGAGTCGAACATGCCGAGGCTCGTGACGATCTGGAAGGTCGCGACCTGGGTGGTGACCCCGGGGACCAGCGCGGCGACCAGGAAGGCCGCCAGGACCGGTTTGCGGAAGCGGAAGCGGAACCGGTCGATCGCGTACGCCGTCATGGAGCCGATCAGCACCGTGCCGCCGATCGCGAAGATCAGGACGACGGCCGTGTTGGCGAACGCCGAGAGCATCCGGCCGTCCTGGAACGCCGTCACGTAGTTGGCGAGGTTCAGCGGGTTCTCCGGCGGGGACAGCGCGCCGCCGTCCTCCGCCAGCTCCCGCTCGGTCTTGAGCGAGGTCAGCAGGACCACGGCCAACGGGAGCAGGACGACCACCGTCGCCAGGGTCAGCGACAGGTACACCAGGGTGCGGGCCACCACGCGGCGGGTCATACGAGGTCCACCCTCTCGTCGGGGACGAGCCGGCGCTGCACCCAGGTCACCAGGAGGATGATCAGCAGCAGCACGACGGCCGCCGCCGAGGCGAGCCCCGTCTTGTTGAACTGGAAGGCCAGCTTCACGGTCTGGATCACGAAGGTCTCGGTGCCGGTCGCGCCGCCGGTCATGATGTACGGGATCTCGAAGGCGGACAGCGAGCCGGAGACCGAGAGGATCACGGTCAGGGTCAGCACCGGTTTGATGCCGGGCGCGATGATGTGCCGGAACTGCTGCCAACGGTTCGCCCCGTCCAGCTCGGCCGCCTCGTACAGCTCGCCGGGGATGGACTGGATGGCGCCGAGGAAGAGCACGAAGTTCAGGCCGAGATAGCGCCAGACGGACACTCCGGCGAGGGAGGTGTTCGCCGAAACGGGGTCGCCCAGCCAGGCGTGGTCGGGGTCCGCGCCGAACAGGCCGAGCACCGAGTCGAGGGTGCCGCCGTCCTGGAAGAAGTAGAGGAAGACGAAGCCGATCGCCACCCCGTTGATCAGGTACGGGAAGAACAGCACGCCCTTGAAGAAGTTCCGGAAACGGACGTCGAAGCTGAGGATCGTGGCGAAGTACAGAGCGGCGACGATCTGCACCGCGGAGGCGGCGAGGTAGTAGCCGGAGACGAGGAAGACCTGGAAGAGGTCCTCGCGGGTGAAGATCTCCGCGTAGTTCCCGGCGCCCGTGAAGCGCAGCTCGGGGCTGACGCCGTCCCAGTCGGTGAAGCTGTACGCGACCATGTTGACGATCGGCGCGTAGGTGAAGGTGACCAGCAGCGCGAGCGGGGCCAGCAGGAACAGCCAGGGGGTGGCGCCCCGCCGCAGGCGGACCCGGCGGGGTGCCGGGGCCGGCCGCGGCGGGGCGGGTGGGACGGCGGCCGGGCCGGGGGCCTTCTCGGTGAGGTGCGCCATCAGGACCCCAGGGACTTCCGGGCCTCGGTCCAGCGCCTGCCGAGGTCGTCGAGGAAGCGGTCCAGGTCGCCGTCGCGGGCGCCGCGCGCCACGTCGACGAGGTCCTGGCGGTAGTCGGGCTTGTAGATGCCGACCTCGGACTCGTTGTCGATCTGCTTGACCTCGGCGCCCTGGGCGTCGTCGACCTCGATGAGCTTGACGCCCTTCTCCTCGTAGGGCTTCAGCACGTCCGGCAGGGGTGCTTCCTGGAGCGGGGAGATGGCGAGGTTGTCCTCGACGTAGCCGGACTCGTCGGTGAACCAGTCGATCCAGGCGCGGGCCGCCTCCTTGTGGTCGGAGTGGATGTTGACGGCCTGGTTGTAGTCGGGGGCGACGACCGCGCAGAACTTCCCGTCCACCTGGGCCGGGAAGGGCATGAAGCCGATGTCGTCGGGGTTCACCCCGGCCTTGCGGGCGGCGTCCCGGAACTGGACGATCGCCCAGGTGCCGAGCCACTGGGTGGCGATCTCGCCCTTGGCCAGCCGGGTCTTGGAGGCCTCCCAGTTGGTGGTCGTCGGGTCCTTCTCGGCGAGGCCCTGGGCGACGATGTCGTGCAGCAGGGTGTCGCCGACGCGCAGATCGGCGCCCTCGGCCCACGGGTCGCCCTCGGCGAGCCTGGTGGTGGCCCGGGTGTCGCAGCTGACCGAGCCGTTGACGTACGTCCAGGAGGTCAGGGGCCACTGGGCGGCGAAGTTGGTGTAGTAGGGGATCGCGTCCGTCCTGGACTTGACGGCCTTGAGGGCGGCGAGGAACTCGTCCGGGGTGGTGGGCCAGTCGGTGATGCCGGCTTCCTTCCAGACCCGCTTGTTGTAGACGAAGCCGGGGGCCACGCCGACCGGGCTCTGCCCGTAGACCTTGCCGTCCACCGTGGTGAAGTCGGTGAAGCGGTACTTCTCGCGGCGTTCCTCCTGGCTGCCGAGCGAGGCGAAGAACTTCGGGTAGTCGTCCTTCTCGATCACCGCGGGGATCAGCAGGACGTCGCCGTAGTTCTCGGTGTTCATCCGGATCTTGATCTCGGACTCGTAGTTCGTGAGGGCCTGGAACTCGACCTCGACGTCGGGATAGGTCTTGTTGAACTCGGCGGCGTACCGGTCCATCGTGCCGTCCTGGACCAGATCGGTCCGCACGGTCAGCACCGTGATGGTTCCGCTGACCTCGGACGGGTCGTCGGGGGCCTCGGCGTCCGCGCCCTTGGTCGTGCCTCCGGTGCCGGTGCACGCGGAGAGCAGCAGGGCGGCTGCGGCGAGGGCGAGGAGGGGGCGGCGGTTCATGTGCATCAGCTCCGTTCCGGGGACGGACGAGCACGGCGGGTTGGCTGATTCGGCACTCTGACAGCGCTTTCTTAACCGGTAAAGTCCCTATCTCGCCAAGATTGCGACATCACAACCACCCGTCGGCGTCAACCGGTTGAGGAGTGCGCATGCTGGAGGCCACACCGCTGGACGAGGGATGGACGCTGCTCCACGAGGGGGCCTCGCTCCCGGCCGCCGTGCCGGGGTGCGTGCACACGGATCTGCTGACCGCCGGGGTGATCCCGGACCCGTTCCTCGGCCGGAACGAGAGCGAGGTGGCCTGGGTGGGCCGCCGGGAGTGGACGTACGAGCGGGACCTCGCTCTGCCCGCCTCACCGCACGAGCAGACCGACCTCGTCTTCGACGGCCTGGACACGGTCGCCGAGATCCGGGTCGACGGACGGCTCCTCGGCCGGGTGCGGAACATGCACCGCTCGTACCGCTTCGACGTCACCGGCCTGGCGGGGCGGCTGACGGTCCGGTTCGCCTCCGCCTACGCCGAGGCGGAGGCCGTACGGGGAAGGCTGGGCGAGCGCCCCGGCGCCTACGCCGAGCCGTACCAGTATCTGCGCAAGATGGCCTGCTCCTTCGGCTGGGACTGGGGGCCCACCCTGGTCACGGCCGGCATCTGGCGGCCGGTGCGCCTGGAGAGCTGGTCGACGGCCCGGATCGCCCGCGTCCGCCCGCTGGTCACCGTCGAGGACGGCACCGGTGTGGTGGAGCTGCGGCTCGACGTCGAGCGGACCCGCGTCGAGGCGGACCTCACCGTCGAGGCCCGGGTGGGCGGGGTGGTGGCGCGCGCGGCGGTCGACGGCACGGAGGGGGTCGTACGGCTGCGGGTGCCGGACGTGGCGCTGTGGTGGCCGCGCGGCTACGGCGCACAACCGCTGTACGACGTCGAACTGACGCTGCTGCACGGCACCGACCGGCTCGACGTGTGGCGGCGGCGGGTGGGATTCCGGAGCGTGGAGCTGGACACCTCGGCCGACGCCCACGGCACCGGGTTCACCCTGGTCGTCAACGGCGAGCGCCTGTTCGCGCGGGGCGTCAACTGGATCCCGGACGACGTGTTCCCGTCCCGGGTGACGCGCGAACGGTATGGAGAGCGGCTGCGGCAGGCGGCGGACGCGGGCGTGGACCTGGTGCGCGTGTGGGGCGGCGGGATCTACGAGAGCGAGGACTTCTACGACGTCTGCGACGAGCTGGGCCTGCTGGTGTGGCAGGACTTCCCGTTCGCCTGTGCCGCCTACCCGGAGGAGCAGCCGCTGCGCGGCGAGGTGGAGGCGGAGGCCCGGGAGAACGTCGTCCGGCTGATGCCGCACCCCTCGCTGGTGCTGTGGAACGGCAACAACGAGAACCTGTGGGGCTTCCGTGACTGGGACTGGGAGCGGCGGCTGGCCGGGGACTCGTGGGGCGAGGGCTACTACCTGGGGCTGCTGCCGCGGATCGTGGCCGAGCTGGACCCGACCCGGCCGTACACCGCGGGCAGCCCCTGGTCCGGATCCTGGCGTCGCCATCCGAACGACCCGGCGCACGGCACCCACCACTCCTGGGAGGTGTGGAACCGGGAGGACTACGCCGCGTACCGGGCGAGCGTGCCGCGGTTCGTCGCCGAGTTCGGCTGGCAGGCGCCGCCCGCGCTCGCCACGCTGCGCCGCGCGCTGCCCGGCGAGGAACTCGCCCCCGACTCCCCCGGCATGCTCCACCACCAGAAGGCCGACGACGGCAACGGCAAGCTGCGGCGCGGCCTGGAACGCCACTTCGCCTTCCCCGAGGGCGACTTCGACCGCTGGCACTATCTGACACAGGTCAACCAGGCGCGGGCGATCGCCGCCGGGATCGAACACTGGCGCTCGCACTGGCCGGTGTGCGCGGGCACCGTCGTCTGGCAGCTCAACGACTGCTGGCCCGTCACCTCCTGGGCCGCCATCGACGGCGACGGCCGCGAGAAGCCGCTCTACCACGAGCTGAGGCGGCTGTACGCGGACCGGTTGCTGACCGTGCGGGACGAGCCGGACGGCGGGCTCGTGGTCGCCGTCGTCAACCAGTCCGGCGAGGCGTGGCGGGGTGCGCTGCGGCTGCGCCGGGTGTCCGTCGAGGGGGAGGTGCTCGGCGCGGCGGAGGTGGCCTTCGCCGCCGGGCGGCGGGCGGTCGAGGCGGTGGCGGTGCCGCGCGGGCTCGAGCCGGGCGGGCCGAAGGAGTTCCTGGTGGCCGAGGCGGACGGCGTGGCACGCGCCCTGCGCTTTCCCGTGCCGGACCGGGAGATCCCGTACCCCCGGCCGGAGTTCGAGGTCGCGCTGGTCCCGGGCGGTGTCGAGGTGACGGCCCGGACCCTGGTACGGGATCTGCTGCTCCAGGCCGACCGGCTGGACCCGGCGGCGCGCGCCGACCGCGGGCTCGTGACCCTGCTTCCGGGGGAGCGGGTGACCATCGGCGTCCGGGGCTGGGAGAATCCCGACGCGACCGCCGCCCGCGCCGCCCTGTACTGCATGGAGCCCTCTCGATGACAGCCCTGCATGGTCCTCGCGTCACCATCAAGGACGTCGCCGCACGCGCCGGGGTCTCCAAGGGTGCCGTCTCCCTCGCCTTCAACCACAAGCCGGGCCTGTCGGAGGCCACCCGGGAGCGGATCTTCCGGGCCGCCCGCGAGCTGGGCTGGGAGCCGAACCTGACCGCCCGGTCGCTGGCCGGGGCGCGGGTGGACGTGGTGGGGCTGGCGATCTGCCGGCCGGCGCGGATGCTGGGCCTGGAGCCGTTCTACATGGAGTTCGTCTCCGGTGTGGAGAGCGTGCTGACCGAGCACTCCTGCTCCCTGCTGCTGCGGCTGGTGAAGAACCTGGACGAGGAGGCCGGGCTGCTGGACTCCTGGTGGAAGGGGCGGCAGATCGGCGGGTCGATCCTGGTCGACTTCCGGGCGGACGACCCGCGGGTGCCGGTCGTCGAACGGCTCGGGCTGCCGGTGGTCGCCGTCGGGCATCCGTCGCTGACCGGTTCGCTGGCCTCGGTGTGGACGGACGACACCACGGCCGTGGGCGAGGCGGTGCGGTATCTCGCCGCGCTCGGGCACCGGCGGATCGCCCGGGTCGGCGGGGCCGCGGCACTCGGGCACACCGCGCTGCGCACGGCCGCGTTCGACGCGGTGGCGCGGGAGCTGGGGCTGGCCGGGGCGTGGCAGGTGGCGACCGACTTCTCGGGCGAGGCGGGGGCGCGGGCGACGCGGTCCCTCCTGACCGCGGCCGCGCCGGACCGGCCGACGGCGATCGTCTACGACAACGACATCATGGCGGTGGCGGGGCTGTCGGTGGCGGCGGAGATGGGTCTCAGGGTGCCGGAGGACGTGTCGCTGCTGGCGTGGGACGACTCGCAGCTGTGCCGGCTGACGCATCCGACGTTGTCCGCGATGAGTCACGATGTGCACGGGTTCGGGGCGGAGGTGGCGCGGACGCTGTTCGGGGTGATCACCGGTGAGGGGGCGGGGTCGCATCCCGTGCCCACGCCGGTGCTGACGCCCCGGGGGTCCACGGCGCCGCCGTCCGGGTGAGGCCACCGGTCCGCGGCTGTCGGTGACCCTGAGAGGCCGTTTTCAGTGTGACCTTCGCCGCTCGACCCGCCAGGACTGTGCAGCTACGTTACCCACAAGTAGCATGGGCCTGAGCGCGCGCTCAGTGCATGCGTGCCGCAGCAGTGCCACCCCGCACACCCTGGAGGAGAGCCATCGTGCCTCGTACCGTCAGGGACGTCGTCTTCGTCGACGGCGTCCGCACCCCGTTCGGCAAGGCGGGCCCGAAGGGCATCTACCACGAGACCCGCGCCGACGACCTTGTCGTGAAGGCGATCCGGGAGCTGCTGCGCCGCAACCCCGGCCTGGACCCGAAGAAGATCGACGAGGTCGCCATCGCCGCGACCACCCAGATCGGTGACCAGGGTCTGACCCTCGGCCGCACGGCCGGCATCCTCGCTGGTCTGCCGCAGTCGGTCCCCGGCTACTCCATCGACCGGATGTGCGCGGGCGCCCTGACGGCCGTGACGACGACGGCCGGCTCCATCGCCTTCGGCGCCTACGACGCCGTCATCGCCGGCGGTGTCGAGCACATGGGCCGCCACCCGATGGGCGAGGGCGTCGACCCGAACCCGCGGTTCGTCTCCGAGAAGCTGGTCGACGAGTCCGCCCTGTTCATGGGCATGACCGCGGAGAACCTGCACGACCGCTACCCGCAGATCACCAAGCTGCGCGCCGACGAGTACGCGGTCCGCTCCCAGGAGAAGGCCGCCAAGGCGTACGCCAACGGCAAGATCCAGCAGGACCTGGTGCCGATCTCGGTGCGCCGCACCAACCCGGAGGGCGGCGAGACCGGCTGGGGTCTGGTCACCGCCGACGAGCCGATGCGCCCGGGCACCACCCTGGAGAACCTCCAGGGCCTGAAGACGCCGTTCCGCGTCCACGGCCGAGTCACCGCCGGTAACGCGGCCGGTCTGAACGACGGCGCCACCGCCTCGATCATCGCCTCCGAGGACTTCGCGCGCGAGAACGGCCTGCCCGTCAAGATGCGCCTGGTCTCCTACGCCTTCGCGGGCGTGGAGCCGGAGGTCATGGGCTACGGCCCGATCCCGGCCACCGAGAAGGCCCTCGCCAAGGCGGGCCTGACGATCTCCGACATCGGCCTGTTCGAGATCAACGAGGCCTTCGCCGTCCAGGTCCTGGCCTTCCTGGACCACTACGGCATCGCCGACGACGACGCGCGCGTCAACCAGTACGGCGGCGCCATCGCCTTCGGTCACCCGCTGGCCTCCTCCGGCGTCCGCCTGATGACGCAGCTGGCCCGCCAGTTCGAGGAGCAGCCGCACGTCCGCTACGGCCTGACCACCATGTGCGTCGGCTTCGGCATGGGCGCGACGGTCATCTGGGAGAACCCGCACTTCGAGGGGGACAAGTGAGCACCACCGCTGAACTGCTGAAGGGTGCGGCCGAGCTGTTCCCGGACGAGGTCGTCACCAGTGCGCACGTGCGCCACTTCGACCTGCCCCTGGGCGCCGGGCGCTTCGCCCTGATCACCCTCGACAACGGGCACGACCACACCAAGCCGACCACCTTCGGCCCCCAGTCGCTGGCGAACCTGAACACCGCCATCGACCAGGTCGAGAAGGAGGCGGCGGACGGCGAGATCGTCGGCGTCGGCATCACCGGCAAGCCGTTCATCTTCGCCGTCGGCGCCGACCTCAAGGGCGTCGAGCTGCTGAAGGAGTGGGACCACGCCTACGCCATCGGCAAGGGCGGCCACGACGTCTTCAAGCGGCTGTCCGGCCTCGCCGTGCCGACGTTCGCCTACTACAACGGCGCCGCGATGGGCGGCGGCGTCGAGGTCGGCCTGCACTGCACCTACCGCACGGTGTCCGCGGCCGTCCCCGCGTTCTCCCTCCCCGAGGTCTTCCTCGGCCTGGTCCCCGGCTGGGGCGGCTGCACCCTGCTGCCGAACCTGATCGGCGCCGACAAGGCCGTCTCGGTGATCATCGAGAACAGCCTCAACCAGAACAAGCAGCTCAAGGGCAAGCAGGTCTACGAGCTGGGCATCGCCGACGCGATCTTCGAGGGCGCCGACTTCCTGGAGCAGTCCCTCATCTGGACCGCGTCGGTCCTCAAGGGCGAGATCGAGGTCGAGCGCCCGGTGATCGACCGCGGCGAGGCCTGGGACCAGGCCGTCGCCAAGGGCCGCTTCATCGCGGACTCCAAGGTGCACGGCGCGGCCCCGGCCGCCTACCGCGCCCTCGACATCATCGCCGCCGCCAAGAACGGCGACCTCCAGCAGGGCTACGACGCCGAGGACAAGGCGCTCGCCGACCTGATCATGGGCGGCGAGCTGCGCGCCGGCATCTACGCCTTCAACCTGGTGCAGAAGCGCGGCAAGCGTCCCGCGGGCGCCCCGGACAAGTCGCTGGCCCGCCCGGTCACCAAGGTCGGTGTCGTCGGCGCCGGTCTGATGGCCTCGCAGCTCGCCCTGCTCTTCCTGCGCCGCCTCGAGGTGCCGGTCGTGCTGACCGACATCGACCAGGAGCGCGTCGACAAGGGTGTGGGCTACGTCCACGCCGAGATCGACAAGCTGCTCGGCAAGGGCCGGATCAACCAGGACAAGGCCAACCGCCTCAAGGCGCTGGTCACCGGTGTCCTCGACAAGGCCGAGGGCTTCGCGGACGCGGACTTCATCATCGAGGCCGTGTTCGAGGAGATGGGCGTCAAGCAGAAGGTCTTCGCGGAGGTCGAGGCGGTCGCCCCGGCGCACGCGATCCTCGCGACGAACACCTCGTCCCTCTCCGTGACGGAGATGGCGTCGAAGCTGAACCACCCCGAGCGGGTCGTCGGCTTCCACTTCTTCAACCCGGTCGCGGTCCTGCCGCTGCTGGAGATCGTCCGCGGCGAGAAGACCGACGACGCCTCGCTGGCCACGGCCTTCGCCGTCGCCAAGAAGCTGAAGAAGACCGCGGTGCTGGTGAAGGACGCCCCGGCGTTCGTCGTCAACCGCATCCTGACCCGCTTCATGGGCGAGATCCAGAACGTCATCGACGAGGGCACCCCGGTCGACGTCGCGGAGAAGGCGGTGGAGCCCCTGGGCCTGCCGATGTCCCCGCTCGTCCTGCTGGAGCTGGTCGGCCCGGCGATCGGTCTGCACGTCTCCGAGACGCTCAACAAGGCGTTCCCGGACCGCTTCACGGTCTCCCCGAACCTGAAGGCGGTCGTCGAGGCGGGCAAGCGCGGCTTCTACGTCTACGACAGCGGCAAGCCCGAGCTGGACCCGGAGGTCGCCGCGCTGCTGAAGCAGGGCGACACCGTCCTGACCGAGGACCAGGTCCGCGCCCGCGTCCTGGACGCGGTGGCCCAGGAGATCGGCCTGATGCTCGACGAGGGCGTCGTCGCCGAGGCCCAGGACATCGATCTCTGCCTGATCACCGGCGCCGGCTGGCCCTTCCACCTGGGCGGCATCACGCCGTACCTGGACCGTGAGGGCGTCTCCGAGCGGGTGAACGGCAAGCGGTTCCTGCCGCAGGGCGTGGCGAGCGTCCCGGCGTAACCCTCTCGCGGCTCGACGCCGGTGCCCCGCACGCCTGTCGGTGTGCGGGGCACCGGTTTGCCGGGGGGACGGCGGCTGTGCGAGCCTCTTCTCCGTCTCTTCGTGGCTCCTCGTGGAAAGGGCCGGTCATGGCGCGCGGCATGATGCTCGGCATGGTGCTCGGCGACGTCTCCTCGCGCGCTTCGACGCGGGAGCGATAGCCCGAGCCGTCACCTTCTCGACCCTCTTTCCCGCTCCTCGTCGAAGTGCTCTTCGTGCCCCCGCACGTTCGAACACGAGGAGTACGTGGTGTCCGCCACGATCCACTGGACCGAGTCCCACACCGACCACCGCGCCCGCTGGCACTCCGAGAGCGCCGCTCCCCCGCCCCGCCGGGTGGTCGTCGCCGACGACCGGACGAGCGCCGCCACCGCCCACCGGCTGGCCTGCGAGGGCACGGCGCTGCTGTGGCGGGGCGACTTCCCGCACGCGCGTCGGCTGCTGACCGCGATGGGCCGCCGCATCGACCGCAAGCCACCCCGACCGGGGAACAGCCCGGCCGAGGCGTTCCACCTGCACCGCAGGGCCCGCGGCCACCGGGCCCGGGTGCTCGGCAGGTTGCTGGTGCTGCTGGAGGACGACTACACGCTGCGGCTGCGCAGAGCCCCCGACGTCCGCCGGGCCTGCGCCGAGGCGTACGGCCCGCCGCACGGTCCCCTGGTGGTCTCCCTGACGGAGCTGCTGGGCGTCGTCGGCGCGTGGCAGTGGCGGGAGAAGGGCGTCGAGGTCCCGGCGCTCGGCGCCCGGATCCACCCGCACTACGGCGTGTTCTCGCCGGTCAGGGGCGAGTACGTCGATCTCGTCGCGCGCGCCCCGCTGCCGCCGTCGGCGCACGGCGGCACCGCGTTCGACCTCGGCACGGGCACCGGTGTGCTCGCGGCGCTCCTGGCCCGCCGGGGCGTCGGCCGCGTGGTGGCCACCGACAGCAACCCGCGCGCCCTCGCCTGTGCCCGCGACAACGTCCGCCGGCTGGGCCTGGACGGGCGGGTGCGGGTCACCGGGCCCTGCCTGTATCCGGCGGGCCGGGCGAGCCTCGTCGTCTGCAATCCGCCCTGGATCCCCGCCCGCCCGTCCTCCGCCCTGGAGCGGGGCGTCTACGACCCGGCCAGCGGCATGCTCCGCGGCTTCCTCGCAGGGCTGACGGACCGTCTGGAGCCGGGCGGCGAGGCCTGGTTGATCCTCTCGGACCTCGCCGAGCGCCTCGGTCTGAGGCCGCCCGGCGAACTCGCGCGCCTCATCGAGTCGTCGGGCCTGCGCGTCGCCGGCCGGCTCGACACACGGCCACGGCATCCCCGGGCCGAGGACACCACCGATCCCCTCCACGCCGCACGGAGCACGGAGATCACCTCACTGTGGCGGCTGACGCCGGGCTGACGCCAGGTGGACCCTTCAGGGGGTGTCTCGTGGGTCAGACCGTCTGCCACGCCGACAGGGCCAGGCCCGGCTCGTTCTTCTGGCGGGCGACGCGGAGTTCGCCGTCCGGGGTGACCGTCGCGGCCACCACCCGGCCCTGGGCGTCCTCCGCGAGGGCCACCCGGGTGCCGGCTGGAAGCCGCGGGCCCGACTCGGTCCACCACATGCCCGCGGACTCCCGCTCGGTCGGGTACGCGGCGAAGGCGACCCGGCCGGAGGCCGAGGGCTGGGCGAGGAGGGTGCAGTCGTGGCCGTCCAGGACACAGCGCAGCACGGCCACCGGGCCGGGGCCCGCGGCGGTGAGCAGCGGGACCGGATCGGCGTCAGGGCGCCAGGCGTACAGCGTGCCGTCGGGGTCGGCGTAGAAGAGGGTCGTGTGCTCCTTGGAGGTGCGCAGGGCGGCCAGGGTGCCGGGCCGGATCCGCACCGGCAGCGGGTCGGCCATCACCGGGCGGGCGCCCGGCTCCTCCTGGAGCCAGCGCACGAGGCCGGTCGGGGTGGTGCCGTACAGCTCGACGAGGCCCGACTCCCCGGTGACGGCGACGAGTTCCTCGTGCACCTTGGAGCCCCTCAGGTCGTGCCACGCGTTCCAGCCGCCGCGCACCTTCTGGTTGACGGTGTGGACGCCCTTGCCGCGGTTTCCGACGAAGACGTACGCGCGTCCGTCGGCGTCGACGGCCACGGCGGGCCGGCCGGTGCGCGGGCCCTTCTTGTTCGGGTGGCCGATCGGGATCCAGTCGAGGGCGGCGAGGTGCGCGCGGAAGTGGGTGGAGTGCACCAGACCGGACTCGTCGCCGGTGGTGGGCCGCCAGGCGACCAGGTGCGCGTAGCCGTCGACGCCCTGGCCGACGGCGAGGACGGGGTGCAGGCGCTGCTCTCCGCCCACCCTGCGCCACGGCAGCCAGTCACCGCCCGGGTGGCGCTCCGCCCGGCACCACACGGAGTCGTCGCGCGTGGTGTAGACACCGAGCCGGCCGTCGCGGCCGCGTATGAGCCAGTCGCCGTTCACTGTACGGACCATTGACACGACCCCACTCTAATCGGGCGCCCGGTGCCGCCCGCCGGGCGGGCTGGGCCGTCGGGCGGGCCCGTGGCACCCTGGGGGCATGAGTACGCCGCTGCTGGTCGTCGTGGACGCCGCGAACGTCGTCGGTTCGGTGCCGGACGGCTGGTGGCGGGACCGGCGCGGGGCGGCGGAGCGGCTGCGGGACCGGCTGGCGGCGGACGGGATTCCGGGGTGCTCCGGGCCCACCGAGATCGTGCTGGTGGTCGAGGGCGCGGCGCGCGGCGTGGAGTCGGTGCCCGGGGTCCGGGTCGAGGCGGCGCCGGGCAGCGGGGACGACCGCATGGTGGAACTGGTCGCCGCGGCGGGCGACCGCCCCTGCCTGGTCGTCACGGCCGACCGCGAACTGCGCCGCCGGGTGACGGAGCTGGGCGCGGAGGTCACCGGGCCGCGTACGGTGCGCGGCTAGCCGGGCGTACGACGGCGTGCTCATCGGCTCGTGGTGACGCACCGGACCGCCCGCGCTCAGGGGATCCGTGCGTACAGCACCGCCCCGTCGACCGTGCCCACCAACCGGTAGCGGTCCGTCAGCAGCCGCCGCAGGGTCGGCATCCGCGCGGGGGCATACGGCTTGCCGCGGGAGTCGTCGACGATCAGGGCGGGGGCGCGGGCCGCCAGTTCGCGGCGCAGCACCGGCCAGGCGCCGTCGACGGCGTACCGCTCGCCGACCCGGGAACCGTCGCGTCCGCCGCTGTAGTTGGTGAGCAGTCCGGCGGTGAGGTAGCGGCTGGCGGGGGCGCGGCCGGCGAGCCAGTACGTCTCCGGGTGCATGCCCCAGATCAGCACGGGGTCGCCGGGGGCGGTGCGGCGGGCGGCGGCGTCCGCGACCCGCTGGACATGGGCGAGTTCGGCGCACGGGGCGGCCAGGCCCCAGGTGAGGAACAGGGCGCAGGCGCAGGCGGAGACGAGGACGGCGGTCCGCTCGTGGGCCCGGGGCAGGGTGCGCAGCGCCGCGGTCGCCAGCAGGGCGAGCGGGGGCAGGAGTTGCAGGTAGTAGTGGCCGAAGAAGTGGAAGCCGGTGAGTACCGCGCCGGTGGACGCGGCGAGCCACAGCCACAGGTCGGCGGGCGCGGCGCGCGGCGCCCGTGCGACAGCGGCGAGCAGGCCCGCGCAGGCCGCCGCGAGGATGCCGGCGTTGCCGAGGGCGCGGGTCAGGGCGTGCAGCGGGGAGCCGGAGAACGTGGCGTAGGCGGTCGAGCCGGTGACCGTCCAGAAGAGGAACCCGTGCGGGTCGGTGAGCAGGGCGGCAGCCAGCACGGGCAGGGCCGCCCCGGCGGCCAGGCGGGGCAGCCCGGTGCGGGCGGCGCCCGAGGTGACGCACAGCCAGGTCACGGGCAGCAGCACCGCTCCGCCGGTCTGCTTGGCGAGGACGGCGCAGCCGACGGCCACTCCGGCCGCCGTCCAGCGGCGCCGGTCGGCACACCACATCGCGGCGGCGGTGCCGGGCAGTATGAACACCTCGAAGGTGGCGGCCTGCGCGTCCTCGGGGTTGAGTCCGACGGAGACCAGCAGATAGAGCACTCCGGCGGTGCGGCCCGCGCGGTCGCCCCAGCGGCGGCGGGCCAGCGAGGCCAGCAGGGCGGCGGTGAGCAGCTGGGCGAGGATCGCGAGCACCCGGACGGAGGTGAGCGATCCGGAGCCGGTGAGCGCGAAGGCGGCCTCGTACAGCCAGGGCACGAGCGGCGGTTTGCGGTCGACGACGGTTTCGTAGAGCTGTCCGCCGTGCGCCAGTATCCGCGCCTGGACGGCGAGATAGCCCTCGTCGGGGTTCCACAGTGGCCGGGTGAAGGAGGGCACGCGGGTGAGGCAGGCGAGCACCGCGAGCGCGGGCAGCAGCCGCCGCCAGTAGCCGTGGCCCGCGCGCGGAGCGGTGGTGACGGTGGGTGTCGGGGCGAGGAGCTCGGCGGACATGCGCCGTACGCTATCCGGCCCCGCACATCCCGCCGAAGCGGGACATACGGGGCCGTCGGTGTCGCGTCGGAAGCGGGGCCGACTACCGGTCCTCGTGGGGATGACCCTCGACGATGTCCTGCATCGTGGTCTCCTGGTGCTTGCCGAGGCGGCTGTGCGAGCGGCCGTACAGGAAGTAGACAACGAAGCCGGCCGCCATCCAGATGCCGAATCGCACCCAGGTCTCGGCGGGCAGGTTGATCATCAGCCACAGCGAGGCGCCCACCGACAGGATCGGGATGACGGGCACCCAGGGGGTGCGGAAGGCCCGGTGCAGGTCTGGACGTGTCCTGCGGAGGATGATCACACCGATGGCCACGACCACGAAGGCGAAGAGGGTGCCGATGTTGACCAGCTCGGCCAGCTCGCCCAGGGGCGTGAAACCGGCGAGGATCGCGATGAGCACCCCGAGCAGAATGGTGGGCCGGTGCGGTGTCCTGAAGCGTGGGTGGACCTGGGAGAAGAAGCGGGGCAGCAGCCCGTCACGACTCATCGCGAAGAAGACGCGGGTCTGGCCAAGGAGCAGGATCATGCACACCGTGGTGAGGCCCACGGCAGCACCGAAGCTGATGAAGCCGGCGAACCACGGGTGCCCGGTGTCCTTGAACGCCTCGGCGAGGGGGGCGTTCACGTCGAGCTGCTCGTAGTGCTGCATCCCCGTCACGACGATCGATACGGCAACATACAGGGCAGTGCAGATGAAGAGCGAGCCCAGGATGCCGCGCGGCATGTCCCGCTGCGGGTTCCTGGTCTCCTCGGCGGCGGTTGCCACGACGTCGAAGCCGATGAAGGCGAAGAAGACGATGGAGGCAGCAGTGAAGATGCCCATCACGCCGAAGTCGGAGGGGGCCCAGCCGAACATCAGCTGGATCAGCGGAGACTGAAGACTTTCGCTGTCTTCCCCCACAGGCTTCGCCTCCGGGATGAACTCGTCGTAGTTTTCACCCTTGATGAAAAACGCGCCCGCGATGATCACGGTGAGAACGACGGTCACCTTGATGGCGACGACGACCGAGGTGACCCGCGCCGAAAGCTTCGTGCCGAGCACGAGGATGGCGGTGAGCACCAGGACGAGGGCGGCAGCGAGGATGTCGAAGCCGAAGCCGTCGGCCCCTTCCCGGGTGCCCAGGGCGTCTGGCAGATGCCATCCCACATTCTCCATCAGCGAGGCGATGTAGCCGGACCAGCCGACGGCGACCACCGCCGTACCGAGCGCGAACTCCAGGACCAGGTCCCAGCCGATGATCCAGGCGGGCAGCTCCCCCAGGGAGGCGTAGGAGAAGGTGTACGCCGAGCCCGCCACCGGAACGGTGGAGGCGAATTCGGCATAGCAGAGCGCTGCGAGCGCGCAGACGACGCCTGCCACGACGAAGGCCAGCGCTACGGCGGGCCCCGCATTCTCTTTGGCGGCCTTCCCGGTCAGCACGAAGATGCCGGTGCCGATGATGACACCGACACCGAAGACCGTCAGGTCCAGGGCCGACAGGGATTTCTTGAGGGCGTGCTCCGGCTCCTCGGTATCGAGGATGGACTGTTCGACCTTCTTCGTCCGGAAGAGGGTGCTGCTCACGGGCGTACCTCCACGCTTTGTCGTCCTCGACATGATCGAGAGGGGGCGTGGCAGGTATGTCCCGACGCGAGCCGTTTCACGCGAATGGGCCGATTTCACCACTCTTGGCAGTGGCGAAATCGGCCCGTACGGCGGTACGCGGTGTCAGTCCCGGGCGGCCTCGATCTCGTCGGCCGCGGCGCGCTCGTACTTCCCGTCGAGCTTGGACACCAGGCCGGTGACCTGGCGGGCGATGTCCGGGGCGGTCAGGCCGATCTCGGCCATCACCTCGGCGCGCGAGGCGTGGTCGAGGAAGCGCGGCGGGATGCCGAAGTCGCGCAGCGGGAGGTCGACGCCCGCGTCGCGCAGGGCCTGGGCGATCGCGGAGCCGACACCGCCGACCCGGCTGTTGTCCTCGACGGTGACGACGACCCGGTGCCGCTCGGCGAGCGGGGCCAGGGCCTCGTCGACCGGCTTGACCCAGCGGGGGTCGACGACGGTGGTGGAGATGCCCTGCTGGTCGAGCAGGCCGGCGATCTCCAGGCACATCGGCGCGAGCGCGCCCACGGAGACCAGGAGCACGTCGGGGCGGTCGGTGCCGGGCTCGCGCAGCACGTCCATGCCGCCGACCTTGCCGACGGCCGGTACGGCGGGGCCGACGGCGCCCTTGGAGAAGCGGACCACGGTCGGCGCGTCCTTCACCTCGACGGCCTCGCGCAGCTGGGCGCGGACCTGGTCGGCGTCGCGCGGCGCGGCGAGCCTGAGGCCGGGGACGACCTGGAGGATCGACATGTCCCACATGCCGTTGTGGGAGGCGCCGTCGGTGCCGGTGATGCCCGCGCGGTCGAGCACGAAGGTGACGCCGCACTTGTGCAGGGCCACGTCCATCAGGACCTGGTCGAAGGCGCGGTTGAGGAAGGTGGCGTACACGGCGAAGACCGGGTGGAGTCCGCCGGTGGCCAGGCCCGCGGCGGAGACGGCGCCGTGCTGCTCGGCGATGCCGACGTCGTAGACCCGCTCCGGGAACCGCTTGGCGAACTTGTCGAGGCCGACCGGCTGGAGCATGGCGGCGGTGATGGCGACGATGTCCTCGCGCTCCTCGCCGAGCTTCACCATCTCGTCCCCGAAGACGGAGGTCCAGTCGGCGCCGGAGGAGGCGATCGGCAGGCCCGTGTCGGGGTGGATCTTGCCGACGGCGTGGAAGCGGTCCGCCTCGTCCTGGAGGGCGGGCTGGTAGCCGCGGCCCTTCTCGGTGAGGCAGTGCACGATGACCGGGCCGCCGAACCGCTTGGCGCGGGCCAGCGCGGACTCCAGGGCCTCGATGTCGTGGCCGTCGATCGGGCCGACGTACTTCAGGCCCAGGTCCTCGAAGAGGCCCTGCGGGGCGATGAAGTCCTTCAGGCCCTTCTTGGCGCCGTGCAGGGTGCCGTAGAGCGGCTTGCCGACGACCGGGGTGCGCTCCAGCAGGTCCTTGGTGCGGGCCAGGAAGCGCTCGTAGCCGTCGGTGGTGCGCAGGGTCGCGAGGTGGTTGGCGAGACCGCCGATGGTCGGGGCGTAGGAGCGCTCGTTGTCGTTGACGACGATGACCAGCGGGCGGTCCTTGGCGTCGGCGATGTTGTTCAGCGCCTCCCAGGCCATACCGCCGGTGAGCGCGCCGTCACCGATGACGGCGACGACGTGGCTGTCGCGTTCGAGCAGCTCGTTGGCCTTGGCGAGGCCGTCGGCCCAGCCGAGCACCGTGGAGGCGTGGCTGTTCTCGATGATGTCGTGCTCGGACTCGGCCTGCGAGGGATAGCCGGACAGGCCGCCCTTCATCTTCAGCTTCGAGAAGTCCTGCCGGCCGGTGAGCAGCTTGTGCACGTAGGACTGGTGGCCGGTGTCCCACAGCACCTTGTCCTTCGGCGAGTCGAAGACGCGGTGCAGGGCGATGGTCAGCTCCACCACGCCGAGGTTGGGGCCCAGGTGGCCGCCGGTCTTGGAGACCGCGTCGACGAGGAAGGTCCGGATCTCCTCTGCCAGCTGGTCCAGCTCCTCCAGGCTGAGCCGGTCCAGATCGCGCGGTCCCCTGATGCGGGTCAGCAGCGGCACCCGTGCCTCCTTGCAGTAGAGCTGTTGAGCTTTTGCCGGGCCCGACGAGTCTAATGTTCCCCCGCGGCACGGCTGTGCCCGGCACCGCCATTGGTGCCGGGCACAGGTTCGGATGAGGGGCGGGCGCCGCCCCTCAGGGGCGCGACGGCCCCGGGCGGTAGCGCTACGCGCGGCCCGCCGTCTTCTGCGTCTTGCGCGTGATCGAGTCGATCACCACCGTGGTGAGCAGCACACCCGCGGTGATCATGTACTTCACCGGCTCGGCGATGGACTCCAGCTGGAGTCCGTACTGGATGGAGACGATCACCAGGACACCCAGCAGGGCGTTCCAGGTGCGGCCCCGGCCGCCGAACAGCGACGTACCGCCGATGACCGCCGCGGCGATCGCGTTCATCAGCAGGTCACCGGTACCGGCGCTCTGGTTCGCCGAGGCGATCTTGGAGGCCAGGAAGAGGCCGCCGATCGCGGCGAAGCCGCCGGAGATCGCGAAGACCGAGATCCGGACCGCGGTGACGTTGATACCGGCGCGCCGGGAGGCCTCGACGCTGCCGCCGAGGGCGAACACCTTGCGGCCGTAGGTGGTGCGGCGCAGCACGAAGTCCGTCGCCACCAGGAACACCAGGAAGATCACCGTGGCCAGCGGCAGGCCCTTGTACTGGTTGTACATGAACGCCGCGGCGAAGGAGATCACCGCGAGCAGCGCGGTCCGCAGGATCGTCTCGTTCAGCGGCCGGGACGGGATGCCCGCGGCCTCGCGGCGCCGGTTGCCCAGGAACGAGGTGATGAAGAAGACCGCGGTCACCACGGCCGCCAGGCCGTACGCGGCGGCGATGTCGGTGAAGAAGTACGTGGTCAGCTTGCCGATGAAGCCGTCGCTGTCGAGGTTGATCGTGCCGTTCTCGCCCAGTGTCTGGAGCATGAAGCCCAGCCAGAAGAGCAGACCGGCCAGGGTGACCGCGAAGGCGGGGGCACCGAGCACGGCGAAGAAGAAGCCGTGGGCCGCGCCGATGGCCGCGCCCGCGGCGACGGCGAACAGCACGGCGATCCACTCGGGCCAGCCCTGGTTGACCGCGAGGACGGCCGCGATGGCGCTGGCCGCGCCGCTGACCGAGCCGACGGACAGGTCGATCTCGCCGAGCAGCAGCACGAAGACGATACCGACGGAGATCATGCCGGTGCCGACCATCGTGACGGTGATGTCACTGATGTTCTGCGCCGAGAGGAACGCCGAGTTCAGGCTCTGGAAGATGGCGCAGATGATGACCAGGCCGAGGATGACCGGGATGGAGCCCAGCTCGCCGGCGCGCATCTTGCGCTTGAACTCGGTCCAGTAGCCGAGCAGGCCCTCCTCGCGGACGAGGAGGCGGGGGTCGACCGCGGTGACCGCGTCGGCGGCCGCCTCGGGGTTCTCCACGACGTGCTCGTCCTTGGTGGCCGCGGTGGAGGTCTTGTCGGTGCTCACTTGGAAACCTCCCCGGTGGTGCGTGCCGCACGGCGGGTCACGGCGTTGTCGGTGGCGCCGGTGATGGCGGAGATGATCTCCTCCTGCGAGGTCGTCTTGACCTCGAAGACGCCGTTGTTGCGGCCGAGGCGCAGGACCGCCACCTTGTCGGCGACGGCCTTGACGTCGGCCATGTTGTGGCTGATCAGGATGACGGCGTGGCCGCGCTCCCGCAGCCGCTCGACCAGGTCGAGGACCTGGGCGGTCTGCTCCACGCCGAGGGCGGCGGTGGGCTCGTCGAGGATGACCAGCTTGGGCTCGCCGAGCATCGAGCGGGCGATGGCCACGGTCTGGCGCTGGCCGCCGGAGAGCGAGGCGATCGGGATCCGGACGCTGGGGATGCGGATCGACAGGGTCTTCAGCAGTTCGCGGGAGCGGCGCTCCATCTCGACCTCGTCGAGGACGCCCCACTTCCTCAGCTCACGGCCGAGGAAGAGGTTGCCGACGACGTCGATGTTGTCGCACAGCGCGAGGTCCTGGTAGACGGTCGCGATGCCCAGGGCCTGGGCGTCGTGCGGCTTGTTGATCGTTACGGGCTTGCCTTCCCATTCGATGACGCCCTCATCGATGGGGTGCACGCCGGCGATCGTCTTGACCAGCGTGGACTTTCCGGCGCCGTTGTCGCCGACGAGGGCGACCACCTCACCGGCGTGGATCTCGAGCTCTACGTCGGTGAGCGCCTGGACGGCACCGAACCGCTTGGAGACCCCGCGCAACGCCAGCACGGGCGTAGCGGACACGTGAACCATCTCCTTCGCCGCCTGACCCGGCGGGAGGTTGTGCAGAAGTTTGGGGGGTGGGCCGGGAGAGCGCTCTCCGGCCCCGGATGTTCCGACCGGCGCCCCGCACGAGCTTGCGGGGCTTTGATGACGCGGGGCGCCGGCGGAGCCTTCGGTGGCGCGGCCGTCCGTGCGGGAGTCGCGGCTGCGGACTCCCGCGGGACCGGATCCGCTTTAGTTGAGGCCGATCTTCTCGCAGGCCGCCTTGTACTTGGCGGTGCAGATCTCGTCGACCGTGTAGACGCCGTCCTTGACGACGGTGTCCTTGATGTTCTCCTGGGTCAGCGAGGTGACGTCGACCAGCACGGACGGGACATCCTTGGCGCTGTCGCTGGAGACCTTGTCCTTGGCGATGGCGCTCAGGTCCTCGCCCTTGGCGAGCGCGACGGCCATCTCGGCGGCGGCCTCGGCCTCCGGCGCGTACGGCTTGTAGACGCTCATGAACTGCTCACCGGCGACGATGCGCTGCACGGCGGCCAGCTCGGCGTCCTGGCCGGTGACCGGGGCCTTGATGCCGGCGGCCTTCAGGGCGGTGATGATGCCGCCGGCCATGCCGTCGTTGGCGGAGTAGACACCGACGATGTTCTTCTTGCCGAGCGCCGAGATCGCCGCCTCCATGTTGGCGTTGGCGTTGTCCGGCGACCACTCCTTGGTGTCGTACTCCTTGCCGATCTTCACCTTGCCGTCGAGGACGGAGTGCGCGCCCTCCTTGAACTGGGCGGCGTTCGGGTCGGTGACGGAGCCGTTCATCATGACGATCTGGCCGTCCTTGGCCTTGTCGCCGAGCTCCTCCAGCAGGGCCTCGCCCTGGGTCTTGCCGACCTGGACGTTGTCGAACGAGGTGTAGGCGCTGATCGGGCCCTCGGCGAGGCGGTCGTACGCCACGACCTTGATGCCGGCGTCGACGGCCTTCTGGACGGAGTTCTTGATCGCCTTGGCGTCCACGGCGTCCAGGATCAGCACGTCCACCTTGTTGGTGATCATCGTGTCGACCTGCTGGGCCTGGAGGTTGGCGTCCTGCCGGGCGTTGTTGTACTCGACGGTCGCCTTGTTGTCCGTCAGCTCCTTGATCTTCTTCTCGATCAGGGGCCGGTCGAACTTCTCGTACCGCGCGGTCTTGTTCTCCGGCAGGAGCAGACCGATCTTGATGTCGTCGCCCTTGGCGGGGGCCGAGCCGGTCGAGTCGTTGCCGCCACCGGCCTCCTCAGCGCTGCCACAGGCGGCGAGAGAGATCGCCATCGCACCCGAGGCGATGGCTACGGCGGCACGACGCATACGCGTGTTCACTTCAGAAACCTCCCTGACGAGGCCGCGTCGTTGCGGCCGAGGTGGCTGGAAGTCAACTCGGCCACACGTGCGACGTCAAGAAGTAAATCCTTAACGGGTTGGCAACGGTGCCATCCGTTCTCTAAGTGAAGGCAGGGGTGGTGGCGGGAAGTGCCCCCGACACGCTTCCGTCCAAAAGGGTCGAGTCACCCATCTCGCTGAGCGCGAGGGCGAGTGCCCCGAGCACCTCCGCGCGGCCCCCAAGTGCCCCGGGAAGAACGGACAGTTGGCGCGCCGCGCTGGGGATCGCGTAGCGGCCGACGGACTCCCTGATCGGCCCGAGAACCAGCTCTCCGGCCTCGGCGAGATCACCGCCGAGGACGACCCGGCTCGGGTTCAGAAGGTTGCAGAGGTTGGCGACTCCACTGCCGATGTGGCGGCCGACGTCGGCGATCACCCGACGGCAGCCCGGGTCTCCGTCCCGCGCCAGCCGGACGACGCCCTCCATGGTCAGATCCGTGCCGTGACTGGACTGGAGCAGCGGCAGCACATAGCGCGCGGCCGCGAAGGTCTCCAGGCAGCCCCGGTTTCCGCAGCGGCAGACGGGGCCGGATTCATCAAGTGTAATATGTCCGATTTCACCCGCTGTGCCGCCGGGACCCCGGTAGATCTTCCCGTCGATCACCAGGCCCGCGCCGACACCGCTGGAGACCTTGATGTACGCCAGGTCCCGCACGCCCTTGCCGCTGCCCCAGACCAGCTCGCCGAGCGCGCCCAGGTTGGCGTCGTTGTCCACGTGCACCGGCACGCCGAGCCGCCCCCGCAGCTCCTCGGCGGGCTTGGCCCCGGTCCAGCCGGGCAGGATGGCGGTCGAGCCGAGCTGGCCGGACTCCACGTCGATCGGGCCGGGCACACCGAGCCCCACCCCGGCGATCTTCGTACGGTCCACTCCCGTGGCCGCGATCAGCCGGTTGACCAGCTCTTCCGCCCGGTCGAAGCCCTGCGCGGCGGAGGCGTCCACATCCAGCGGCTCGGACTCCTCGGCCAGCACCTGATGGGCGAGGTTGCCCACCGCGACCCGCAGATGGGTGTGGCCGAAGTCCACGCCGATCACGATGCCGGCGTCCCCGCTCAGACTGACGCTGCGCGCCCGCCGGCCGCCCGCGGAGGTGGGCGTGACCTCGACGGTCCCGCCGTCCTTCAACTCCCGGACGATGTTCGAGACGGTCGCCGCGGACAGGCCCGTGGTCCTCGCGATCTCCGCCTGGGTGAGGGATCCCGCCAGCCGCACGGCTCGTACGACCCGCTCCAGGTTGGCTCGGTGCAGCGACGACTGCGACCCCGGAGTCTCCACGACGACCTCCTGCGCGCGGGACCGCATCGATGAGGCCCCGTCTATGTCCAACTAGTGAACTCTAAGCTGAGCCGTCCGGGGCACCTCCCGTCAAGAGGTTGAACAGTTTCCGGGAGCAGGCACACATACGTGCGCGCCGCCCCCGGAACCGGGAACGGCGCGCACACGGGCGCTCGCGGAGCGCTACGGCGCAGGTCGCGGCGGCTACTTCAGCGTCGCCGAGGTCAGGCCCGCCTGCACCTGGCGCTGGAAGGACAGATAGACCACCAGCATCGGGATCATGGCGATGGTGACGCCCGCGAAGAGCACGGGCAGGTCGGAGGCGTATCCCTGCTGCTGCTGGAGCTGGATCAGACCCTGGGTGAGCACATAGCGCTCGGGGTCGTCGCCGCTCTGCGGCTGCATCAGCACCGTCGGCAGGATGAACTGGTTCCACTGGCCGAGCGTGTTGAAGATGCCCACGCTGATCAGGCCGGGCTTGGCCATCGGCAGCATGACCTGGAAGAACGTCCGGGTGTGCGAGGCCCCGTCCAGGATCGACGCCTCGAACACCGCCGTCGGCAGGGTCCGGAAGAAGGCGTGCATGAAGAAGACGGTGAACGGCATGGAGTAGGCGACGTACACCAGGACCAGGCCCTGGTAGGTGTTGAGCATGTCCAGCCGTTTGACCATGAAGAACAGCGGGACCAGGGCCAGGAAGACCGGGAACATCGCGCCCGCGACGAAGAAGTAGTAGAGGAAGCGGTTGCCCCAGAACTGGTAGCGGGCCAGCACGTACGCGGCCATGGAGCCGAACAGCATCGTCAGCGGCACCGAGAAGGCGAGCACGACGACGGTGTTGAGGAAGTAGTCGCCGATGCCCTTCTCCCAGGCCCGGGTGAAGACGTCGAAGGTCCAGTTCTCCGGCCAGCCGAAGGCCGAGCCGGCGATCTGGGCGTCGGTCTTGAAGGAGCTGAGGACCAGCCACAGCAGCGGCAGGACGATCATCAGGGCCCACAGGGCGAGGAAGCCGTGCGAGAAGGCGTTCAGGGTGACGCCCTCGCCGCGTCGCTCGCCCGCCCGCTGCGGGACCTTCTCCACGGCCGGCTCGGCGGGGACCGGCACGGTTTCCTTCAGGGGTGCGCTCATGTCATCTCTCCCGCTCAGAACTCGATGCGCTCGCGGCGGGTGGCGCGCAGCATGACCACCGACACGATCAGGGTCAACAGCAGCATGATCACGCCCATGGCGCAGGCGTAGCCGCTCTTGCCGTAGTAGAGGAAGTTGCGCATCATCACGGTCGCCATGACCTCGCTGTGGTGGTCGGGGCCGCCGCCGAACTCGCCGGAGGTCATGGTGGAGACGAGGATGAACATGTCCATCGCCGCGATGCCGAGATAGACCCAGGCCGTCTGCACGGAGTCCCACAGCAGCGGCAGGGTGATGCGGAAGAAGGACTGGGCGCGGCCGGCGCCGTCGATGAGCGCGGCCTCGTAGATGTCCCTAGGGATGGATTGCATGGCGGCGGAGAACAGCACCAGGTAGAAGCCCACGCCGTGCCAGACGACGACCAGGATCAGCGCCCAGAGGACGAAGTCCGGTTCGTTCAGCCACTCCACCGGCCGGTCGGCGTCGACCAGGCCGAGCTTGACCAGCGCGCCGTTCAGCATGCCGCCGCCGTCGCTGCGGTAGACCGCGCGGAACAGCACGGCGAGGATCGCCAGCGACAGCACCTGCGGGAAGAAGTAGACGACCTTGTAGAACCGGGACCCGGCGACTCCGGCCACCCCGCCGGCCCGGCCGCGGCCGCCCGCGTTGAGCATGAAGGCGAAGAACAGCGCGAGCAGAATGGTGATCACCGGGATGAACACCAGGAACAGGATGTTGTGCCAGATGGCTCCCATGAAGATGTCGTCCTGGAGCAGCGCCTTGTAGTTGTCCAGTCCGACAAAGCTGAAGGTCTGCGACTGGCCCTTCCAGTCGGTCAGCGAATAGCCGAACGTCTGGATGTACGGCCAGATGACGAAGATCAGATAAAGCGCCACGGGGACGAGGAGAAATCCCGCGACGAACCGGTACTGCCCCTTACGCATGAAACCTGCCCCACTGTCCCGACCCAAAGGGGCGCGGGGAACCGCGCGACCAGCCACGACGAACCGGCAGGCCGCAGATCACCGCACCCCTACGGGGCACCCGGAAAAGACCTATTCCCGCCGATTCTTCTTGGACGCCGGATCCTTCGCGGCCTTGTCCACCGCCGCCTGGGCCCGCTTCAGCCACTCCTTCGGCTGAATCCGCCGCGCCATCAGCTCGTTGGAGGCGTTCTGGATGGCGGTGTCCATCTCGCTGTACCACTCGGTGTAGAGGAACCGGAAGGTGTTGTCACCGGCCGCCTTGGACGCCTCGACAGTGGACTGCGTGCCCGGCCGCAGCCGCACGCTCGGGTCGACGCCGTCCTTGAGGATGGTCAGCGAGTTCGCCTCCTTGGCGAACAGGGTGGACCACTCGCGGGAGAGCATCATCCGCATGAACTCCTTGGCCGCGGGCAGGTTCTTGGCCTTGGCCGGGATGATGAAGGGCTCGCCGGAGCCGGCCCGGATCGCCTCGAACGGCATCACGCTGCCCTCCAGCGGCGGCATCGGCAGGAACTTCATGTCGAAGTCCGGCGGCGTCTGCTTCAGCTGCTCGTTCTCCAGCCAGGAGCCGGAGGTGATGAAGGCGGCCTTGTACTGGTTCCAGCGGGTCTGGGACTCGGTGTGGTCCAGGCCGTTCGTGCCGGGCATCAGATAGCCCTTCTCGACGACCTCGTAGACGGCCTCGACGGCGGCCTGCGCGGCGTCGGAGCCGACGAACGCCTTGGGGTCGAGGTTGTCGATCGCCTTCATGGCGTCCAGGCCGCCCTTCTTGGCGATCAGGTCCATGATGGCGACGTTGATGTAGTACGGGTACTTGCCCTGGTGGGCGAGGCCGCCGATGCCCTGGGACTTGGCGTCCTTGCAGATGGCGAGGAAGTCGTCCCAGGTCTTGGGCACCTCCCAGCCCTTCTCCTTGAAGAGCTTGCCGGAGTACCACAGGCCCCACACCGTGTAGATGTAGTTGAGGGCGACGACCTTGCCCTCCTGGAGGCCCGGGTCGAGGGTGCCGGGGATGACGGTGTCGCGGACCTTCTTCGACGGGTCGTCGACGCTGGGCGCGTCCAGGACCTCGGCGAGGTCGAGGAGCTGGCCGTTCTTGTAGAGGACGTCGATCTTGATCTTCTGGGCGCCGGAGTTGTCCACGATGTCCGGCGGGTTGCCGGCGTTGAAGCGCGGCTGGAGCTTTCCGGTGATCTCCTGGGTGCCGGTGTGGGTGGAGGTCACGCCCCACTTCTTCTGGAAGGACGCCTCCCAGGCCTTGGCGTAGTCGTCGCCGTAGCCGCCCTTGAAGATGACGACGTCGAGCTTGCTGCCCTTCTTGACGCCGAAGGGGTTGTCCTTGGACGTCTCGCCCTGGGTGTCGTCGTTCGATTCCCCGCCCCCGCCGCCGCTGGCGCAGGCGGACAGGAAACCCATGGCGGGTACGGAGACCAGTCCGAGCGCGGCGGACCGCTTGATCAGCGCGCGGCGGCCGACGCCGGCGGTTCCGGGGTGCGCGGAGGTGTTCTCGGCACCGTTCCCGGCGCCGTTCTCGGCGGAAGTGGATCCCATGCTCAAGTCCTCGCCTTCTTCCAGGACTCAGGCGGTGAACCGGATCCTCCCCGGCACCGCGGTGGGGTCAAGCAGGGTCGTTCAGGTCGTACAAGGAGTCGTGCACGGAGTCGTACAAGGAAGTGCGGATCGTGTGAATCGCCGACAGGTATAGTCCACTTCCCGCCAGGGGAGCAAGATCGAATGCAAGGTTCGCGGTTTGTCTTTTCCGAGTTGAGACCTCGCGGAAATATCCGCCGGCGGCGGCGCGCCCGCCGGAAAAATCCGGGTCGGCGTGCCCGAATGGCGCAGCCAACACCCTTGACAGCCTTGACCACTTGAGTCACTACTGATCCTTGCGCCGCGAAGGTGACAACGTTGTCCCAAGGTGCAGGGAGGGTGCTCAGGTATGCGACACGGATATCGGCACAGAGGCCGGCGCACAGGTCGGCACGGATGGAGTACGGCGGTCGTCTCGGCGACCGCCTTCGCTTTGGCCGTGGGTTCACCGGGCGTGGCGGTAGCCCTGCCCGCCGCGCCCGAGACGGCCGCCCGCTCGTTCGCCTCCTCCTTCGAGGCGGGGGACCCGGCACCCGACTGGCTGAACACCGCCGAGACCGCCCCGGACGGCACCCGGCGGGTCTCGGGCGTCGACGGCGGCTACCCCACCGGCCTCCCGGGCGAGGTCACCGAACGCGTCACCGAGGTGCGGGCCAGCGGGGAGAACAGCGGCGCGGGCGAGGTGAAGGAGAACCTCACCGACGGGGAACCGACCACCAAGTGGCTGGTTTTCGAGCCCACCGGCTGGGTCGAGTTCGACCTGGACGAGCCGGTGCGACTCGCGACGTACGCGCTCACCTCCGCCAACGACGCCGCCGAACGCGACCCGGCCGACTGGACCCTGAAGGGCTCCACGGACGGCAAGGACTGGAAGACCCTGGACACCCGCACCGGCGAGTCCTTCACCGGGCGTTTCCAGACGAAGACGTACGACCTGGCCGAACCCGCCGAGTTCCGGCACTTCCGGCTGGACATCACCGACAACCACGGCGCGGGTCTGCTCCAGCTCGCCGA
This sequence comes from Streptomyces sp. NPDC052773, assembly GCF_044547145.1. Lineage (NCBI taxonomy): Bacteria > Bacillati > Actinomycetota > Actinomycetes > Kitasatosporales > Streptomycetaceae > Streptomyces > Streptomyces sp. NPDC052773. Next base: position 53,303 of record NZ_JBITZX010000012.1, on the reverse strand, counting down.
CGTGCGGTTCTCCACCGGCGGCTCCGCCGGACCGGTCCCCGAGGACATGCTGACCCTGGTCGACCGCGGCCCCAGCGGCTCCCCCACCGCCAAGGCGGGCGCCGGGTTCACCGGCAGGCACGCCCTGCGTTACGCCGGCCGGCACACCGCGGACGGGCGGGGCTACGCGTACAACAAGGTCGTCGACGTCGACGTGGCCGTCGACCGCGACACCCGGCTGGCCTACCGGGTGTTCCCGCAGATGGCCGACGGCGACCTCGACTACGCGGCCACGCACGTCTCCGTCGACCTGGCCTTCACGGACGGCACCTACCTCAGCGACCTGGGCGCCACCGACCAGCACGGCTTCCGGCTCTCCCCGCGGGGGCAGGGGGCGGCCGAGGTGCTCTACGTCAACCAGTGGAACAACGTGGTGGCGCGGATCGGTTCGGTGGCGGCCGGGAAGACCGTGGACCGGATCCTGGTGGCGTACGACGCGCCGAAGGGCCCGGCGCGGTTCCGCGGCTGGGTGGACGACGTGACCCTGGACGTCGCGCCGCCCGAGAAGCCCCGGGCGCATCTGTCGGACTACGCGGTCACCACGCGCGGCACCCACTCCAGCGGCGGCTTCTCGCGCGGCAACACCTTCCCGGCGACCGCCGTGCCGCACGGCTTCAACTTCTGGACGCCGGTCACCAACGCGTCCTCGCTGAGCTGGCTGTACGACTACGCGCGGGCGAACAACGCGGACAACCTGCCCATGCTGCAGGCGTTCAGCGCGAGCCACGAGCCGAGCCCGTGGATGGGCGACCGGCAGACCTTCCAGGTGATGCCGTCCGCGGCCGCCGGCACCCCCGACACCGGCCGCACGGCCCGCGCGCTGCCCTTCCGGCACGAGAACGAGACCGCCCGCCCGCACTACTACGGCGTACGGTTCGAGAACGGCCTCGAGGCCGAGATGACCCCGACGGACCACGCGGCGGTACTGCGCTTCACCTACCCCGGCGACGACGCGAGCGTGGTCTTCGACAACGTGACGGACCAGGCGGGCCTGACCCTCGACCCGGCCGCCGGCACGGTCACGGGCTACTCCGACGTGAAGTCGGGCCTGTCCACCGGCGCGACCCGCCTCTTCGTGTACGGCGTCTTCGACAAGCCGGTCACGGACGCCGCCTCCCGTGGCGGCAAGGGCTATCTGCGCTTCGACGCGGGCGCCGACCGCACGGTGACCCTGCGGCTGGCCACCTCCCTCATCAGCGTCGACCAGGCGAAGGACAACCTGCGCCAGGAGATCCCGGACGGCACGACCTTCGAGGAGGTGAAGGCACGCGCCCAGCGCCAGTGGGACCGGCTGCTCGGGAAGGTCGAGGTGGAGGGCGCCACCCCGGACCAGCTGACCACGCTCTACTCCAGCCTGTACCGCCTGTACCTGTACCCCAACTCCGGCCACGAGAAGGTCGGTTCGACGTACAAGTACGCCTCGCCCTTCTCCCCCATGCCGGGTCCCGACACGCCCACCCACACCGGCGCGAAGATCGTCGAGGGGAAGGTGTACGTCAACAACGGCTTCTGGGACACCTACCGGACGACCTGGCCGGCGTACGCGCTGCTGACCCCGTCCAAGGCGGGTGAGCTGGTCGACGGGTTCGTGCAGCACTACAAGGACGGCGGCTGGACCTCCCGCTGGTCCTCCCCCGGCTACGCCGACCTGATGACCGGCACCTCCTCGGACGTGGCCTTCGCCGACGCGTACGTCAAGGGCGTGGACTTCGACGCGGAGACCGCGTACGAGGCCGCCCTGAAGAACGCGACGGTGGTGCCGCCGTCCTCGGGCGTCGGCCGCAAGGGCATGGCCACCTCGCCGTTCCTCGGCTACACCTCCACCGACACCCACGAGGGCCTGTCCTGGGCGCTGGAGGGCTATCTCAACGACTACGGCATCGCCAGGATGGGCCGGGCGCTGTACCGGGAGACCGGCGAGCGCCGCTACCGGGAGGAGTCCGCGTACTTCCTCGACCGCGCCCGCGACTACGTCAGCCTCTTCGACGCGAAGGCCGGTTTCTTCCAGGGCCGGGACGCGAAGGGCGACTGGCGGGTGCCCTCCGAGTCGTACGACCCGCGCGTGTGGGGCCACGACTACACCGAGACCAACGGCTGGGGCTACGCCTTCACCGCCCCGCAGGACAGCCGGGGCCTGGCCAATCTGTACGGCGGCCGGGCGGGCCTCGCCGAGAAGCTGGACGAGTACTTCGCCACCCCGGAGACCGCGTCACCCGAGTTCGCGGGGTCGTACGGCGGGGTCATCCACGAGATGACGGAGGCGCGGGACGTCCGGATGGGCATGTACGGCCACTCCAACCAGGTGGCCCATCACGCGATCTACATGTACGACGCTGCGGGGCAGCCCTGGAAGACCCAGGAGAAGGTGCGGGAGGTGCTGTCCCGGCTCTACGTCGGCAGCGAGATCGGCCAGGGCTACCACGGCGACGAGGACAACGGCGAGCAGTCCGCCTGGTACCTCTTCTCGGCCCTCGGCTTCTATCCGCTGGTCATGGGCAGCGGCGAGTACGCCATCGGCTCACCGCTGTTCACCAAGGCGACGGTGCATCTGGAGAACGGCGCGGACCTGGTGGTCGAGGCGCCGCGCAACAGCGCGCGGAACGTCTACGTCCAGGGTGTGAGGGTCAACGGCCGTCCCTGGCACTCCACGGCGCTGCCCCACCGGCTGCTCGCCCGGGGCGGCGTGATCGAGTTCGACATGGGGCCGAGGCCGTCGGACTGGGGCACGGGCAGGCACGCGGCGCCCGTGTCGATCACGCAGGACGACGAGGTGCCGGTGCCGCGCGCGGACGTGGTGCGGGGCGACGGCCCGCTCTTCGACGACACCTCGGCGACCGAGGCGGCCGTCACGACGGTCGAACTCCCCGTCGAGGGCCGCGCCAAGGCCGTGCAGTACACCCTGACCTCCCCCGCCGACCGCGACCTCGCCCCGGCCTCCTGGACCCTCCAGGGCTCGGCCGACGGCACGACCTGGCGGACCCTGGACGAACGGGAGGCGGAGTCCTTCCGCTGGGACCGCCAGACCCGGGTGTTCTCCGTGACGTCACCGGGCCGGTACGCGCACTACCGGCTGGTGCTGGGTGAGGAGGGGGTGCTGGCGGAGGTGGAGCTGCTGGGCTGAGGAAGTGCCGTGGTCCCTGACGGCCCGTCGGCGGCGGCCCGAAGGGCGGGTGCGGAAGGTGACTTCCGGCTCATCTGCCCGCCGGGCCGGCGCCGCGGGCCGCGCGGCCCAGGGTCTGCAGGGCCAGGGCGCGGGCCGGGACGTCGGGGAGGCGGCGGGCGGCGCACTCCAGGAGGAGGGTCGCGACGGTGAGCCGCATACGGGACGCCGGGACCGCGGGGCCGGACGGGTGACTGCGGTGGGGCGGGGCGGACTGGGTGATCGGGAACAGGGTGCGGGCCCAGTCAAGGAGGGACCGGCGGGCCCGGTCCGCGTCCGGGTGACCGGTCGCCGCCAGCGCGTGCGGCAGCTCGCCGGCCAGATCGGCCAGGATCACCTCGCGGTGGGCGCCCAGGAGGGCCACATGGGGCTCGGGCGGTGCGGGCCGGGGCCCCGCGGTCCCGCCCTCCCGCGTCGCCCACGGGGGCGCCACCGTGGTCAGGCCTTCGTGCAGTGCGACCACGAAGGCGCGGCGGATGAGTTCCGTGGAGTCCTCGAAGGCGCCCACGGGCGCGGACCTGCTCACGTCTGTTCTCCCTTGGTCGCGTACGCGGGCCATCGCGTGTTGCGTCGGAACACGCGGGTCGGTGTCAACGTGTCATTCGGCCACCCGAGCCCCGACCGTAACCGCGCCGCTTCCCCTTTCGACCATGCTCCGATCACGCCCGGATCTCCGCGTCCGCCGTGCGTGCGATGGGTTCGGAGTTACCCGGCGGTGAACAGGGCCCTGGGGCCCGGCCGACCGACCGGATGGTGGCCGTAATACGTCGGTCACCCCCCTACTTCCGCGTGAGATAGCCGACATTCGGGCTGGGGGTCTGACCTGCGCGTTAATGTGACGTCATGCGATTCGGGGTGCTGGGCCCACTGGAAGTACGCACGGTGACGGGGAGGCCGGTTCGTGTCCCAGAGGTCAAGGTCCGGACTCTGTTGGCCTGTCTGATCGCCGACCACGGGCGGGTGGTTCCCACCTCCCGTCTGATCGAGGCACTGTGGGCGGGCACGCCACCGGCCAACCCGACGGCGTCGTTACAGGCGAAGGTCTCCCAGCTGCGGCGCGTCCTGGAGGACGCCGAGGAGGGGGCCCGCGACCTGGTCGAATACCGCGCTCCCGGCTATCTGCTGCGCGTCGCACCGGACACCGTCGACGTGGGGCGGTTCCGGGCCCTGGTGGCGCACTCCCGCACCCTCCAGGAGCCGCGGGCCAGGGCGGCGGCCCTCGCGGACGCGCTGGCGCTGTGGCGGGGGCCGGTGTTCGCGGACTTCGCCGACGAACCCTTCGTCCGGACGACCGTCGCCGGACTGGAGGAGGAACGGCTGACCGCGATCGAGGAGCACATGGAGGCGCGCCTCGACCTCGGTGAACACGGCGTGCTGGTCGGCGAGTTGACGGCCCTGGTGGCCGCCCACCCGCTGCGCGAACGGCTGCGCATGGCGCATATGCGCGCGCTCTACCAGGTGGGACGGTCGTCGGAGGCGCTCGACAGCTACACCGATCTGCGCCGCCATCTCGCCGAGGAGCTGGGACTGGCGCCCGGGCAGGCCATCAACGGACTGCAACAGGCGATTCTGCGCCAGGATCCGGCGCTCGACGGCGCCGCCGCCCCGCCGGAGCGCGGTTCCTCGGCACGGGCCCGCACCAACCTGCCCGACGTCACGCACGAGCTGGTCGGGCGGGAGGAGGCCGTGGCCGAGGCCCAGCGGCTGCTCGACCGGCACCGGCTGGTCACACTGACCGGCCCGGGCGGCGTCGGCAAGACCCGGCTCGCCGTCGCGGCGGCGGCCGGGCTCGTCGGGGAGTTCGCGGACGGGGTCTGGCTGGTGGAACTCACCGGGCTCGGGCCCGACGACCGGTCCGACGGGCTGTCGTGCCTGTCCCAGCAGGTGCTGGAGGCGCTCGACGTCCGCGACAGCTCCGACGTCACCGAGGCCGGCATCAGCGACGGCTGCCGCTCGGACCGGCGGCTGGAGGAGTACGCCGCGTCCCGCAGGATGCTGCTCGTCCTGGACAACTGCGAGCACGTCGTCGACGACGTCGCGATGCTGGCACGTCGGCTCATGGAACAGGCGCCCGGGGTAAGGATCCTGGCGACGAGTCAGGAGCCGCTGCGGGTCCAGGGCGAGACGGTGTGGCCCGTACCGCCGCTGGAACTGCCGGACTCCACCGACCCGGACGCGCTGCGGGAGTCGAGCGCCGTACGGCTGTTCGTCGAGCGGGCCCGCTCCGCCGACCCCTCGTTCGTCGTGGACGCCCGCACGGCGCCCGCCATCGCCGCGGTCTGCCGCCGCCTCGACGGGATCCCGCTGGCGCTGGAGCTGGCCGCCACCCGGGTCAGGGCGCTCGGCATCCACCAGTTGCTGGAACGGCTCGACGACCGGTTCCGGGTGCTGAACTCCGGCTACCGGGGCGCCCCGCACCGCCAGCAGACCCTCCAGGCCACCATCGAGTGGAGCTGGAGCCTGCTCACGCCGGAGGAGCAGACCGTGCTGCGCCGGCTGTCCGTGCACGTCGACGGGTGCACGCTGGACGCCGCGGAGCAGGTGTGCGCCGGCGGCGAGGTGTCCGCCGACGACGTCGTCGACATCCTGGCCCGGCTGGTGGACCGGTCACTGGTGGTGCGCAACGACGCCGCGGCCGGCGCCCGTTACCAGTTGCTGGAGTCGGTGTGGGCGTACGCGCAGGCCCGGCTGACCGAGTCGGGAGAGGCGGCCGACGTCGCCCGGCGGCACGCCCTCCACTACGTCGCGCTGGCCGAGCGCGCCCGTACCCGCCTGGACGGCCCCGAGCAGCACCGCTGGCTGCAGCGGCTGTCGGCGGAGAGCGGCAACTTCCGGCGGAGCCTCCAGGAACTGCGCGCGTCCCGGTCGGCGGAGCCCGCCCTGCGGCTGGTGAACGCGCTGGCCTGGTTCTGGATCCTGATGGGCCGGCTCAACGACGCGCACCGGTCCCTGTCGTCGGCCCTGGAGCTGGCGGCGCTCCCGCCCGGCCCCGGGCCGGCGACCGGGGAGCCGTCGGACGCCGAGGCACCGCGGGAGTCGTCGCTCGGCCCGGTGGCGGCCGAGGCCGCGACCTGGTGCCAGGGCATCCGGCTGCTGCTCGGCCAGATCAACCCGGAGCAGCACTGCCGGGTGCCCGGCCAGGAAGCCCCCGTGGTCCGCTCGGTGGGGCTCGCCCGCGCCAAGTGGTTCGTCGGGCACGCGCTGTGGGACGTGGGCGCGCTCGCGCCGGCCGAGCGGCAGGTCAACGAGGCGCTGGCCGACTTCCGGGCGCTGCGCGACGCGTGGGGCGTGGCGGCGGCGCTCAGCAGCCGGGCCGCGTTGGCGATGACCCGGGGCGACCTGGACAGTCTGCACGACGACGCGCTGGAGGCGCGCGCCCAGTTCGTCCAGCTCGGTGACGCCTGGGGAGAGTTGAAGGCGGCGCAGGCGCTGGCCGTGCACGCCGAGATCGTCGCCGCGTACGAGCGGGCGGCGCAGCTGCACCGGGAGGGGCTGCGGATGGCGGAGTCCCTGGAGCTGTGGCCGGAGGCGTCACGGCAGTTGTCGGGGCTCGGCCGGATCGCGCTGCTGTCCGGGCGGTACGAGGAGGCGGACGAGTTCCACCGGCGGGCGATGCGGCTGGCCGGCGAGCAGGGCAACCGGCCCGCCGAGCAGATGGCCGAGCTGGGGCTCGCGCTGGGCGCACGGCGCCGCGGCGACCTGGACGCGGCGGAGGGCCACCTGTGGCCGTGGCTGGCGTGGAACCGCAGCCGCGGCGCGAACAACGGGCTCGCCCTGATCCTGGCCGAGCTGGGGTTCTGCGCGGAGCTGCGGGGCGACGCGGAGGAGGCCCTGGCGCGGCACCGCGACGGGCTGACCGCCGCGGTGGCGTCCGAGGACCCGCGGGCCGTGGCCCTCGCCCTGGAGGGCCTGGCCGGCGCCCACGCGCTGGCGGGCCGCCCGGCCCGCGCGGCCCGGCTGCTCGGTACGGCGGAGGCGACCCGGGAGCGCTCCGGCGCGCCGCTGCCCCCGGCCGAACAGACCGACGTACGGCGCGTGTCGGCCCGCGCCCGCGAGGCTCTCGGCGCGCACACCTTCGCGGCCGAGCGCGCGGCGGGGCGCGCAATGGACCACCTGGAGGCGGCGGAGCGCGAGCTGAGCGAGGACTCCGGGCACGCGGGGGCGCCGGTCGGGACCGGCGGGCTCTCCGAGGGGGCGCTTGCCGGTGGGGTGCCGGAGGGGGCCGCCGGAGTCTCCGGGGGAACGCGAGCCGAGGAGACGGCGGACGAGACCGGCGAGGGCTCCGAGGGGGCGCCGGCCGAGGGGGCGGGCGAGGTCTCGGAGCAGGCCTCCGACGGCTCGCCGGCCGAGGAGGCGTGGGACAGGTCCGGTGGGGCCCGGTCGTTGCGGCGGGGTCCGCGTCCGCAGCGGTGGCGGAGCCAGGGGCCGACCACGAGGAACCTGGACGGCGAGGGCTATCGGCCCGGGCGGGACATCCCGGCGTAGAGCGTGTGGGGTCCGGCACGGACACCCGGCCGTACAACACATGGGGTCCGGCACGGACACCCGGGCGTAAGGCACATGGGGTCCGGCAACGGACGAACGCCCCGGTGTGCGGTGCGTGCCGGGAGGAGCGGGTGCGGGCCCGGCCCGGGGTCGGGAACCGGTTCGCCGACCGACCGGTTCCCTGTCCCGGGCCGGGCCCGTGCCGCCGTACGGCTCAGCGGTGTGACTCGTCCGTCCAGATGCGGCTGCTCAGGTCCGATCCCCGCAGCACCTGGACGCGCCAGGGGTCGATCCGCAGTACGTGGTACTTCGGGTCGGCCGGGCCCAGGTGCCAGAAGTTGCGCGGGTTGTAACCGACGCCGGCCGGGCTGCCCTTGACGTACAGGTCCCACGCGTACTTCTTGGTCTCCGGGTCGTCGACCCAGGTGGAGACGCTGTCGATGAAGACGGCGTTCTGCCGGGGGTTCCAGTACGAGTACGTGGTGTGGGGGTTGTTCGCCAGGTGTGCCACCTTGACCGGGGTCTTGTAGGCGGCGAGCCAGCCGACCGGTTTACCGTCCACCGTTTCCCAGATGGGCAGCAGAACACGCGCCCGGGGACGCGCCTTCTTGTCGACGGTGATCATCGTGCAGTACACGATGTCCTGAATGTAGGTCATGAAGGCGCTCTCGATTTCAGAGAACGAACTCACCTTCACAGCAGCCATCACGGCACCTCGGAAAATTAATCGCAGAAACCGGGTGAATTCTCACCCGTTGATCTCAGCGTGCCCTATGGGTCGCCCCGGGTGAAGAAGGCACTTTGAAGTCACCGACTCACCGCCGGGGAACCCGGTGTGTCGCCACGGCGAATCCGGCGTGACGGCGGTACGAAAAGGCGGCCTAGACGGCCCAGGCGCCGGCGGCCGCGGCCTGCCGGGCGAACTCGGTGAAGTCGCGGGCCGGGCGGCCCAGGACGCGCTCGACGGTGTCCGTCGGCTCGGAGTTGAGGCCGTCGCGGATCTGCCCCACGAGGTCGGCGACGAAGCGGGCGTAGTCGGCGGACACGTCGTAGGAGACCAGCTCCGCGACGTAGTCCTCGTGGGCAACGGGCGTGTAGACGACGGTGCGTCCGGCGGCCCGGGAGATCTCCTCGGCGGCCTCCGCCAGGGTGAGGGCGCGGGCGCCGCTCAGCTCGTAGACCTGCCCGTCGTGCCCGTCCTCGAGCAGGGCCGCGGCGGCGACCTCGGCGACGTCGCCGGCGTCCACGAACGGCTCGCGGCCGTCCCCGGCGGGCAGCCGCAGCTCACCGGCGCGGACGGCGTCCAGCAGGACGCCCTCGTCGAAGTTCTGGAAGAACCAGTTGGGCCGCAGGACGGTCCACTGCGCGCCGGACTCGCGTACGCCGCGCTCGCCGGCGCTGAGGTTCTTGCCGCCCACGAGACCCGTGGTGCGGGCCTGGAGCAGGACCAGGCGCTCCACGCCGCAGTCGACCGCGCGCTTGGCCAGGGCGCGGATCTGGGCTTCGGCGTCCCATTCGCCGGGCTGGTCCTGGCGGTCGACGATGTACGCCGCGCGGGCGCCGGTGAGGGCCGGTTCCCAGGTGTGGTCGTCGTCCCAGTCGAACCGGACGTCGGCGGAGCGGCCGGCGGGCCGTACCGACGCGCCGCGCTCGCGCAGGGCCTGGACGACGCGGCGTCCGGTCTTTCCGGTGCTGCCGATGACGAGGATGTCTGACGCTGACATGGCTTCGCCTCCCTTGCTGGGCGGAGGAAGTGCTGGTGGCTGGGAAGGGCGCAGGGGCCACCGGACGGTCGTGACGCCCGGTGACCCCTGCGCCCTGTGGATCGGATCCCGTCGATCCGCCGCGTGGGTCGGATCGCGTGATCAGAGGAACGGGGTGTCCGGCGCGAGGCCGAGGATGGCCCGGCCGTGCACCTCCTGGTTGGTGTTGAAGGCGAACAGCGCGTGCAGCGCGAGACCGCGCAGGTCGCGGTGGTACCGCTGGAAGGGGACGTCCTTCATGATCACGGACGCGCCGCTGGCCTCGAACAGCTCGTCGACGGCCTCCTTGGCGAGCTGGATCGCGAAGCCCGCCTTGCCGCGGACCGCGGCGCGCTCCTCGACGGACGGCGAGGTGCCGGCGTCGGCGTGCTCCTGGAGCAGCCGCAGCCAGGTCTCCTGCAGCGCCTCGGCGGCGGCGATCTTGTTGGCGGCGGTGGCCACCTGGATCTGGGTGACCGGGGACTGGCTCTGGTCGGTCCAGGAGGTGTACGTGATGCCGCGTCCGGGGAGCCGCTCGAGGAACAGCTCGTAGGCGCCGCGGGCGATGCCGAGGTAGGCGGAGGCGCCCTGGGCCATGAAGAACGGCACGAAGGCGTAGTTGCGGCCGGTGGCGCCGGTGTTGGAGCGGTCGCCGGTGGTGCCGGCGAGCACGTCGAGGAGGCTGACCACGCGGTGCGCCGGGACCTTGACGTCCGTGGCGGAGACGGTGGAGCTGCCGGTGCCGGCGGCGGCGGAGGCGTGCCAGTCGTCGGCGATCTCCAGCTCGGAGAACGGGACCAGGGCGGCGTGCGGGACCGGGGTGCCGTCGGGGCCGGTCAGCAGGGCGGCGAGCAGGGCGTAGTGGGCGCCGCGGGAGCCGGACATCCACTTCCAGCTGCCGCTGAGGGAGTAGCCGCCGTCCTCGGCGGTGAGGGTGCCGCTCGGGGTGAAGCCGGTGGAGACCCGCAGCGAGCCCTCGGCGTACACCTCCTTCTGGGCGGCGTCCGGGAAGAGGCTCGGCACCCAGGAGCTGGACAGCCAGATCATGGCGACCCAGCCGGTGGCGGTGTCGGCGCGGGCGATCTCGCTGAGCACCTTGACCTGGTCGGCGACGGGGGCCTCGAGACCGCCGAAACGGGCCGGGACATTCAGCCGGAACACGCCGGCCTTTTCCAGCAGCTCGATGTTCTCGTCCGGAATCCAGCGTCGCTCCTCGGCCTGCGCACCGGATTCCCGGAACCGGTCGGCCAGGGACTTCACCTCGTCGAGCACCGCAGCGATCGCGCTGTCGGTCGTCGTCATTCTTCCTCCTCAGCGATTCACGTCCGGGGAATCTACGTCCGGCCGTGGTTCCGGAACGCTTCGCGCACTGTGCGATATGCGATCTGCGGAATTCAGTCTGGCGAGCACCGCTCTTGCACCGGTAACCGCGAACTCTCCGCGCCGCGGCCCCCGTTGTCCGCCCGGTGTACGACCGGTCAGCGCCCGGTAATGAAACGGCCCCCGGGGCTTGGCCGCGCGGGGTCGAGGGGGCCCAGGAGATCCCTGGCACAGGCGACTTAGGGCGCCGGGCGGACGTCCGGAGGGTGAGGAGGACGCCGGCCGGCCGGGGGCCGGGCGCGCGGCAGCCATGGGCGCCAGGGTCCCCGGACTGGCCGGAACCGGTCGGGTCAGGGCCGGCGGCGTGGGCTGGTGCGGTCGCCGCGTCGGTGGAGTTCCACGGCCACTGGAGCGGCGGTGAAGACGGACGAGTACGTACCGACGGCCAGGCCGATGAGGAGCGCCAGGGCGAAGTCGGTGAGCGAGGACCCGCCGAGCACGGCGAGGGCGGTGAGGATGAAGGCGGCACCCATGCCGGTGTTCACGGTGCGGGGCAGGGTCTGCAGGATCGCCTGGTTGGCGATGCCGCGGAGCGGCGCCCTGGGGGCCTTGCGGGCCAGTTCCCTGACACGGTCGAAGAGAACCACGGAGTCGTTGACCGAGTAGCCGATGACGGTGAGCAGGGCCGCGAGGAATACGCCGTCGAGGGACTTGCCGATCCAGGCGAAGACGCCGACGAGGACGACCACGTCGTGGGCGAGGGCGGCGACCGCGGCGGTGCCGAACAGCCAGCGGAAGCGCGCGGCGAGGTAGACGAGCTGCGCGCCGAGGGCCACGGCGAGCGCGATCAGAGCGCCCCGGCGCAGCTCCTGGCCGAGGCTGGGGCCGATCAGCTCGTCGCGGACCTTGTCCGCCCCTCCGGTGAGGTCGCGCACGGCGTCGGTGACCTCGGCCTCCTCCGCGTTGGTCAGTGGACCGGTGCGCACGGTCAGGCCGGTGTCGCCGGAGGACTGCACGACGGCGCGGGGGAATCCGGCGTCGGCGAGCGCGGTCCGGGCCCGGTCGGCGTCGACGGGGGTGGTCGTGGCGTACTCGATGAGGCGGCCACCGGTGAACTCCACGCCGAGGTCGACGCCGCGCACCGCGATGCCCGCGGCGGCCAGGACGAGCACGGCGGCGGAGGTGGCCAGCCAGCGGCGGGGGTGGCGCATCAGGTCGGGGTTGCGGCGGGTGATGCGGTCGCGGACGGCGCCCGTGGCGGCGATGCCGGTGAGGCGGGGGCGCCGGCGTACCCGGGGGCGGCTCGTTGCGTACTCGGCGAGCACGCGGGTGATCACCAGGGCGCTGAACATGGAGGCGAGCACGCCGATGCCGAGGGTGACGCCGAAGCCCCGCACGGGCCCGGAGGCGAGGAAGAACAGCAGAGCGGCCGCGATCAGGGTGGTGATGTTGGAGTCGGCGATCGCGCTGAAGGCGTTGCGGAATCCCGCCGCCAGCGCCGAGCGGGGGCTGGGGCGGCGGCGGGCCGCGTACTCCTCGCGGGTCCGTTCGAAGACCAGCACGTTGGCGTCCACCGCCATGCCGACCGCCAGCACGAAACCGGCCAGGCCCGGCAGGGTCAGGGTGGCGCCGAGTGCGGCCAGGGCGGCGTAGGAGACGAGGCCGTAGCAGGCCAGGGCGACGGCGGCCAGCACGCCCATCAGCCGATAGATCACGATGATGAACAGCGCGGTCAGTGCGGTGCCGATGGCCGCGGCCCAGGCGCTCGCGGTGATGGCCTGCGCCCCGAGGGTCGGGCCGACGGTGCGCTGTTCCAGCGTCTCGACGGGCACGGGCAGGGCACCGCCGTTGATGAGCAGGGAGAGTTCGCGGGCTTCCTCCGGGCCGAAGGAACCCGTGATCTGTGTGGCGCCGTCGCGGATGCCTGTGCCGCAGGCGACGGAGGGGTCGACCTGCGGCGAGGAGATGACCTTCTCGTCGAGGACGATGGCCACCCGCCGCGCCGGGTCGCCCGCCGGGTGACAGGCGGCCTCACCGGTCAGCCGGGCCCAGCTCTCGCGGCCGGCGCCCTCGAAGTCGACGGTGACGTGCCACCCCCCGCCGCCCTGCTGGTCGAACCGGGCGGCGGCCTCCTTGACATGCTCGCCGGTCAGGGCCCCGGCCCCGAGGCGCAGCAGTGTGCCGGACTCGTCGGGCAGGACCTGTTCGCGGGGCCGCTTCGGCAGCGGGCGGGAGATGTCGTCGGCGCTGTCGGCGGTGCCGAGCACCGGGTGGAAGCCGAGCTGCGCGGTACGGCCCAGGACGTCGGCGGCCTTCTTCGGGTCCTGCACACCGGGCAGTTCGACGATGATCCGGTTGTCGCCGGAGCGGACGAGGGTGGGTTCGGCGACGCCGAGCGCGTCGATACGGCCGCGCAGCACCTCCAGGGTGCGGTCGGTGGCCACGCTGTCGGCGGTGGCGGTGGGGGTGGAGCGGGTCTGCAGCACGATCTGCGTACCACCGCGCAGGTCGAGTCCGAGGCGGACCGGCACGGTGACGGCGATGAACAGGGATACGGCGATCACGGCGAGGGCGAACAGCGCTCTCACCCGGGCGGAACGGGTCACAGGAAGCCTCCGGCGGGCGCACCACGACCACCGTGGGAGCGGTCTGGTGCTTCGAGGAGAGGGAAGGGGATGGTGTCAGGGGCCGGAGGTGTCAGGCGGTGCCCGCCCGCGGTCATGGGATGCGTGGGGATCCGAGGCCGAGGGGGCGTGCCTGGTCCGCGTCGAAAGCCGCGCCAGGGCGGGAGGGCCGACGGCCGTGCCCTGGGCGCAAGGGACGAGGTGGCAGCGCGGAGCAGGGTGCTCGCGGTGCGGCTCCTGGCGCGTTGCCGCTCGGACGGTGCAGGCGGTGTCACATCCGTCGTCGGCGCGCGGCACCGTGGGCCGGTCGTGGCCGGCTGTCGGCGCCACGTCGGCCGTCGGGCCGCCCGTCGCCGCGGGCCCGGCGAGGCCGAGTGCGGCCAGCAGCGTCAGGACGACGGCCGCCAGTACCGCGGCGGCGAAGGGCCGGACGCCGCTGGTGCCGGGGGCGGTGCGCGCGGTGTGGTGCATGCACCGCCCCCCTTTCGTCGTGGTATGCGGTGCGGGCCCGAACCCCTCGGGCCCCGTCGTCGTGCCGGGAGGTCAGGGTTCGATCAGGCCGGCGCGGATGGCGTAGCGGGTGAGTTCCAGGCGGTCACGCAGGCCGAGTTTCTGCAGCAGGTTGGCGCGGTGCCGCTGGACCGTCTTGACGCTGATGAACAGCAGGTCGGCGATCTCCTTGGACGAGTGGCCCTCGGCCACCAGTTTCAGGACCTCTTCCTCGCGAGGGGTGAGGATCCGGTCGGGGGTTTCCTCGCCGTGGCGGGCCCGGTCGAGGTAGTTGCGGATCAGAGCGGTGACCGCGCCGGGATACAGGAAGGGCTCGTCGCGCATCGCGGCTCGGCAGGCGGCGACCAGGTCCCGGTCGGCGACGGACTTCAGGACATACCCGCTGGCCCCTGCCTTCAGGGCCCGGAAGAAGTACTGCTCGTTGTCGTGCATGGTGAGCATCAGGATCCGCAGGCTCGGTCTGAGGGTGGCCAGTTCGCGGGCGGCCTGCAGTCCGGTCAGGCGGGGCATGGCGATGTCGAGTACGGCCAGGTCGACGTCGTGGGGGCGGGCGAGCTCGATGGCCTCGGCGCCGTCGCCGGCCTCGGCGACCACTTCGAGGTCCGGTTCCTGGTCGAGGATGAGCCGCACACCGCGGCGGACCAGCGCGTGGTCGTCGGCGAGCAGGATGCGGATCGTGCTCGTTCCCGTCCCGGAGGGCGTGGTCTTCTCAGGCATCGTCAGGGCTGCTTCCCGGAAACGGGAGCGGTGAGCTGGACCCGGGTGCCGGTCCGGGGTGCCGGGGTGATCTCCAGGCTGCCTCCGACGAGCAGGGCCCGCTCGCGCATGCCGCGGATGCCGGCGCCTTCGCGGGGAGCTTTGATGCCGGAGCCGTCGTCGGTGACCGTCAGCACCAGGCTGTCGTCGGTGTGACGCAGGGCGACGGTGACCCGCTCGGCGTCGGCGTGGCGGGCGACGTTGGTGAGCGACTCCTGGGCGACGCGGTACAGGACGAGTTCGGTCTCCGGCGCAAGGGCCGGCAGGTCGGCGTCGAAGCGGCGGGTGACCTGCAGCCCGGTGTGGGTGGCGAAGTCCTCGGTGAGCGAGGTCAGGGCGCTGACCAGACCCAGGTCGTCCAGCACGCCGGGCCGCAGCCGGCGCACCAGGCGGCGGACCTCGTCCAGGCTCTCCCGGGTGATCTCCTGCACCTCGTGGAGCTCCTTGCGCAGCGGCGCCGGTGCGTCGTCCGCGGCGCGTTTGAGTCCCAGCAGGATCGCGGTCATGGTCTGGCCGACCTCGTCGTGGAGTTCCTGTGCGATACGGCGGCGTTCGGCCTCCTGAGCCAGCAGGGCCCGGGCACTGCTGGTGGCCCTTTCGTGTTCCAGCCGCTCGAGCATGGCGTTGAACGTGCGGATCACTTCGGCGACCTCGCCACCGCCGGAGGCGGGCAGGCGCTGGCCGGGGCGCAGCAGGTCCACCGTGGTCATCAGCTTGGTGAGCCGGTCCAGCGGGGCCAGGCCGAGCCGCAGGAGTGCGGCGTTGGCGACCAGCATCACGGCCAGACCGGCGACCAGGATGATCGCCTCGGTGAGCAGAACCGGTACGGAGACGGTCACCGGAGCCCACAGCAGCAGGGCCGTGGCTGTACCCAGCACGACCGCGTTGAGGGCGAAGATCCGCCAGAACAAGGACACCGGCCTCACGCCTCCCTTTCTTGTCTTCACCTCCCCTGTGCGGCCCGCCGGGTTCACGGTGCCGGGTGATCGAAGTGAGTCTGGGGCCAGCCTGCCCCGTCCCGCGTGCCCCGTCGATGGGGGGCGGACCCCATTTCCGGGCCTGCGCACCACCGACGGCGCCGCTGTGTGCATCCCGTGGCCCGCCGTAAATGGGGCCCGCGCCCGATGGGTATCCGCCGCCCACCCGGCCAGGGTGGAAGGCGCGGACCGGCCGGCGGTCGGCTCCGGCATCGCCGCCGGGCAGATCGCCGTGCGGCACACGACCGCGCGACGCCATGCGTGCCGTACATCCTCGAGAAAGGGATTTCCCATGTCACTCGATGTCACCGGGGCCGAACCCCACCCGTATGAGGCGCGACAGCGCCTGGAACACGCCCGCAGCTCCCGGCTGGCGCAGTTGCAGGCCCTCAAGGAGACCGGACAGACCTCGGACGACTACCTGCTGTCCGAGCAGAAGACCGCGATGGAGCGAGCCCTGAAAGAGATCGAGGAAGCCTTCGCGCGCATCGACAACGGCACCTACGGCACCTGCCTGGGCTGCGCCAAGCCCATCCCGGCGGAACGGCTGGAGATCCTCCCCTACACCCGTTTCTGCGTCGCCTGCCAACGCCGCGCCACCTGACCGGTTCGTTCCGATCTCCCGCGCCCTGCCCTCGAAGGGGGTGAAGTGGTGAACCACCAGACCATCGGCCAGAGCACGGCACCGCTGTCGGCCGACGACCTCGCCGCCCTGCGCGAGAACCTGCACGAGCAGCGCCTCTTCCGCCAGGAGCAGCTGTGCCGGCTCGCCGGACCGGTCACCTCCCGCGCCGAGGACCGGCTCCGGCAGCAGGCCGCCTCCCAGATCGAGGTTCACATCAAGCTCACCGCCTCCGCCCGCATGGTGCTCGCGGACGTCGAGGCGGCTTTGAAGCGCATGGATGACGGCTCGTACGGCACCTGCCACCTGTGCCGGCGCCCCATCGACCGGCAACGGCTGATGATCGTGCCGCAGGCCCGCTACTGCGCCCGCTGCCAGCAGGTCAAGGAGGCCGTCCCATGACCGGCACATCCCCCTCACAGGCCGCCGCCTCACACCGGCCCTGGCCTATGTGCCGATTCTGCTGCGGGATCGCCCTGGACATGGGCAGCGCCCGTACCCGCGCCTGGATCGCCGGTGAGGGCGTGGTGGTGGACGTGCCCACCGTGACCTGTTCCGGCACCGGCACGGTGTCCCCCATCCAGCGCGGCACCATCATCGACATCCCGGGGTGCGCCCGGATGTTGCGGCGCCTGCTCCGCCATCGTCTGCCCCGCTTCACCCGTCCCGTCGTCATCGTCGCCGCTCCCGTCCTGGACGGCCTCGCGTACCGCACCCGGGCCCGCGCCGCGGTCGACGTGCTGCGGCCCCGCAGCGTCCTGACGGTGCCCAGCGCCCGGGCCATCGCCCTGGCGGTCGGCGCGGACCTGTCCCGTCCGCTGATGGTGGTGGACATCGGCGCCCACCTCACCGAGGTGGTCCTGCTGTGCGACGGCGCCATCACCGACGCGCGCCGCACGGCCCTGGGCACCGGCGATCTGGACGAGACGGCCACGCCCGAGCAGATCGCCGAGGCGGTGGCCTCGATGCTGACCGCGATGCTCCGCCAGGACCGCACCTCGCTCACCGTCGACGCCCTGCACCGCGGTGTCCTCCTGGCCGGCGGAGGCGCCCTGCGCCCCGAGCTCACCTGTCACCTCACCGGGCGGCTCCACGTGCCGCTGCGCGTGGTCCCGGCCCCGCACACAGCAGCGGTCCGGGGCGCCGCCGAGCTCCTGCAAGCCGCCCACACCCACCCCTCGACACGCCGGCCCGCGGAGGATCGGCACCCCGGCTGAGGAACGGCGCCCTGGCTCGGACCGGCACCCCGGTCGAGCCCGGAGCCCCCCTTCCGGATCGGGGTGTCGGACGGGTGGACGCGGGCAGGCCCCGGGCTGGGTGCCCGGGGCCTGCGGAGGGGTTCGCCTCAGGGGATGGGGGGTGGCCTGGGGCGAAGAGGGCCCGGTGGCGGGCCGTGTGGGGGGTCAGCGGCTCGTCTCGACCGACTCGAGGACCGGGTCGGCGACCGGGGCGGCTTCCGCGGACGCCGCGCCGGACTTGCCGCGCAGGCCGAACATGCTGATCACGGCGGCGAGCGCGGCGGCCACCAGCGGGACGAACAGGGCCGCACGGTGACCGTCGAGGACGGCCGCGTCGCTGGTGCCGTTGGTCGCCGCGGTGATCACGGTGGTGGCGGTGGAGAGACCGAGGGCCGCACCGAACTGGAAGGAGGTGTACAGCAGACCGCCGGCGACGCCCTGCTCCTCCTCCTCGATGCCCTCGGTGGCGACGATGGTCAGCGGACCGTAGGCCAGCGAGAAGGCGAGGCCCAGGATGATGAGGCTCGGGAACATCATCAGGTAGGTCCAGTCCAGACCCAGCGGCAGCATCAGCGCGTAGGACAGCGTCGCCAGCAGCAGACCGCCGAAGATGACCCGGGCGTTGCCGAACTTGTTCACCAGCTTCGGGGTGAGCGTGGGCGACAGGATCGCGTCGATGCCGATGACGATCATCGCGAAGCTGGTCTCCAGCGTGGACCAGCCGCGCAGCTCCTGCAGGTACAGGACGACGATGAACTGGAAGCCGAAGAACCCGGCGGCGAACAGCAGACCGGCGATGTTGGAGCGGACCAGGCTGCCGCTGCGGAAGATGCCGAGCCGGACCAGCGGCGAGGCGGTCTTGCGCTCGATCAGCACGAACGCCAGGAACAGCACCAGGCTGGCCGCCACGGTGAGCGCGGTGGTGCCGGCCGACTCGTGGCTGGCGCGCTCGACGGAGAACACCAGGAGCAGGATGGCCGCCGTGACGCTGATCGCGCCCGCCACGTCCATGCTCTGGCCGTTGCGGTCGGGCTTGGCCGACTTGGGGATGAGGATCGCACCGGCGACCAGGATGACGAACGAAAGGATCACCGGGGCGAAGAACACCCAGCGCCAGTCGGCCGAGGCGAGCAGACCACCGACGACCAGGCCGATGGAGAAGCCGCCGGCCGCGGTGCCCGAGTAGACGAGCAGGGCCTTGTTGCGCTGCGGGCCCTCCTCGAAGCTCGTGGTGATGATCGACAGACCGGCCGGAGTCATGAAGGCCGCCGCCACACCGGTGACGAACCGGGCGACGATCAGCATCCAGCCCTCGGTGGCCAGACCGCCCAGGCCGGAGAAGAGCAGGAAGACGGTCAGCCAGAACAGGAACATCTGGCGACGTCCGAACAGGTCGGCGGCACGGCCGCCGAGCAGCATGAATCCGCCGTACCCGAGGACGTAGGCGCTCATGACCCACTGGAGCATGCCGGTGGACAGCCCCAGGTCGGCCCGGATGGACGGCAGGGCCACGTTGAGCATGGCCACGTCGACGCCCTCGAGGAAGATCGCACCACAGAGCACGAACAGCACGCCCCAAGCGCGCCCACTCATGCGATCGGTGCCGCTGCCCTGATTGGATTGCAGTGCGGACACGGAAATGACTCCTTGTTGGAGATAACGCGAGAACAGGACGGAAACAGATCGGGGCGACCGCCGATGGTCCTGACTCAAAACACCGCGTGTGCCGGAGTCGTAGGCGGTTCCCACTTGTAACCACAGGCATCTTGAGGCAGGCTCGGGGACTATGGAAGAAGGCACTTTGAAGTCACCGACTCACTGCGCGGGTACCGAAGACGAGTACGACGCTTTGCAGTGGGACGTCCGGCAGGGTTGCGAGGTCCGGCATATCCTCGACCGCGTGGCGGACAAGTGGTCCCTGCTGGTGATAGCGCTGCTGGAGCGCCGCAGTCTCCGCTTCTCGGAACTGCGCCGGCGGATCGACGGGGTGAGCCAGCGCATGCTGACCGTCACCCTGCGCCAGCTGGAGCGGGACGGCCTGGTGAAACGCACCGTGCATCCGGTCGTCCCGCCGCGTGTGGACTACGAGTTGACGCCCCTGGGGGTGACCCTGCACGACACCATCCGCAGCCTGGTGATCTGGACCGAGGAGCACCAGAACGAGATCGCCGCCGCGCGTGCCGAGTACGACCGGCGGGCGGATCAGGCCGTGGCGTCCTGATCCGGAACGGCGGTCGCACACCGCCCGCTCCCCCGACGGTCACCCATCCGAATGAGGGCCGGAATCCTTTGGGATCCGGCCCTCATTCCCGTCGCATTCCTGTCCGATCCCTGCCCTAACCCGATCTGGTTCCCATCCGATTCCCACCCGATTCCCGTCCGATTACCAGCCGATTACCGGACGATGAGTGGTTCATTACCGGGCGGTGCCTCGCGAATGGGAAACCCTCGTTACCTTCCGGCGGAATGCCCATTCCCGCGGGCGCACCCAGTTCGGAGGAACGCGTGACCATTCATCAGGATTCAACCGCCGTTTTGGAGGCCGTCCGCACCGCCGTACCCGTGATCCGGGCCCGTGGCGACGAGGCGGAGGCGCGGGGGCGGGTGCCGCGGGAGACGCTGAGGCTGCTGGAGCGGGCGGGCGTGTTCCGGATGGCGGTGCCCGCGCGGTTCGGCGGTCTGGACCTTCCGCTGGCGCAGCAGGCGGAGGTGGTGGCCGAGGTGGCCCGGGCCTGCCCGTCCACGGGCTGGAACATGACGGCGTGGCTGACCGGCACGCTGATGGCCGGGCTGTATCCGGACGAGGCGCAGAAGGAGGTCTTCGACGGCGGCTCGGTGCGGGTGTCCCTGGGCTTCGCGCCGGCCGGGCGGCTGACGCGCACGGAGGACGGCTTCGAGCTGACCGGCCGCTGGGGGTACAACTCCGGCTGCCACGCCGCCGACTGGGACCTGCTGGGTGCGGTGCTGGAGGGCCCGGACGGCACCGAGGAGCAGTTCTTCGCCCTCGTACCGATGGCGGACCTGTCCATCATCGACGACTGGGACGTCTCGGCGGGCAGCGGCACCGGCAGCGCCACCGCGGTCGCCGAGCGGGTCTTCGTACCCGCCCACCGGCTCATCTCCTACTCCGGGTCGCTGACCGGGCGGACGGGTGAGCGGTGGAACTGCGACGTGCCGGGGCGGGGCTACGGCGCCGTCGCGTTCGTGATGTCCCTGTACGCGACCATGACGCTGGGCATCGCCCGCGGCGCCTACGAGCTGTTCCTGGAGCGGCTGCCCGGGCGCGGCATCACCTACACCGGCTGGGACGACCAGCGGCGGCATCCGCTGGTGCAGCAGCAGGTGGCCGCCGCGGCGAACCGGATCACGGCGGGGTCCGCGCTCACCGACCGGGTGATCGCGCTGCAACAGGAGCGCGCCGACGCGGGGGTGCCGCTCACCGACGCCGAGCGGGCGCAGGTGCGCGGGCAGACCGCGTTCGTGGGGGAGCTGGCGAAGGAGGCCGTCCAGCTCCTGTATTCGATGAGCGGCGGTTCGGTGCTCAAGCGCAGCGTGCCCTTCCAGCGCTACCACCGCGACATCCTCGGCTTCACCATGCACGCGCTGACGCATCTGCACCCCAACCTGGAGGTGCAGGGGCGGGTGCTGCTGGGCCTCGACCCGGGTTCGGACATCCTCTGAGGTCCGCGGACGAGGTCCGCGAAGCGACCGCGGCGGGCCGCCGGCCGTCGCCCCGCACCGGGGGCGGCGGCCGGCGGCCCGTTCGTCTCGCGCGCTCAGGGCGCGGGCGGGAAGTGGCCCTCCTGGACGAAGAACTCGACGTACTTGGTGAACAGTTCCTCGGTCAGCGGCGGGCAGCTGATCCCGGTGCCGTCCAGCGCGGCCTCCGTCTCGCCGGTGTCGAGGGCCGGGTAGAAGGCGTCGGTGTCGGACGTCATCATCTCGAACGCGTGCAGCAGGGGCTGGAGCGCGTTGTCCCGGTCCGCGCGGACCGCCTGACGCCACCGCTCCGCGTCCGCCTCGTCGAGCCGGTAGCCGAGGCGGCGCAGGTAGGTCACGCAGTCGGCGAGGCTGAGCGAGCTGCGGTTGAACAGGTGGTAGGTGCCGCCGGCGCCGTCCGGCCGGGTGGAGATGCCGAGGATGGCGGCGCTCACGTAGTCCACCGGCAGCAGGTGGAAGCGGCCGGCGGTGCCGGCCGGCACGAGCCCGGCCTGGAGCAGGCCCTTGAGGCTGAGCCAGACGAAGTCCCGGGTCTGGCAGGCGCCGTTGTCCCGGTCGCCGGAGATCACGTCGACCCGGTAGACCGAGACGGGCAGGCCCCGCTCCCGGGCCAGCTCGACGACCTGCTCGGCGACCCACTTGCTGCGCAGATAGCCGCTCGGCAGCACCTCGGCCGGGCCGGTCGGGTCGGTGACCTTCAGCGGTACGCCCGGGGTGACGGGACCGTCGAACACGCCGACCGTCGAGACGTGGTGGACGGGGACCGTGCGGTGCCGGGCGGCCAGCCGCAGCACTTCCCGGGTGCCGCCGACGTTGGCCGTGCGCAGCGCCTGGTACGGCTGGAGCCAGTGCACCGAGGCGCCGGCGTGGTACACGACGTCGACCGTGCGGGCGAGGTGGTCGAACCGCTCCTCGGTCAGTCCGAGCCGTGGCTCGGCGAGGTCGCCGACGACGACGGTGAGCCGGTCCTCGTCGATCTCGTCCCAGACCCGGTACCACTCCAGGCTGCCGCGCAGCCGCTCGTACGCCGCCCGCTGGTCGGCGCCGCGCACCAGGCAGTGGATGCGGGCGGTGGTGGTGCGCATCAGGTCGCGCAGCAGGAACGCGCCCAGGAAGCCGCTGGCCCCGGTGAGCAGGATCTCGCGCGGGTCGTCGACGGTGCGGACGACCTCGGCGGCCGGGCGGATGTCGTCGGGCAGCGTGATGTCGGCGGCGTAGTCGACCCGGTCGGTGCCCGTCTCGTCGCCGCCCTCGCCGTCCCCGGGTGCCAGCTCGGCCAGCACGTGGCCGGCCAGGGCCTGCGGGGTCGGATGGTCGAAGACGACGGTGGCGGGCAGGGTCAGTCCGGTGAGCGCGGCGACCCGGTTGCGCAGTTCCACGGAGGTCAGCGAGTCGAGGCCGAGCTGTGGGAAGGAGCGGTCCGGGGTGATGCCGTCGGGGCCGGAGCGGCCCAGGATCCGGGCGATCTCCGCGGTCAGCGCGTCCAGGACGGCGGCGTACCGGGCGTCCTCGTCGTCGAGGGCGGCCAGCCGGTCGGCGAGCGAGGAGGCGTCCTCGGCGCGGCCGTGGGCGGTGGGCCGCCGCGGGACGCGGACGAGGGTGCCCAGCACGGCCGGGATCCGCGGCTGTTCGCGCAGTACGGCCAGGTCGAGCGGGGTGGCCACCGCGTCGGGTCCGAGGCGCGGGGCGAGGTCGAACAGGCGCGGGCCCTGTTCGGTGGCGACCGGGAGGAAGCCGCTGCGGGCGATGCGCTTGAGGTCGGTCTCGGTGAGGTTGCCGGTCAGTTCGGAGGCCTGGGCCCACAGGCCCCAGGAGATCGAGGTGGCGGGCAGTCCGTGCGCCGCGCGGTGGCGGGCCAGCGCGTCGAGGAAGAGGTTGGCGGCGGCGTACGTCGACTGGCCGGGGCCACCGACCACCGAGGCGACGGACGAGAACAGCACGAACGCCGTCAGCCCGAGGTCCCGGGTCAGTTCGTGCAGGTGCCAGGCCGCGTCGGCCTTGGGCCGCAGCACCGCGGCGAGCCGGTCGGGGGTCTGGGCGGCGATCACTCCGTCGTCGAGGACGCCCGCGGTGTGCACGACGCCGCGCAGCGGGTGCTCGGCGGGGACGGCGGCCAGCAGTCCGGCGAGCGCGTCCGGGTCGGACACGTCGCAGGCGGCGATGGTCACCGAGGCGCCGAGGCCGGTCAGTTCGGCGAGCAGGCCGTCGGCGCCGGGGGCGTCCGCGCCGCGCCGGCTGACCAGCAGCAGGTGGCGTACGCCGTGCCGGGTCACCAGGTGCCGGGCGAAGAGCCCGCCGAGGGCGCCGGTGCCGCCGGTGATCAGTACGGTGCCGTCCGGGTCCCACACCGGGTCGCAGCCCTCGGGCACGCGGGCGGCCCGCTCCAGCCGGGGCACGAGGACGCGGACGCCGGGGGCGTCGGAGTCCCGTACGGCGGTGCCGGACGCACCGGAGTCCCGTACGGCGGCCTGCGGTTCACCGGAGGCGACCAGGGCCGACAGGGTGGCCTCCAGTCCGGGCGCGCCGGGGTCGGGGACATCGACGAGGACGATCCGGCCGGGCGCCTCGGACTGGGCCGAGCGCAGCAGGCCCCACGCGGCGGCGGCACCGAGGTCGGTGATGTCCTCGCCGTCGGCGGTGGACACCGCGCCGCTGGTCACCACGGTGAGCGGGACGTCCGCCAGGGCGTCCTCGGCCAGCCATGCCCGGGCCAGCTCCAGGGCGCGTCCGGCGGTTGCGTGGACGGCGTGCGGGGCGTGGACGCCGGACGGTGTGGCGAGGTGGACGCGCACGGCGTCGACCCGGGCACCGGCGCGGACGGCCGCGGCGATGCTCCCGGGGTCCGGGTCGTCGCCGTCCGTGGCGAGTTCCGCCCAGGCGAGCGTGGCGGGCGTCAGCGGCCGGGGCGTCCAGGCGAGCCGGAACAGCGCGTCGTGGTCGCGGGTGCGGGCGGCGCCGAGGCCGTCCGGGTCGAGGGCGCCGAGGGTGACGGCGTCGATGTCGGCGACGGGGGCGCCGGCCGGGTCGGACAGGTGCAGCGCGTACGTTCCGGTGCCGGGGCGCGGGGTGATCCGCACGCGCAGCTCCCGCGCGCCGGTCGCGTACAGCCGTATGCCCTGCCAGCGGACCGGCGCCGTGAGCGGGCCGAGCACGGGGTGCAGGGCCGCGTCGAGCAGGACGGGGTGGATGCCGAACCCGTCGGTCTGCTCGGCGAGTTCGTCGCTGATCCGCAGCTGCGCGAGGTGGTCGCCGTCGTGCTGCCAGAGGCCGGTCAGAGCGCGCAGCCGCGGTCCGTACGACACCCCGGCCGCGGCGAGCCCCGCGTACAGCTCGTCGGGGTCGACGGCGGTGGCGCCGGCGGGCGGCCACGGTGCCGTGCGGTCCGCGTCGGGCGCGGCGGGCGGGGTGAGCGGTCCGCTGCCGAGGACGCCGTGGGCGTGCCGGACCCAGGTCGCCCCGGGGTCGGCGGGCCGGGAGTGCACGGTGAGGGCGCGCCGGCCGTCGGCGTCGGCGGCGCCGACCCGGATCTGGAGGCGCAGCGCGCCCTCGCCGGGCAGGACGAGGGGTTCGTCGAGGGTCAGTTCCTCCAGCGTGGTGGAGCCGGTCTCGTCGCCGGCGCGGATCGCCAGTTCGGCGAGGACGGCTCCGGTCACCACGGTCTCGCCGGCCACCGTGTGCTGCGCGAGCCACGGGTGGCTGCGGGCCGACACGCTCCCGGTGAACAGCGTCTCGTCGCTGTCGCCGAGCGTGAGGGCGGTGCCCAGCAGGGGGTGGTCGGCGCGGTCGAGGCCGAGGCCGCCCGCGTCGGCGGAGGCGGCGGACGCGTCCACCCAGTAGCGGCGGTGCTGGAAGGCGTACGTCGGCAGGGGCACCCGGCGGGCGCCGGACCCGGCGAAGAACGCCTCCCAGTCCACGCGGCCCCCGGCGAGGTGCAGTTCGGCCAGCCCGTCGACCAGGCTCAGGGGTTCGTCGCGACCGCGCCGCTGGAGGGCGAGGGCGCGGGTGCCGGTGCGGTCGGCGAGGACGGAGCGGTTGAGGGCGGTCAGGACGCCGTCGGGGCCGATCTCGAGGTAGGTGCGGACGCCCTGTTCCTCCATGGCCGTGACCGCGTCCGCGTAACGCACGGCTTCCCGGACCTGCCGCACCCAGTAGTCGGCGCTGCGCAGGTCCTCGCCGGTCGCGAGCCGGCCGGTCAGCGTGGACACCACCAGGATACGGGGGCTGCCGAACTCGACCTCCTTCAGGACGGTCCGGAACTCCTCCAGCATCCCCTCCATCCGCGGGGAGTGGAACGCGTGCGACACCGACAGCCGCCGCACCCGGCGACCCAGCCCCGCGAAGTGCTTGGTCACTTCTTCCACGGCGGGCTCGTCGCCGGAGACGACCACCGCGTTCGGTCCGTTGACCGCCGCGATCCCCATCTCCGCCTCACGGCCCTCCAGCAGCGGAGCCACCTCGGCCTCCGACGCCTCCACCGCCACCATCACGCCACCCTCCGGCAGCGCCTCCATCAACCGCGCACGAGCAGCCACCACCCGGCAGGCATCCTCCAGCGACAGCACACCCGTCACATGCGCCGCCGCCAACTCCCCCACCGAATGCCCCGCCACCACCGACGGAACCACACCCCACGACTCCACCAGACGGAACAACGCCACCTCGAACGCGAACAACGCCGGCTGCGTCCACCCCGTCCGGTCAAGACGACCCGAACCGTCCTCCGCGAACATCACCTCCCGCAACGACCCACCCAACAACGGATCCAGCACCCCGCACACCTCGTCCAAGGCAGCCGCGAACACCGGATACACCGCCGCCAGCCCACGACCCATCCCCACCCGCTGCGCACCCTGCCCCGAGAACACGAAGCCCAGGCCGCCGGCGGTCGTCAGGGGGCCGGTGACCGCGCGGGACGGGTCCGTGGCGAGTTCCCGCAGGGCGGTTTCGAGCTGGTCGCGGTCGCCGCCGGTGAGGGCGATCCGGTGGTCGTGCAGGGTACGGGTGGTGGCCAGGGAGTAGCCGATGTCGGCGGGGGTCAGGGCGGGATGCTCGGCGAGGTGGTCGAGCAGCCGCTGCGCCTGGGCGGCGAGGGCCTGCTCACCGCGGGCGGACAGGAACCAGGGGACGGCGGGCAGCGAGGCCGCCGCGGCCGTCTCCTCGTCACCGCCCTGCTCCTCGGCGGCCGGCTCCTCCTCGGGCGCTTCCAGGATGACGTGGGCGTT
The DNA here is from genome assembly GCF_044547145.1 of Streptomyces sp. NPDC052773. Classification (NCBI taxonomy): domain Bacteria; kingdom Bacillati; phylum Actinomycetota; class Actinomycetes; order Kitasatosporales; family Streptomycetaceae; genus Streptomyces; species Streptomyces sp. NPDC052773. Next base: position 26,888 of record NZ_JBITZX010000012.1, on the reverse strand, counting down.
GGTGCCGCTGACGCCGAACGCGGAGACCGCCGCCCGGCGCGGGCGCTCGCCGCGCGGCCACTCCCGCGCCTCGGTCAGCAGCTCGACCGCACCGGCCGACCAGTCGACCATCGGGGTCGGCTCGTCCACGTGCAGGGTCTTGGGCATCAGGCCGTTCCGCATCGCCTGCACCATCTTGATGACCCCGCCGACACCGGCGGCTGCGACGGTGTGCCCGATGTTCGACTTCAACGAGCCGAGGTAGAGCGGCTGTTCGCGGTCCTGGCCGTACGTCGCGAGCAGCGCCTGGGCCTCGATCGGGTCACCCAGCCGCGTACCCGTGCCGTGCGCCTCGACCACGTCCACGTCCGCCGGAGCCAGACCCGCGTCCGCCAGCGCCTGCCGGATCACCCGCTCCTGCGAAGGACCGTTCGGCGCCGTCAGGCCGTTGCTCGCGCCGTCCTGGTTGACCGCGCTGCCCCGGATGACCGCGAGGACCCGGTGGCCGTTGCGGCGCGCGTCCGACAGCCGCTCCACCACGAGCAGACCGACGCCCTCCGACCAGGACGTGCCGTCGGCCGCGGCGGCGAAGGACTTGATGCGGCCGTCGGGCGCCAGGCCGCGCTGGCGGCTGAAGTCGACGAAGCCGCCCGGCGTGGCCGTGACGGTGGCGCCGCCCGCCAGGGCGAGCGTGGACTCCCCGCTGCGGACGGACTCGACGGCCAGGTGCAGGGCGACCAGGGACGAGGAGCAGGCGGTGTCCACGGACAGCGCGGGCCCTTCGAGGCCGAGGGTGTAGGCGATCCGGCCGGAGGCGACGCTGCTGAGCTTCCCGGTCATCAGGTAGCCCTCCAGCTCCTCGGGGCCCGCCAGACCGAGGTAGCTCTGCTCGACGACGCCCGCGAACACGCCGGTGCGCGAGCCGCGCAGCGACGCGGGATCGATGCCGGCGTCCTCCAGCGCCTCCCAGGCGGTCTCCAGCAGCACCCGCTGCTGCGGGTCCATGGCCAGCGCCTCGCGGGGCGAGATGCCGAAGAAGTCGGCGTCGAACAGGGCGGCGCCGTCCAGGAATCCGGCCTCGCGGGTGTACGAGGTGCCGAGGTCGTCCGCGTCGGGGCTGTAGAGGGCCTCCAGGTCCCAGCCGCGGTCGTCGGGGAACGGGCCGATCGCGTCACGGCCGTCCACGACCAGGCGCCACAGGTCGTCGGGGCTGGTGACACCGCCCGGGAACCGGCAGGCCATGCCGACGATCGCGACGGGTTCGTCGGCGGCCGACTCCAGTTCGGCGATCCGCTCGCGTGCCTTCTGCAGGTCCGCGGTCACCCACTTCAGGTAGTCGACGAGCTTCTGTTCCTTGGTCTGCGGGGAGGAGGTCGGGGCGGGGGTCGCGGGCTGGGTGGGCTGCTGTGCGGACATGCGAAAGGAAGCCTCTCCTTGAGCGCCGGGGCAGGACAGGTACGGGCCGGTGCGGGGCCGCCCGCGGGGGCGGCCCCGTGCCGCGTCAGTCCGCCGCCCGGCCGAGCTGGGTGTCGATGAAGTCGAAGATCTCGTCGGCGGACGCGGAGGCGATCAGCTCCTGCACGGCGGGGTCGGCCGGCGCCGAAGCGGCGGCCGGCACCGTGCCGGACAGTCGTTCCAGCAGGCCGCGCAGGCGCGCCTCGACCTCGGCGCGGGTGTCGGCGTCGGCCGGCAGCGCCTCGAGCGACGCCTCCAGGCGGTCCAGTCCGTCCCGTACGGCGCGGGAGGGCTCGTCGGGGGCGGGGCCGGCCGCGTTCAGGACGAAGGCGGCGAGGGCGGCCGGGTTGGGGTGGTCGAAGACCACGGTGGCGGGCAGGGTCAGGCCGGTCGCCTTGGCCAGCCGGTTGCGAAGTTCGACACCGGTGAGGGAGTCGAAGCCGAGGTCCTGGAAGGGCCGGTCGGGTGCGATGCCCGACGGGTCGCCGTGCTTGAGGACGGTCGCGACGAGGTTGGTCACGATCTGGAGCACGTACTGCTCGCGCTGCGCGACGGCCAGTTCGGCCAGCCGCTCGGGCAGCGGCACGACCTCGGGCTCGGACGCCGTCTCCGCCTGCGCGGCGGCCGGCGCGGCCACGCGGACGGTGTCGCCCTCGGCGGGCACGAGCTGGTCCAGCCAGAAGCGGCGGCGCTGGAAGGCGTACGTCGGCAGGGACACCCGGCGGGCGCCGGACCCGGCGAAGAACGCCTCCCAGTCGACGGTCACGCCCCGCGCGTGCAGCAGGCCGACGGCCCGGACCACGGACTCCGCCTCGGGCACGCCGGGCCGGACCGAGGCGGTGGCGACGACGGCGTCCGCGTCACGCACGGACTGCGCGGCGAGAGCGGCCAGCGCCCCTCCGGGACCGATCTCCAGGTACGTACGGACGCCCTCCTCCTCCATGGCCGTGACCGCGTCCGCGTAACGCACCGCCTCACGGACCTGCCGCACCCAGTAGTCGGCGCTGCGCAGGTCCTCGCCGGTCGCGAGCCGGCCGGTCAGCGTGGACACCACCAGGATACGGGGGCTGCCGAACTCGACCTCCTTCAGGACGGTCCGGAACTCCTCCAGCATCCCCTCCATCCGCGGGGAGTGGAACGCGTGCGACACCGACAGCCGCCGCACCCGGCGACCCCAGGCGGAGAAGTGCGCCACGACCTCCTCCACGGCGGGCTCGTCGCCGGACACGACCACCGCGTTCGGTCCGTTGACCGCCGCGATACCCATCTCCGCCTCACGGCCCTCCAGCAGCGGAGCCACCTCGGCCTCCGACGCCTCCACCGCCACCATCACGCCACCCTCCGGCAGCGCCTCCATCAACCGCGCGCGAGCAGCCACCACCCGGCAGGCATCCTCCAGCGACAGCACACCCGTCACATGCGCCGCCGCCAACTCCCCCACCGAATGCCCCGCCACCACCGACGGGACCACACCCCACGACTCCACCAGACGGAACAACGCCACCTCGAACGCGAACAACGCCGGCTGCGTCCACCCCGTCCGGTCAAGACGACCCGAACCGTCCTCCGCGAACATCACCTCCCGCAACGACCCACCCAACAACGGATCCAGCACCCCGCACACCTCATCCAGGGCAGCCGCGAACACCGGATACACCGCCGCCAGCCCACGGCCCATCCCCACCCGCTGCGCACCCTGACCCGAGAACACGAAGCCGAGAGCGGCGTCGGAGGCGGTGACGGGGTCGAGGGTGCGGAGTTCCGCGAGGAGCGCGTCGCGGTCGTCGCCGACGGCCACCGCGCGGTGGTCCAGGGCGGCGCGGGCGGTGGCGAGGGTGTACGCCACGTCCAGCGGTCGCAGGGCGGGGTCGCGCTCGACGTGGGCGAGCAGCCGCTCCGCCTGCTCGGCGACGGCCTGGGGGGTACGGCCGGACAGCAGCCAGGGCAGGACGGGGACCTGGACGGGCGCGGGAGCGTCCTCGGTGCCGTCGGTGTCGTCGGAGACCTGGGCGGGGGCCTCCTCGATGATGACGTGGGCGTTGGTGCCGCCGAAGCCGAAGGAGGAGACACCGGCCCGGCGCGGGCGCTCGCCGCGCGGCCACTCCCGCTCCTCGGTCAGCAGCTCGACCGCGCCCGCCGACCAGTCGACGTGCGGCGACGGCTCCTCGGCGTGCAGCGTCCGGGGCATCAGCCCGTGCCGCATCGCCTGCACCATCTTGATGACCCCACCGACACCGGCGGCGGCCTGCGCGTGCCCGATGTTCGACTTCAACGAGCCGAGGTAGAGCGGCTCTTCGCGGTCCTGGCCGTACGTGGCGAGCAGCGCCTGCGCCTCGATCGGGTCACCCAGCCGCGTACCCGTGCCGTGCGCCTCGACCACGTCCACGTCCGCCGGAGCCAGACCCGCGTCCGCCAGCGCCTGCCGGATCACCCGCTCCTGCGAAGGACCGTTCGGCGCCGTCAGGCCGTTGCTCGCGCCGTCCTGGTTGACCGCGCTGCCGCGCAGCACGGCCAGCACCTGGTGGCCGTTGCGGCGCGCGTCCGACAGCCGCTCCACCACGAGCAGGCCCACGCCCTCCGCCCAGCCGACGCCGTCCGCGTCCGCGCCGAAGGACTTGCAGCGGCCGTCGGGGGCGAGCCCGCGCAGCCGGGAGAACTCCACGAACGCGACGGGCGTGGACATCACGGTGACCCCGCCGGCCAGCGCGAGGTCGCACTCGCCGTTGCGCAGGGCGTTCGCCGCCAAGTGCAGGGCGACCAGGGACGAGGAGCAGGCGGTGTCGACGGACACGGCCGGGCCCTCGAAGCCGTACGTGTACGACAGCCGGCCGGCGGCGATGCTGCCCGCGCTGCCGCTGAACAGGTAGCCCTCGAAGTCCTCCGGCGGCAGGTGCGGCCGGGAGCCGTAGTCGCTGTACATCAGCCCGGTGAAGACGCCGGTGCGGGAGCCGCGCAGGGTGGTGGGGTCGAGACCGGCGTCCTCCAGGCTCTCCCAGGCGGTCTCCAGCAGCAGGCGCTGCTGCGGGTCGATCGCCACGGCCTCGCGCGGCGACATGCCGAAGAACTCCGGGTCGAACCGGTCGGCCTCGTGCAGGAAGCCGCCCTCGCGGCCGTAGGAGGTGCCGGTGTGGTCGGGGTCCGGGTCGTAGAGGGCGTCCAGGTCCCAGCCGCGGTTGTCCGGGAAGGTGGTGACCGCGTCCGCGCCGTCGACGACCAGCCGCCACAGGTCCTCCGGCGAGCTCACCCCGCCCGGGTAGCGGCACGCCATGCCGACGATCGCGATCGGCTCGTGGCGCCGTTCCTGGATCTCCCGCAGCTGCCGGCGCGCCTCGCGGGCGTCGGCGACGGCCTTCTTGAGATAGTCGCGGAGCTTGTCCTCGCCCGCCATGGTCTGTCAACTCCCGGGTGTCGTGGGGTGGTTTGCCTCGGGTGGTGGGTGTGTCGGGTGCGTGGCGCCGGTCGTGGCCGCACCCGGCGGCCGGCACCGTCGTGGCCGCACCCGGCGGCCGGCTCGGTCCGGCCGCCGGGTGGGCGGCTCGGGTACGGGCCGCCGGGTGGGCGGCTCGGGTACGGGCCGCCGGGTGGGCGGCTCGGGTACGGGCCGCCGGGTGGGCGGCTCGGGTACGGGCCGCCGGGTGCCGGCCGCTCAGTCCAGCTCGTCCACGAGGGCGAACAGCTCCTCGTCCGTGGCCGAGTCGAGGTCGTCGTCGCCGCCGTCGGTGCCGTCGCCGGTGCCGCCGGTGAGCTGGGCCGCCGTGTCGGCCGCGGTGAGCAGTTCACGCAGCCGCGCGGTGATCCGGTCGTGGGCGTCGCGGTCCGCGGCGACGGACTCGATGACGGTCCGCAGCCGGGACAGCTCGGCGAGCACCGGCTCGTCGGGCGTGGTCTCCTCGACCGCGAGCTGCCCGGCCAGGTAGCCGGCCAGCGCCCTGGGCGTCGGATGGTCGAAGACCAGGGTCGTGGGCAGCCGCAGCCCGGTCTCGGCGCCGAGCTGGTTGCGCAGTTCGACGGCGGTCAGCGAGTCGAAGCCGAGTTCCTGCACGGGGCGGTCGGCGCCGATCGCGGACGGGTCGCCGTGGCCGAGCACGGCGGCCACGCGGGCCCGCACCAGGTCGGTGAGGAGCCGGTCGCGCTGGTCGGCGCTCAGTGGTGCGAGCCGTTCGGCCAGCGTCGGTCCGTCGGCCGGGGCGCTCGCCGCGGTGGCCGTGGGCTTGCGGGCCGGGGTGCGGACGAGGCCGCGCAGCACCGTCGGGATCTCGTCGCCGCCGCGCCCGCGCAGGGCGCGCAGGTCGAGCCGGGTGACGGCGAGGACGCTCTCGCCGGCCGTGGGCGCGGCGTCGAGCAGGGCCATCGCGTCGTCGGTGGCCAGCGGCAGCAGCCCGGAGCGGGCGAGGCGGCGCAGGTCCGTGTCGGCGAGGTGCCCGGTGATGGTGCTCGACTGGTCCCACAGGCCCCAGGCGAGCGACAGGGCGGGCAGGCCCTGGGCGCGACGGTGGGCGGCGAGGGCGTCCAGGAACGTGTTCCCGGCTGCGTAGTTGGCCTGTCCGGCGGTGCCGAGGAGGCCCGCTATGGAGGAGTAGAGCACGAAGGCGTCCAGGTCGAGGTCGCGGGTGAGGTCGTGCAGATGCCAGGCGGCGTCCGCCTTGGGCCGCAGCACGGTGTCCAGCCGCTCCCCCGTCAGTCCCTCCAGGGTGGCGTCGTCGAGGACGCCGGCGGTGTGGACGACGCCGGTCAGCTTCGGGCCGACGCGACGGATCAGCTCCGCGACCTGCTCCCGGTCGGCGACGTCGGCCGCCTCCACGGTCACCTCGGCCCCCAACTCCCGCAGCTCCGCCTGGAGTTCGGCGGCGCCCGGCGCCTGCGGGCCGCGGCGGCTGACCAGCACCAGCTCCCTCGCTCCGTGCTCGGTCACCAGGTGGCGGGCCAGGACGGCGCCCAGGGTGCCCGTGGCGCCGGTGATCAGGACGGCGCCGCGGTCCCAGCGCGCCGCCGGCTCGCCGGACGGGCGGATCCGGGCGAGGCGGGGCACGAGGAGGTCCGTGCCGCGCAGCGCGCTCTGCGGTTCGCCGGTGGCGGCCACGCGGGCCAGGGCCTGGGCGAGCCGCGCCCGGCCGGCGTCGCTGTCGAGGCCGGTGCCGGTGTCGGTGTCGCTGTCGCTGCCGAGGCCGGTGTCGGTGCCGAGGCCGGTGTCGGTGTCGAGGAGTTGGAGGCGTCCGGGGTGCTCGGACTGCGCCGAGCGCAGCAGGCCCCACACGGGTGCGTGGACCAGGTCGGTCACGTCCTCGTCGGGCGCGGTGGCGACGGCCCGCCGGGTGACCGCGAGGATCCGGGTGGCGGCGAGCCGGTCGTCGGAGAGCCAGGTCTGGAGGTCCGTCAGCGCGGCCCGCAGCGCGGCGCGCGCCGCCTCGGGAAGCTCGGCGGTGCCGGGCGCGGGTTCGCCGGTGAAGGGGACGACCAGGACGGCGGGTGCGGTCGCGCCCTCGTCGAGCGCGCCGCGCAGCGCGGCGAGGTCCGGGTAGCCGGTGGCGTCCGTGAGGCCCAGGGCGTCGGGGCCGGGTGCGCCGAGGACGGCCCAGCCGCCGGGCAGCGGCTCCGGCTCGGCCCCGGTCAGCGGGGTCCAGTCGACCCGGAGCAGGCCGTCTGCCTGGGTGCCCGCGCCGGACAGGGCGTCGGCGGACAGCGGACGCAGCGTCAGCTCCCCGACGGAGACGAGCGGTGCGCCCGTCTCGTCGGCGACGGTCAGCTCGACGACCGGGGAGTCGGTGCCGCTGACGGCGAGCCGTACCCGCAGCGCCGAGGCACCGGTGGCGTGGACGGTGACGTCGGACCAGGAGAAGGGCAGCAGGGACGGGCCGGTCTCGCGGGCGACGCCGGGCAGCAGGGTGTGCAGCGCGGCGTCCAGGAGCGCCGGGTGGACGGCGTAGCGGGCGGCGTGCTGCCGCTGGTCCGTGTCGAGCGCGACCTCCGCGTACAGCTCGTCGCCGGCGGTCCACAGGCGGCGCAGGTTGCGGAAGGCGGGCCCGTAGGCGTAGCCCTGGGCGTCGAGGCGTTCGTAGGCGCCGGTCAGGTCGGTCTCGGTGGCGCCGGGCGGCGGCCAGGACGCGAGCGCGGCGGCCGGGGCGGTGGTCTCCTCGGGATGCAGTGTGCCGTGGGCGTGCAGGGTCCAGTCGTCCTCCGCCGGGGCGTCCTCGGGCCGGGAGTGGATCCGCAGCGGCCGGGCGCCGTCGTCGCCGGCGGCTCCCACGGTGACCTGGAGCCGCAGCCCGCCGCGGTCGGGCAGGACCAGCGGGGCGGCGAGGGTGAGGTCGCGGACGGCGGGGGCGCCGGTGCGCTCGCCGGCGGCGAGGGCGATCTCCAGCAGTCCGGTGCCGGGCACCAGGACCCGGCCGGCGACCGCGTGGTCGGTCAGCCAGGGGTGGGTGTGGTGCGAGAGGCGTCCGGTGAAGACGTGCTCGTCGCGGTCCGCGAGGGACACTCCGGCGCCGAGCAGCGGGTGGTCGGCGGAGGCCAGTCCGAACCCGGCGGCGTCGCCGACGGTGGCGGGGGCGTCGAGCCAGTACCGCTGCCGCTGGAAGGGGTATCCGGGCAGTGCGGTACGGCGGGCGCCGGGGAACACGGTGTCCCAGCGCAGCTTGGCCCCGCGCGCGGCGAGCAGGCCGAGCGCCGTGGTGAACGTGCGGTGCTCGGGCCGGCCGCGGCGCAGTACGGCCGTGTTGGTGCCGGGCTCGCCGGTCAGCGACTCCTGGACCAGGGCGGTCAGCACGCCGTCCGGTCCCAGCTCCAGCCACTCGGTGACGCCGTGCTCCTCCAGCAGCCGTACGCCGTCGAGGAAGCGGACCGCCTCACGGATGTGCCGTGCCCAGTAGTCGGGCGAGGCCAGCTGCTCCGGGGTGGCGAACTCGCCGGTGACGTTGGAGACGACCGGGATGCGGGGCGCGTGGTAGGTGAGTTGGGCGGCGACGGCCCGGAACTCGTCCAGCACCTCCTCCATGTGCGGGGAGTGGAAGGCGTGGCTGACCGGGAGGCGCTTGGTGCGGCTGCCGCGTTCGCGGAACAGCCCGGCCAGTTCGTCGACGGCGTCGGCGTCGCCGGAGATCACCGTGGAGCGGGGCCCGTTGACGGCGGCGACGGTGACGCGTCCGGCGTACGGCGGGAGGAGTTCGCGTACGTCCTCCTCGGTCGCCTCGACGGCGGCCATGGCGCCGCCCTCGCGGGCGGCCTGCATCAGCCGGCCGCGTTCGGCGACCAGGACGGCGGCGTCCGGAAGGTCCAGCACCCCGGCGAGGTGGGCCGCGGTGACCTCGCCGATGGAGTGGCCGAGGAGGTAGTCCGGGGTGAGGCCGTGGTGCTCGGCGAGCCGGTACAGCGCGGTCTCGACGGCGAACAGGGCGGCCTGGGTGAACGCGGTCTGGTCGAGGAGCGCGGAGTCCGCGGAGTCCTCGGGGGCGAACAGCACGGTCTTCAGCGGGCGGACGAGTTCGCGGTCCAGGTGGGCGCAGATCTCGTCGAAGGCCGCGGCGAACACCGGGGAGGTCTCGTACAGTTCGCGTCCCATGCCGAGGCGCTGGGAGCCCTGTCCGGTGAGGAGTACGGCGGTCTTGCCGGGCCGTCCGGCCGGGACGCGCAGCGCGCCGGAGCCGCTCTCCCCGCGGGCGAGGGTGGCGAGTCCGTCGAGCAGTTCGGCGCGGTCGGAGGCGACGACGAGGGCCCGCTGGTCGTGCAGGGCGCGGGTGGTGGCCAGGGAGTGGCCGATGTCGGCGACGGGCACGCCGGGGTGGCCGGCGATGTGCTCGTGGAGCCGGGCGGCCTGGGCGCGCAGGGCGTCCGGGTGGCGCGCGGAGAGCACGTACGGGGCGGTCACCGGAGTCCGCGGGCTGTCCGCCGGGCCGGTCACCGGGGCCTGCGGGCTGCCCGCCGGGGCGGGTTCTCGCGGCTCCTCGATGATGACGTGGGCGTTGGTGCCGCTGATGCCGAAGGAGGAGACACCGGCCCGGCGCGGGCGCTCGCCGCGCGTCCACTCCCGCTCCTCGGTCAGCAGTTCCACGGCGCCCGACTCCCAGTCGACCATGGGGGTGGGTTCGTCCACGTGCAGGGTGCGCGGCATCAGTCCGTGCCGCATCGCCTCGATCATCTTGATCACGCCACCGACACCGGCGGCGGCCTGCGCGTGCCCGATGTTCGACTTCAACGAGCCGAGATACAGGGGCTCTTCGCGGTCCTGGCCGTATGTCGCGAGCAGCGCCTGGGCCTCGATCGGGTCGCCCAGCCGCGTACCGGTGCCGTGCGCCTCGACCACGTCGACGTCCGCCGGGGCGAGGCCCGCGCTGCGCAGGGCCTGCTGGATGACGCGCTCCTGGGAGGGGCCGTTCGGGGCGGTCAGGCCGTTGCTGGCGCCGTCCTGGTTGACCGCGCTGCCGCGCAGCACGGCGAGCACCTGGTGGCCGTTGCGGCGGGCGTCCGACAGCCGCTCGACGAGCAGCAGACCGACTCCCTCGGACCAGCCGGTGCCGTCGGCCGCGGCGGCGAAGGACTTGGAGCGGCCGTCGGCGGCCAGGCCGCGCTGGCGGGAGAACTCGATGAAGACGTGCGGTCCGGCCATGACGGTGACGCCGCCGGCCAGCGCGAGGTCGCACTCGCCGTTGCGCAGGGCGTTCGCCGCCAGGTGCAGGGCGACCAGGGACGAGGAGCAGGCGGTGTCGACGGTGACGGCCGGGCCCTCGAAGCCGTAGGTGTACGACAGCCGGCCCGACACGACGCTGGAGAGGTTCCCGGCGAGCAGGAAGCCCTCGTACTCCTCGGGGCTCGCCGCCAGCCGCGACACGTAGTCGTCGTACATGGCGCCGGTGAAGACACCGGTGTTGGAGCCGCGCAGACCGGTGGGGTCGATGCCGGCGCTTTCGAAGGTCTCCCAGGCGGTCTCCAGCAGCAGCCGGTGCTGCGGGTCCATGGCGGTGGCCTCGCGCGGGGAGATCCCGAAGAACTCCCGGTCGAACAGGTCGGCCTCGTGGAGGAAGCCGCCGTGCCGCACATAGGAGGTGCCGGTGCGCTCGGGGTCCGGGTCGTACAGGGCCTCCAGGTCCCAGCCGCGGTTCTCCGGGAAGGTGCTGATGGCGTCGCGGCCCTCGACGACCAGCCGCCACAGGTCCTCCGGCGAGCTCACCCCGCCCGGGTAGCGGCAGGCCATGCCGACGATCGCGATCGGCTCGTCGGCGTCGGCGGCCCGCCGGGCCGGCCGGGCCGGGGCCGCGGCGGTGGTGGCGGTGACGCCGGTGAGCTTGGTCAGCAGGAACTCGGCGACCGCGCCCGGCGAGGGGTGGTCGAAGACGACGGTGGCGGGCAGCCGCAGTCCGGTGACGGAGTTCAGCCGGTTGCGCAGCTCCACGCCGGCGAGCGAGTCGAAGCCGATCTCCTTGAAGGCCCGCTGCGGGTCCAGGCGCTGCGGGTCGGTGTGCCCGAGGACACCGGCGACCGTGGAGCGCACCAGGTCGAGGACGGTCTCGCGGCGCTCCTCCTCGGGCAGCGCGGCGGTGCGCGCCGCCCAGTCGGAGCCGCCGCCCGCCGCTGCCGCCGCCGCGGCGCGCCGGGTCCGGGTGCGGACCAGGCCGCGCAGCAGGGCCGCGGGGTCGTTCTGCGCCGAGCGCAGGGCGGGCAGGTCGAACGCGGCGGGCACCCGCAGGGCGCGGTCGCCCGCGAGGGCGGCGTCGAACAGGGCGAGGCCCTGCTCGGGAGTGAGCGGGCGGATCCCGGCCCGGCTCCAGCGGGCCAGGTCGGCCTCGCCGAGCGTGCCGCCCATGCCGTGCGTGGCGTCCCACAGGCCCCAGGCGAGCGACAGGGCGGGCAGGCCCTGGGCGCGGCGGTGGGCGGCGAGGGCGTCCAGGAAGGCGTTGGCGGCGGCGTAGTTGGCCTGTCCGGCGGTGCCGAGCAGCCCGGAGACGGAGGAGAACAGCACGAACGCGGCGAGGTCGAGGTCGCGGGTGAGGTCGTGCAGATGCCAGGCGGCGTCCGCCTTGGGCCGCAGGACCCGCTCCAGCTGCTCGTCCGTGAGTCCTTCGACGGTGGCGTCGTCGAGGACGCCGGCGGTGTGGACGACGCCGGTCAGCTTCGGGCCGACGCGGCGGATCAGCTCCGCGACCTGCTCCCGGTCGGCGACGTCGGCGGCCTCCACGGTCACCTCGGACGCTCCCAACTCCCGTAGTTGCTCGCTGAGTTCGGTCGCGCCCGGGGCCTGCGGGCCGCGGCGGCTGACCAGCACCAGCTCCCGCACCCCGTGCTCGGTCACCAGGTGGCGCGCGAAGAGGGCGCCGAGGCCGCCGGTGCCGCCGGTGATCAGCACCGCGCCGTCGGCGAGCCGCTCGGGCAGCGGGCCGTCCACGGCCGCGCGGGTCAGCCGGGGTGCGAGGAACCGTCCGTCGCGCAGGGCGAGCTGGGGTTCGCCGGCGGCGAGCGCGGCGCGCAGCAGCGGATCGTCGGTGGACAGACCGGGCAGGCCGGCGTCGGTGTCGAGGAGCACGATCCGGTCCGGGTGCTCGGACTGGACGGTGCGGGCCAGGCCCCACACGGGGGCGGCGGCCAGGTCGGTGACGTCCTCGCCCGGCGCGGCGGCGACCGCGCCCCGGGTGACGACGACGAGCCGGGTGCTCTCGTGCCGGGGGTCGGCGAGGAAACGCCGGACGAGGCCGAGGAAGGCGCTCGCGGTGCGGCGCGCGGCGGCGGCCCGGTCGCCGGTCCGGTCGGCGGCCCGCTCGTCGGACTGCTCGTCCGTCGGTTCCGTGGCGGGTGCGAGCCGTTCCGGGCGGACGATCAGGACGTCCGCGGCCGGGAGTTCGCCGTCCGTGGCCTCCGCGACGCTGTGCTCGGGGGCGTCGGGTACGGCGACGGGCTGCCACTCGATGTCGAACAGCGCGTCGGTGCGGCGGGAGACGGCGGCGGCGAGCTGGTCCCGGGCGATGGGCCGCAGGGTCAGCCGCTCCAGGGAGACCACGGGCGCGCCGGCCGGGTCGGCGGCGGTGAGGGTGTAGCCGTCGGCGCCGGCCGGGGCGATACGGACCCGCAGCGAGGTGGCTCCGCCGGCGTGCAGGGTGACGCCGGACCAGGCGAAGGGCAGCCGGATCGCGTCGGGCGCGGCCCCGGCCTCGTGGTTGGTGCCGGCGGCGTGCAGGACCAGCGGGTGCAGCAGGGCGTCGAACAGCGCGGGGTGCAGACCGAAGCGGTCGGCGGCCGGGTGCTGGTCGGCGGGCAGGGTGACCTCGGCGTACAGCTCGTCTCCGGCCCGCCACAGGGCGGTCAGGCCCTGGAACACCGGGCCGTAGCCGTAGCCGAGCCCGGCCAGCCGGTCGTAGACGTCGTCGAGGGGTTCGGCGGTGGCGTGCGCGGGCGGCCACTCGACCGGTACGGCGTCCTCGGCGGCGCCGGATTCCGCGGCGGTGCCGGCCGCGGCGAGGACGCCGGAGGCGTGCCGGGTCCAGGCCTCGGGTTCGCCGGAGCCGGTGTCGGGGCGGGCGTACACGCCGAAGGCCCGGGTGCCGGAGGGGTCCGGCGCGCCGACGGCGACCTGGACCCGCACCGCGGTGTGCTCGGGCAGCACCAGCGGGGCCTCCAGGGTCAGTTCGTCGACCCGGTCGGCGCCGAGCCGGCCGCCCGCCGCGAGGGCCAGTTCGAGGAAGGCGGTGGCGGGCACCAGGACGGTGCCGCCGATGGCGTGGTCGGCGAGCCAGGGGTGGGTGTCGGTGGAGAGCCGGCCGGTGAGCAGCAGGTCCTCCTGGCCCGCCACGTCCACCGCGGTGTGCAGCAGCGGGTGTTCCGCCGGGTCCAGGCCGAGGCCGCGGGCGTCGGCGGGGCCGCCGGGGGCGAGCCAGTAGTGGCTGCGCTGGAAGGCGTACGTGGGCAGGTCGACGCGGTGGCCGCCGGGGTGGAAGGTGGTGGCGTCCAGGGGCGCGCCGTGCGCCCAGGCGAGGGCGAGCCCGCCGGTGAACGCCTCGGGCTCGGGCCGGCCGGCCCGCATCAGCGGTACGGCCGTCGCGGTGTCGCCGAGCGCGGCGCGGGTGAGGGACGTCAGGACGGGGTCGGGGCCCGCCTCCACGAAGACGGTGACGCCCTGCCGGGCCAGGGTGCGCACGGCGTCGAGGAAGCGGACGGGGCGGCGGATCTGCTCGGCCCAGTACGCGGGCGAGGTCAGCTCGTCGGGGGTGGCGAGGTCGCCGGTGACCGTGGAGACGACCGGGATCCGCGGCGGGTGGAAGGTGAGGCTGTCGGCGACGGCCAGGAACTCGTCGAGGACGTCGTCCATGTGCGGTGAGTGGAAGGCGTGGCTCACCGTCAGACGGCGGGTGCGGCGCCCGCGCCCGGCCCACCGCTCGGCGAGTTCCTCGGCGGCGTCCTCGTCGCCGGAGATCACCACGGAGGTGGGGCCGTTGACGGCGGCGAGGGCGAGCCGGCCGGAGAACTCGGCCAGCTCGTCGGCGAGTTCGGCCTCCTCGGCCTCGATGGCGACCATGGCGCCGCCCGCCCGCGCGGCCTGCATGAGCCGGCCGCGCGCCGCCACCAGCTTCGCGGCGTCCTCCAGGGTGAGCACCCCGGCCACGTGCGCGGCGGTGACCTCGCCGATCGAGTGGCCGGCGAGCAGGTCGGGCGTCGTGCCGTGGTGCTCGGCGAGCCGGAACAGCGCGGTCTCGACGGCGAACAGGGCGGGCTGGGTGTACGCGGTGCGGTGCAGCAGCTCCGCCTCGGGGCTGTCCTCGGGCGCGAACATCACCTCGCGCAGGGGGCGTTCGAGGTGCGGGTCGAGCGCGGTGCACACCTCGTCGAGGGCGGCGGCGAACACCGGGGACGACGCGTACAGCTCGCGGCCCATGCCGAGGCGCTGGGCGCCCTGGCCGGTGAACAGGAACGCGGTACGGCCCGCTCCGGCGGCGCTGCCGGTGACGACCTCGGGTGCGGTGCCGGCGTCGGCGAGGGTGGTGAGCGCGGCGGTCAGGGCGTCCGGGGTCGCGCCGGTCAGGACGGCGCGCTCGGGCAGGGCGGTGCGGGTGGCGGCGAGGGACCAGCCGATGTCGGCGGGGTGCGCGCCGCTGCCGGTGACGAAGTCCCGCAGCCGGGCGGCCTGGGCGCGCAGCGCTTCCGCGCTGTGGGCGGACAGCAGCCACGGGCCGGTGGCGGTGCGGTCCGGCTCGGTCGCGGGGCGGTCGTGCCCGGTCGCGGGCTCGACGGTCGCCGCCTCCTGGGTCTCCTCCGCCTCCTCGGCCTCTTCGATGATGACGTGGGCGTTGGTGCCGCTGATGCCGAAGGAGGAGACGGCGGCCCGGCGCGGGCGCTCGCCGCGCGTCCACTCCCGCTCCTCGGTCAGCAGCTCGACGGCGCCGGCCGACCAGTCGACGTGCGGCGACGGCTCGTCCACGTGCAGGGTCCGCGGCATCAGGCCGTTCCGCATGGCCTGCACCATCTTGATGACCCCGCCGACACCGGCGGCGGCCTGCGTGTGCCCGATGTTCGACTTCAAGGAGCCGAGGTAGAGGGGTTCTTCGCGGTCCTGGCCGTACGTCGAGAGCAGCGCCTGCGCCTCGATCGGGTCGCCGAGGCGCGTGCCGGTGCCGTGCGCCTCGACGACGTCCACGTCCGCGGGAGCGAGCCGGGCGTCGGTGAGGGCCTGCCGGATCACCCGCTCCTGCGAGGGGCCGTTCGGCGCCGTCAGACCGTTGCTGGCGCCGTCCTGGTTGACGGCGCTGCCGCGCAGCACGGCCAGCACCCGGTGGCCGTTGCGGCGCGCGTCGGACAGCCGCTCCACCACCAGCAGACCGACACCCTCCGCCCAGGAGGTGCCGTCGGCGCCGGCGGCGAAGGACTTGGAGCGGCCGTCGGGGGCGAGACCGCGCTGACGGGAGAACTCCACGAACATGCCCGGGGAGGACATCACGGTCGCGCCGCCCGCGATGGCGAGGGTGGTCTCGCCCGAGCGCAGCGACCGGATGGCCAGGTGCAGGGCGACCAGGGACGAGGAGCAGGCGGTGTCGACGGTGACCGCCGGGCCGACCAGGCCGAGCTGGTAGGCGATGCGGCCGGACAGCACGCTGGGGGTGGTGCCGGTCAGCACATGGCCCTCGACGCTGTCGGGCGCCTCGTGCATCCGCGGCCCGTACTCGAGGGTGGTCGCGCCGACGAACACGCCGGTGCGGGTGCCCTTCAGCGCGGCGGCGTCCAGGCCGGCCCGCTCGACGGCCTCCCAGGCCGTCTCCAGCAGCAGCCGCTGCTGCGGGTCCATGGCCAGCGCCTCGCGGGGCGAGATGCCGAAGAACTCGTTGTCGAAGAGGGCGGCGTCGTGCAGGAAACCGCCCTCGCGGACGCTGCTGCGACCGCCCGCGGACGGGTCGCCGTCGTAGAGGCCCGGGTCCCAGCCGCGGTCGGTGGGGAAGCCGGAGATGGCGTCCCCGCCGTCGGCGAGCAGCCGCCACAGGTCCTCCGGGGAGCCGACGCCGCCCGGGTAGCGGCAGGCCATGCCGACGATCGCGATCGGCTCGTCCGCGCCGGCGGCCGGGGCGGTGATGTCGTCCTCGGTGTCGTCACCGGTGTCCGCGAGCCGGGAGTCCAGGTACGCGATCAGGGCGGCCGGGGTCGGGTGGTCGAACAGCAGACCGCCGGGCAGCCGCAGGCCGGTGGCGGCGGATAGCGCGTCACGCAGCTCGACCGACATCAGCGAGTCGAGCCCGAGGTCCTTGAAGGTGGCGTGGAGTTCGACCCGCTGGTCCGGGCCGTACTCCAGGACGGCCGCGATCCGGTCGAGGACGACGGCGGTGGTGTCGGCGCCGGGGGCCGGGCGCCGTACCCGCCGGGCGGCGGGCGCGGCGGAGGCTTCGGGGGCGTCGGAGATGTCGGCGGCGCCGGGCTGCCCGGTGGTCTCCGGCAGCGCGGCGGCGCGTGCCTGGCCGCCGATCCAGTAACGCTCCCGCTGGAAGGGGTAGGTGGGCAGCGGGACGCGCCGGCCGCCGGACGCGGCGTGTACGGCCGCCCAGTCCACGTCGGTGCCACGCGCGAACGCGGTGGCGAGCGCGGCGAGCAGGGTGCGGCGCTCGGGCCGGCCGGCGCGCAGCGCGGCGACGGACGCGGCGGTGTCGGTGTCCTGGAGGCAGTCGGCGGCCATAGTGGCGCAGACCGCGTCGGGGCCGAGCTCCAGCAGGGTGGTGGCGCCGGAGGACTCAAGGGTGCGGACGGCGTCCAGGAACCGCACGGGGCGGCGCACCTGCTCCACCCAGTAGTCGGGCGAGCTCCACTCGCCGGGCTCGACCGGGCGGCCGGTGACGGTGGAGACGGCGGGGACGCGCGGCTCGTGGTAGGTCAGCTCCCGCGCGAAGCGGCGGAACTCCTCGAGCATCGGCGCCATCAGGGGCGAGTGGAAGGCGTGCGAGACGGTCAGCCGGCGGGTGCGGCGGCCCTCGGCGGCGAGCTGGTCCGCGATCCGGGTGACCTGCTCGGCGACGCCCGAGATCACCACGGAGCGGGGGCCGTTGACGGCGGCGATCGCGACCTCGTCGTCGAGGCCCGGGAGCAGCGGCTCGACCTCGTCCTCGGCGGCCTGGACGGCGACCATGGCGCCGCCCTCGGGCAGCGCCTGCATCAGCCGGCCGCGCGCGGCGACCAGCTTCGCGGCGTCCGCGAGGGAGAACACCCCGGCCACGTGCGCGGCGGCGATCTCGCCGATGGAGTGGCCGGCGACCAGGTCGGCGCGTACGCCCCAGCTCTCCACCAGCCGGTGCAGGGCCACCTCGACGGCGAACAGCGCGGGCTGGGTGTAGCCGGTGTCGTCCAGGCCCTCGCCGGAGTCGATCACCTCGGCGAGCGGGCGGTCCAGCAGCGGCGCGAAGTGAGCGCAGACCTCGTCGAAGGCGGCGGCGAACTCCGGGAAGGCGGCCCGCAGTTCCCGGCCCATGGCGATGCGCTGCGCGCCCTGCCCGGTGAACAGCAGTGCGGTACGGCCGGGCCGCGCGACGCCGGTCACGACGTCCCGGACGGCCGTGTCCCCGCCCGCCTCGGCCAGCGCGTCCAGGGCGGACACCATGCCGTCCCGGTCGTCGGCGAGCAGGACGGCGCGGTGGGAGAAGACGGTGCGGGTGGCGGCCAGCGACCACCCGATGTCCGCGGCCCGCGCGTCGCCACCGGCGACGGCGTCCCGCAACCGCCCGGCCTGCGCCCGCAGAGCGCTGTCGCCGCGGGCGGAGACGACCCAGGGCAGCAGGGCGGGGGCGGGGTCCGCGGCGGCGGCGGACCTGGCGGCAGCCGGGGCGCCCGCCCCGCCTGCCGAGTCCGCGACGCCGGAGGCGTCCTCCGAGGCGTCGGCGGACGGGCCGGTGCCCGAGCCGTCCGCCCCGCCGGAGACCTCCGCCCCGCCGACGGCCTCCGTCCCCTTCCGTTCGCCGCGCGGCCCCTCCGTCAGCACCACGTGGGCGTTGGTGCCGCCCATGCCGAAGGAGGAGACGCCCGCGATCAGAGGGCGGTCCGGCGCGGGCCAGTCGGTCAGTCCGCGCTGGACCGCGAGCCCCAGCTCGGCGAGGGGGATCGCGGGGTTCGCCGTCTCGAAGTTGAGGCTGGGCGGCAGGCTGCGGTGCGCGAGCGCCAGCACGGTCTTCACCAGGCCGGTGATGCCCGCGGCGCCCTCCAGGTGACCGATGTTGGTCTTCACGGAGCCGACGCGCAGCGCCCGCTCGCCGGACCGGGAGGCGCCCAGCACGGCGCCGAGCGCGGCGGCCTCGATGGGGTCGCCGACCGGGGTGCCGGTGCCGTGGAGTTCGACGTACTGGACGGCGGCGGGGTCGACTCCGGCCCGCTCGTACGCCTCGCGCAGCACCTGTTCCTGCGCGGCCTGCCCGGGGACGGTGAGGCCGGGCGTGGCACCGTCGTTGTTGACGGCGCTGCCGCGGATGACGCCGAGGACGGTGTCGCCGTCGGCGAGCGCGCGGGTCAGCGGCTTGAGGACGACGGCGGCGCCGCCCTCGCCGCGGACGAACCCGTTGGCGCGGGCGTCGAAGGTGTACGCGGTGCCGTCGGGCGACAGACCGCCGAACCGCTCCTCGGTGACGGCGCCCTCGGCGAGGATGTTGAGGTTGACGCCGGCGACGATCGCCGCGTCGGACTCGCCGGCGCGCAGCGACTCGCAGGCGAGGTGCACGGCGACCAGCGAGGACGACTGGGCGGAGTCCACGGTGAGGCTGGGCCCGGTCAGCCCGAGGTGGTAGGAGACCCGGTTGGCGATGACGCCGCGGTTGACGCCGGCCATCGTGTGCTGGGTGACCGCGGCGGCGCCGTGCTGGTAGAGCAGGGCGGCGTAGTCGTCGCGCAGGGTGCCGACGAACACGGCGGTGCGGCTGCCGCGCAGCGCGGCGGGCACGATGCCGGCGTGCTCCAGGGCCTCCCAGGCGAGCTCCAGCACGAGCCGCTGCTGCGGGTCCATGGTGACGGCCTCGCGCGGGGCGACGCCGAAGAACGCGGCGTCGAAGGTGTCGATCCGGTCGAGGAAGCCGCCGCGGCGCATGCCGGGCACGGTGTCCTCGGGCGGTTCCTCGCCCGTCGCGGAGCGCCAGCGGTCCTCGGGTACCGGCGTGATGGCGTTCGAGCCGGTGCGCAGCAGGTCCCAGAACGCCTCGGGCCCGTCCGCGCCCGGAAGGCGGCAGGACAGGCCGACGACCGCGATCGGCTCACTCGCACTGCCACCCGTCACGGCTGTTTCCTCGTTCCGCTGATTCGTCATCTCGCCCGACTGCCTTTCCGGCCGAATTACCAAGACTTCCGATCTGGTGCCGAAACCTGCGGGCCGATCCTAGGCCGGGCATTCTCTCCCACCCCCCAGTCCGCAATCTCGAACGGGTAATTCTGGGGCCGAGAGCAGTGGATTACCGCACGGTGGGCGGCCCGCAGAACGGCTTGGAATACCTTCCGTAGCGGAAATGACCCGAACGCCGACAACGAGAAGGCAGGTCGACAGTTCCCATGTCACAGCAGCTGCACGAGACCGTGGAAAAGCACACCGCGCAATATGTCGATGCGTTCAACCGCGGTGACTTCGAAGCGATGGACTTCTTTTACACGGACGAGGCCGTCGCGGTCTGGGAACCGGGCAAGCCGCTGACCGGTGACGCGCGCCGGGAGTACCAGCGGGCGTTCCTGGCCCGGGGCCCGAAGATCAGCACGAAGACGCGGCAGATCTTCGCCACCGGGGACACGGCGCTGCTGATCGTGGACTGGGTCATCGACACGGTCGACGACGACGGCAAGCCGGAGCGCCTTCAGGGCACCGGTGTCGACGTGCTGCGCCTCGGCGAGGACGGCATCTGGCGGTACGCCGTCGACGACCCGTACGGCCAGGAGTAGTCCGGCCCCGACGGCCCGGGCGGCTCACCCGGCGGCCAGCCGCACGTCCCTTCACGTCACAGTCACTTCACAGAGAGGCGGGCCGGTTCACGATGGCCTACAACTTCAGCACCGACTTCGACCCGAAGAACCCTGACCTCACGGACGACACGGACATCCAGAACGAGATCTTCCTCCAGGCGTTCAACACCGGCGACGGGGAGATCTTCGACAGCCTGTACCGCGAGGACTCCATCTCCAACTTCTCCGGTGAGCCGCTCACCGGCGAGGCCCGGCTGGCCTTCTTCAAGGAGTTCCTGGCCGCCAAGCCCTCGCTGAAGGCGGAGGTGACCCACTCGTACGTGGCCGGCGACGTGGCCCTGGTCGGCGTCAAGTACAGCATCGACACCACCGGCAAGGACGGCGAGCCGGTCCACCTCGAGGGCGTCTGCACCGATGTGCTGCGCCGCGGCGAGGACGGCCGCTGGCTGATGTCGATCGACCGTCCGGTGGCCTCGACGGGCCTGGTGGCCGCCGAGTAGCCAGCCCGTACGCCGCCTTGAGCGGACGCGAGGGTGAGGACGTGTGCCCCCCGGGATCCGGCCCGGGGGGCACACACGTGTGCTCCGCCGGCGGTCGGCGAACACCCGGGTCCCGGCGGGCCGGAACACGGCACGGATCACCCCGGAACGCGGCACCGGTCACCCGGAACGCGGCCGGAACGCGGCCGGATCGCCCCGGCGCAGGAGTGCCCCCGTGCGGGCGTCGGGTTCCGGACGGAAAGCCCGCCCACCATCCGGCAATTCCCCGGTAATTCCTCGGCCACCCCCTCGGTAATCTTTCACCCGGGTCGGCTCCCATCCCATTACCCGGCTGAGATCGAAGGTTTTCCGGCCGGGGAATCCGGCGGCATACCGTGAACGCACCGCGTGACACGCGCCGTTGTTGTTTCCGTGCGACGAGGAGATGTCCCCATGGCCACCGAAGAAGAACTCGCCTCCGTACTCGACGGCGTGCGCGCCGCCGTGCCGGCGTTGCGCCGCAACGGGCAGGAGAGCGAGCAGCGGCGCTGGATCGTCGAGGAGAACATCCAGCTCCTGGAGAAGGCCGGGGTCTTCCGCTCCGCGGTGCCCAGGACGTACGGCGGACTCGACCTGGACGCCGCCCAGCAGGCGCGGGTGATCTCCGAGGTCGCCCGCGGCTGCCCCTCCACCGGGTGGCTGACGATGGTGTGGCTCACCAGCGCCTGGGCGGTCAGCCTCTACCCGGACCGGGCGCAGGAGGAGGTCTTCGCCTCCGGCTCCACGCGCGTGTCGATCGTCTTCGCGCCGACCGGCACCCTCAAGCCGGTCGAGGGCGGGTACCGGCTCGACGGGACCTGGCGGTTCAACTCCGGTGTCCGCGGCGCCGACTGGGACCTGCTGGCCGCCGAGGTGGAGCTGCCCGACGGCTCCCACCAGGAGCTGGTCGCGCTGGTGCCGACGGCCGAGCTGACCGTGGTCGACGACTGGCACGTCTCGGCGGGCGCGGGCACCGGCAGCTGCACGGTGAAGGCCACCGACCTGTTCGTACCGGCCCACCGCACGGTGCTGCTGGAGGAGGCCATGGTCAGCGGCACCGGCGACCGCGCCAACACGGGGGCGACCGGCCGCAACTACGGCCTGCTCGGCTACATCCTGTCCAGCGTCTCCGCGGCGCTCATCGGCATCGCGCAGGGCGCCTACGAGCTGTTCCTCGAGCGGGTGCCGGGTCGCGGCATCACCTATACGGACTGGACCGACCAGCGTGAGCACCCGCCCACCCAGCAGCAGCTGGCGACCGCCGCCAACAAGATCGAGGCGGCGCGCGCCCTGTCCGGGCGGTGGCTCGATGTGCTCCAGCGGGCGGCCGACGCCGGCGAGCAGCCGACCGACGAGGAGAAGGCCGTCATCCGCGGCCAGACGGCCTTCGCGGGCCAGCTGGCCAAGGAGGCGGTGGAGACGCTCTACGCGGCCAGCGGCGGCTCGGTGATCCGCAGCGACGTGGAGCTCCAGCGGTTCCACCGCGACATCCAGGGCTTCTCGCTCCACGCCCTGGTGCAGCTCGGCGCCAACCTCGAGGTGCAGGGCCGAGTGCTGATGGGGCTGGAGCCGGGCACGTACTTCCTGTGACCCACCCGCGCTCCCCGGCGACCACTGTGTGACGGGGGCCGGTGCGGCGGCCCCCGGTGACGGCGGCCCGCACGACCTGCTCGGGTCGTGCGGGCCGCCGCCGTCGTGTTGCCCGCGCGCGCCTGCGGGCCGCGCGAAGGCCGCGCACGGGAGCCACACGCCGCGGGGCATGCGAAGGGCCCGAACCGGTGGGGGATCCGGTTCGGGCCCTTCGCCGTTCAGGGGGCCGGCCGCCGCTCGCCTCCTTCTCCGGCGGGCGAGCGGCTCGGTCATGGCCGCCCGGCCGGGTGCGACCGCGCCCGAGTCCGGTGGCGGTTACCGGTGGGCGGTCTTCGCCGAAGGTGTACGACTGGAATTCCCACGCCTTTTCGCTTTCACGGCGAAGCCGTCAAGGCAGCGGTCGGGGGAGCGGAACAGTTCGGCCGGTTCGGTCGCACCGGCCACGGCGTCGACCGGTCTCGAACCGGTCATGGACGAGTCATTGCACGGACAGCTCGGGCTTGCCGAACCGGCCGTCGACGAACAACAGCCCGCGGCCTTCGCTGAACTGGCCGGCGCCGACCACGGTGCCGATGAAGATGGTGTGGTCACCGAAGGCGTGCGCGGCGGTGAGTTCGCATTCCAGCCAGGCGAGCGAGCCGCCCAGCAGCGGGGCGCCCGTGTGCTCGCCGGGCGTCCACGGCACACCGTCGAACTGGGCGGCGCCCAGCGTGCGGTTCTTGTCGGCGAAGTGCCGCGCGAGCGGCTCCTGCTCGACGCCGAGTATGTTCACGGCGAAGCGCCCCGCCGAGGTCAGAGCCCCGTGCATCACCGCGCTGTGCCCCACACTGCACAGCACGGACGGCGGGTCCAGGGACACCGAACTGAAGGCGTTGGCGGTCATGGCGTGCAGGTGCTCGCCGCCCACGGTGATGACGGTGACCCCGGTGGCGAACCGCGACATCACGGCTCGCAGCACCGCGGGGGTCACCGCCTCGTGGGCCGGCGGGCTGGGAACCGCGGAAACTGCGTCGAGGTGAGCGGGCGCGGAATTCATTCCGTATTCTCCGATCCTTTTCGCGGGGCACGCTCAGGCCCGGCCGTTGGCGAACCAGGGCCCGCGTCCGTCAACGTACCGTCACGTTTTCGAAGGCGTCTCATCGCCCGGTAACCGTCTGCTCCCGGTGTTCTGTGCGGCGCTTATGAGCCGCCAATGACCGGGCATTGACCCCAATGGCGCAATCTGTGCTCATGGACACCAACAACTCCGCGGCCGAGGGGCCGGAACTCGCCGAACCGTATCTGCGCGAAGTCCTGAGCACGGCCGGACTGGCCGTCGAGTACGTGCGTGCCGAGGGCAACACGCTGTACCAGCGCGGCGCGGACGGCGGCGAGATCCCCGTCGCCGACTTCGCCGGCGGCTACGGCTCGGTGCTGCTGGGTCACAACCACCCGGACATCGTCCGGTGCGCCCAGGAGCTGCTGGCGGCGGGCACCCCGGTGCACGCCCAGTTCTCCCGCCACCCCTACGCCAACCGGCTGGCCTCCGAACTCAACCGCATCATCCACCGCGAACTCGGCACGGACGAGCCGTACTTCGCCATTTTCGCCAATACCGGAGCCGAGGCGGTCGAGGCGGCCGTCAAGCACGCGGAGATGGACCGGGTCATGCGCATCGCGGCGCTCCGGGAGGAGCTGGAGCGGTCCGCCGGGGCGGCGCGCGACGCGGTGGCCGCCGGTGGCGCCGCGGTCGCCGACCGGGCCCTGCGGCGCTTCGGCCTGGCCGGGGCAGCGGCGCCGGCCGAGACGCTGGCCGAACTGGAACGGCACCTCGCCGAGCGCAACGCCGCCCAGCTGGAGCGTCCGCCGCTGTTCCTGGCCCTGGAGGGCGGCTTCCACGGCAAGCTGGGCACGAGTGTGCAGCTGACGCACAACGAGCACTACCGCACCCCGTTCCGGGCACTGGCCGCGCAGGCGCGGTTCGTGCCGCGGGATCGGCCCGAGGCGCTGAAGGAGATCCACGCGCAGGAGCGCGGCGTGGTCTTCGAACTCACGGTCGACGGCGGCCAAGTGGACGTCGTGGAGCGCGAGTTCCCCGTGTTCTGCGCCTTCCTCGTGGAGCCGATCCAGGGCGAGGGCGGCATCCATGTGCTGGAGGCCGGCTTCGCCGAGGCGATCCAGCGGTTCTGCGCGGAGATCGACTGCCCGGTGATCGTCGACGAGATCCAGAGCGGCATGGGCCGCACCGGCACCCTGCTGGCCTCGGCGCAGGTCGGTCTGCGCGGCGACTACTACACGCTGGCCAAGACGCTGGGCGGCGGCATCGCCAAGACCTCGGTGATGCTGGTGCGCGAGGCCCGCTACCGGCGTGAGTTCGAGATCGTGCACAGCTCGACCTTCGCCAAGGACAGCTTCTCCTGCACCGTCGCCCTGAAGGTCCTGGAGCTGCTGGAGGCCGACGGCGGGGCCTCCTACCGCCGGGCCGAGGAGCGCGGCGCCGCCCTGCGGGCCATGCTGGAGTCGGTCCGCGCGGACTTCCCCGAGCAGGTCAAGGAGGTCCGCGGCAAGGGGCTGATGCTGGGCCTGGAGTTCCACGACCAGTCGGCGGCGGAGTCGGAGACGGTACGGGGCCTGGCCGAAACCGGGCTGTTCGGGTACTTTCTCGCCGGCCATCTGCTGCGCGCGCACCGGGTGCGGACGTTCCCGACCGCCAGCGCCGTCAACACCCTGCGGTTCGAGCCCTCGGTACAGCTCGCCGACGAGGAGATCGACCAGCTCGAGGCCGGGCTGCGGGACATCTGCGCGCTGCTGCGCGAGGGTGACGGCGCACGGCTGACGGGAGCGGCCACCGGCTGACCACCGGACACCGGCTGACCGCGAGCGGCGCTCCGGGCGAAACGGGAGGGGGGGGGGGGGGGGGGGGGGGGGGGGGCCCCCCCCCCCCCCCCCCCCCCAACCACCCCCCCCCCCCCCCCCGCCGGGCGCCCCGCGGCCCCCCCCCCCGGGGGGGGGGCGCCCCCGGCCCCCCCCCCCCCCCCCCCCCTCCCCACCAGTCCATACGACCTGCCGACGGGCACAGCGTGTCGGCGCAGACGACGGGGGAGACACATGGAGTTCCGGCTTCTGGGACCACTCGAGGTGTCGAGCGCGGCCGGGCCGGTGCGGCTCGGCGGCACCCGGCAGCGGGCGGCTCTGGCCTATCTGCTGCTGCACGCCAACCAGGTGGTGTCGGCGCGCCAGTTGACGGCCGCGCTGTGGCCGGCGGACGAGATACCGGGCACCGCCCGCAAGATCCTCCAGAACGCGGTGTGGCGGCTGCGGCGGTCGCTGACGGTGCCGGACGAGGAACCGGACGCCGCGCAGTTGCTGACACGGGCGCCCGGCTACATGGTGCGGGTGGCTCCCGAGCGGGTGGACCTGCTGCGGTTCCAGCGGCTGGCGGCCGAGGGCCGGGCGGCCCTGTCGGCCGGTGACGCGGAGCGGGCGCGCGGGGCGCTGCGGGAGGCGCTGGCCCTGTGGCGCGGTCCCGCGCTCGCGGATCTGGCGGAGGTGGGGCTGGAGTGGCCGGAGCTGATGGCTCTGGAGCAGAAGCGGCTCGATGTGATGGAGGACTGCTTCGAAGTCGAACTCCAATGCGGCGAACACCAGTCCGCACTGCGGGATCTGGACGCGTTCGTCCGCGCCGAGCCGCTGCGGGAGCGCGCCGCACAGCAGCTGATGCTGGCGCTGTACCGGTGCGGGCGCCAGGCCGACGCGCTCGGCGTCTACGCCCGCATCCACGCCGCCCTCGTCGAGGGGCTGGGCCTGGAACCCGGCCGGGGCATACAGCAGCTCCAGCGCGCGATCCTCGCCCAGGACCCCCAGCTCGACGCCCCCGCCCGCCTCCGCCCCGCCCCGGCCCCCGTCTCCCCCGCGCCGGGCCACCCCGACGACCACGCCAACCCACCCGCCGGACCCAGGACCCTCGCATCACCTACGCCCCTCCCCCACCCGCCTTCGCCACCGGCCGGAACCCGGCTCCACCCGGCGGGCGTCACGGACGCCAGGTCCACGGTGACCGATCCGGCAGCCGGGGAGGAAGGCGCGGAGGCAGGCGCCCCGGCGAGCCGCCCGGGCCCCGCCCTGGGCGTCTTCGGCCCACCGAAGACCCCCGCGCACACGGACGTCACCGCCGGGGGACCCGGCCGGCCGCATCCCGGCCGCTCGGAGAAGCGCCGGCCCGGCAGTGTGCTGATGCTGCGGTTCGGATTCGGGGCGT
Source organism: Streptomyces sp. NPDC052773 (assembly GCF_044547145.1). NCBI lineage: Bacteria > Bacillati > Actinomycetota > Actinomycetes > Kitasatosporales > Streptomycetaceae > Streptomyces > Streptomyces sp. NPDC052773. Next base: position 737 of record NZ_JBITZX010000012.1, on the reverse strand, counting down.
TCGACGACCTCTCGCCGGGCGACGCCGACCGCATCCTCGACAGCGTGTGCCAGCTGGCCCGCGAGCAGATCACCACCGCGGGCGGTCTGGTGGCCACCTCGATCGGGTCCATGCTGCTCGGCGTGTTCGCCGAGGACGGGGACCCGGACGACGGCGACAGCGCGGAACGCGCGGTACGGGCCGCCCTGGCGGTCCGCGACTCCCTCGTCACCGCGGGCGCGACCCCGCTGATCCAGGGCCTGTCCGTGCACGCCGCCGTGGCCACGGGAACGGCGCTCGTGTGCCAGTGGCCCGGGCAGCCGGGCGCCGGACGGCCCTGGACCGGCGGCGACCTCGTCGACCAGTGCGAGGCGATGCTGAGCCGTACACCCCCGGGCGAGGTCCATGTGTGCGACCGCACCCGCCGCCGTACGCAGCGCCGGGCCGACTACCGCCGGGTGGCCACCTCCCCCGCCCGCTGGCAGGTCCTCACCCTCCAGCCCGACCCGACGGACGAACACGCCTGACGAATACGCCTGACGGGCACCCACGCGCCCGGCAGGCACCCGGAGGACGCGGGCCTGCCGCGCAAACCCGGCGCGGACGACCTGACCGGCGAGCCGAGAACCCGCGCAGCGCACGGGGCCGGGGCCCCCGGCCCCCCGCGCCCCCCCCCCCCCGGGCCCCCCCCCCCCCCCCCGGGGGGCCCCACCCCCCGGGGCGGGCCGGCCCCCCCGCGGGGGGGGGGGGGGGGGGCC